>JAZQBE010000023.1:0-36069 GCA_045545575.1 Shuttleworthella sp.
GTCGGATTCGTCGCCACCGGCACGATGACGGACAGGTCGATCCCCGCTGCCTTCTGCTGGTTCCGCAGTCCCTCCACCGTTCCGTCCGAAAACGGAACGGTGTGGGATTTCGCTTTCAGGTTTTCCACCGCACGGATTGCAATCTTTTCGGGAAAGGTGTGCGTATGGATGTCGATGATCATAACTCGGCGATTTCCTCCTGGGTGGCGACGTGCATGTTCGCCTCCCGCAGGGCCGCCGTCGCCGCCTTGTGATCCTGTACGCGGAAGATCATGTACGCGCGGTCCGGCGTGGAGCCGACGAAGGCATACATGTATTCCACGTTGACGCCGGCCGCGTCAAACACCTTCAACACCTGGGCCAGACCGCCGGGTTCGTCGGCGACGTTCACCACCACGACGGGCATCAGGTTGTAGACGTATCCGGCTTCCTTCAGCACGTTTGCCGCCGCGAACAGGTCGTCCGGGATCATGCGGGCAATGCCGAAATCCTTGGTCTCGGCCAGGGACATCGCGCGCAGATCCACGTTGCCGGCGGCAAGAGCTTCCGTCATCGCCAGCAGCGTGCCGGGACGGTTTTCCAGAAATACAGAAATCTGTTTTACAGACATGACGGACTCCTTTCTTAGATGTGTCTCTTGTCAATCACGCGGACGGCTTTGCCTTCGCTTCGCGTGATGGATTTCGGCGCGACTAAGGTGACGTTGGCCTTTAAGCCGAGCATGGACTTTAAGCCGTCCACCAGCGCGCGCTGGCGGGCCTGGATTTCGCCCATGTTATCGGTGAACATTTCCTGGGTCATCTCCACCTGCACGTCTAAGGTGTCGGTGTTGTTGACGCGGTCGACGACGATCTGGTAGTTCGCCGCGTAGCCCTGGTTGATCAGCACGGTCTCGATCTGGGACGGGAACACGTTCACGCCGCGGATGATCAGCATGTCGTCGCTGCGGCCCATCGGCTTGGCCATGCGCACGTGGGTGCGGCCGCAGGAGCATTTCTCGCGGGTCAGCGAACAGATGTCGCGGGTGCGGTAGCGGATCATCGGGAAGGCTTCCTTGTCGATGGCGGTGAAAACCAGCTCGCCCACGGAGCCTTCCGGCAGCACCTCTTCCGTCTCCGGATCGATGATCTCGGCGATGAAGTGGTCCTCGTTGATGTGCATGCCCTTCTGCTCGGAGCATTCGAAGGATACGCCCGGGCCGGACAGCTCGGTCAGGCCGTAGATGTCGTAGGCCTTGATGCCCAGGGTCTTTTCGATGTCATGGCGCATCTCCTCGCTCCACGCCTCGGCGCCGAAGATGCCGGCCTTCAACGGGATCTCTTCCGGCGACATGCCCATTTCCTTCATGGACTCGCCGAGATAGGCCGCATAGCTGGGCGTGCAGCACAGGATGGTGGTGCTCAGATCCTTGATAAACATGATCTGGCGCTCGGTATTGCCGGAACTGGTGGGCACCGTCAGACAGCCGACCTTGTGGCTGCCGCCGTTTAAGCCCGGGCCGCCGGTGAACAGGCCGTAGCCGTAGGACACCTGGCAGACGTCCTCGTCGGTGGCGCCGGCCGCCATCAACGCCCGCGCGCAGCACTCTTCCCAGAGATCGATGTCATGCTGGGTGTAGAACGCCACCACACGCTTGCCGGTGGTGCCGGAGGTGGACTGGATGCGCACGCAGTCCTTTAAGGGACGGGCGAGCAGGCCGTAAGGGTAGGCGTCCCGCAGGTCCTTCTTGCTTAAAAACGGCAGCTTGTGCAGGTCGTCGATGGTCTTGACGTCGTCCGGCGTCACGCCCTTCTCTTCCATCTTTTTGCGGTAGTAGGGCACGTTGTCCCAGACGTTTTGTACCTGCTTTGCGAGTTTCTCATTCTGGATCTTTACGATCTCTTCCCGGGACGCGCATTCGATCTCGGGCTGATAATAATGCTCCATTTTCCTTTCTCCTTCTGTTTCCTGACAATGCAACTCTTTTCCTTTTCCTTTATCTGCTTTTCCGCGTCGGGAGGACTTAGCCTTCAAAGGCCTTCCCAAGCGCAAACGCCTTTTTGTTCATCTCGAGGAATTTCGCCGGCACGTTCGCTTCGAGCGACGCCATCCAGGCCTCCTCGGGAAGATCGAAATAATGGGACAGGCGGCCCATCAGCACAATGTTGACCGCTTTGACGCTGCCGGCTTCCTCGGCTAAGGCGACGCAGTCCATCGCGTCCACCTTCGCGCCCGCGGCGCGCATCTTCTCCACCAGACCCTGGGGGTATTCCGCCGCGCCGGTGATGACCGGCATCGGATCGATCTGCTGGATGTTCGTGACGATCTGGCCGTCCTTCTTTAAGTAGGGCAGCCAGCGGGCGGCCTCCAGAAGCTCAAACGAGACGATGAAATCCGCCTCGCCCGCGTCGATCACGGGGGAATTCACCACATCCCCGTAACGCACATAGGTGACCACGCTGCCGCCGCGCTGCGACATGCCGTGCACCTCGGATACTTTGACGTCGTAACCGGCGGAAAGCAGCAGGTGGCCGAGCATCTTGCTGGCTAAGAGGCTTCCCTGGCCGCCCACGCCGACAATCATGATATTCTTCGTTTCCATGGACGCAACTCCTTATAATTTGATTCTAATTATTCCGCCGTGCTTTCAAACGCGTCAAATCTGCACATCTGCTCGCACACGCCGCAGCCCACGCACTGGGTGGCGTCCACATGGGACTTGCCGCCGCGCATGGAGATGGACGGGCAGCCGATCTGCATGCAGGCCGTACAGCCGATGCACTTGTCTTCATTGACGCGCAGCGGCGCGCTGTGCTTCACGTATTTCAGGAGCGCGCAGGGACGGCGGGAAATGATCACGGACGGCTCCGCCGCGGCCAGCTCCTCTTTTAAGGCAGCATCGCAGGCGGCCAGATCGTAGGGATCCACCACGCGCACGCGGCTGTAGCCCATGGCCCGGCACAGAGACTCCAGATCGATCTTTCCGGCCGGGTCGCCCTTTAAATTATAACCGGTGGTCGGATTCTGCTGATGACCCGTCATGCCGGTGATGGAGTTGTCTAAAATGATCACCGTGGAGTTGGACTGGTTGTAGGCGATGTTCGCCAGGCCCGTCATGCCGGAATGCATAAAGGTGGAATCGCCGATGACGGCCACCGTCTTTCCTTCGCTCTCGGCGCCCCGGGCTTTGTTGAAGCCGTGGATCGCGCTGACGGAAGCACCCATGCAAAGGGTCATTTCCATCGCGGCCAGCGGAGCGACGGCACCCAAGGTGTAGCAGCCGATGTCGCCCAACACGGTGCACTTGTTCTTCTTTAACGTATAGAACAGACCGCGGTGGGGGCAGCCGGAGCACATCACCGGCGGACGCACGGGGATGTTCGCCTCGATGGCGTTCCCTTCCGGCACCGGCATGCCGAAAGCCTTGCGGATCAGGTTCTGCGAAAACTCGTCGATCATCGGCAGCAGGTTCTTGCCTTCCACCGGGATGCCTAAGGCCTTCACATGGTTTTCAATGATGGGATCCAGTTCTTCCACCACCACCAGGCGGTCCACCTTCGCGGCAAAATCACGGATCAGCTGCTCGGGCAGGGGATTCGTCATGCCCAGTTTCAGGACACTGGCCTTGTCGCCGAACACTTCCTTCACATACTGATAGGAAGTGGAATGGGTAATGATACCTAAAGAGGTGTCGCCCCACTCAATGCGGTTGACCGGTGCGGTCTCGGCATAGGCAATGAGCTTCTGGGTGCGCTCCTCCACAAAGGGATGGCGGCGCTTCGCGTTGCCCGGCATCATGACATACTTGGCGATGTTCTTCTCGTAAGGCTTCGTCACCTCCACCCGCTCGCCCCGCTCGATCACGGACTGGGAATGGGCCACGCGGGTGCACATCTTTAAAAGCACCGGGGTGTCGAATTCTTCGGAAATCTCGTACGCCAGTTTCGCAAACGCCAGGGACTCGGCCGCATCCGACGGCTCGAGCATCGGCACCTTCGACGCGATGGCGTGATGGCGGCTGTCCTGCTCGTTCTGGGACGAATGCATGCCCGCGTCATCCGCGACGCCAATCACGAAGCCGGCATTCACGCCGGTGTAGGACATGGTGTACAGCGGATCCGCCGCCACGTTTAAGCCCACGTGCTTCATGCCGCAGAAGGCGCGCTTGCCCGCTAAGCAGGCGCCGAAGGCCGCTTCCATGGCCACCTTCTCGTTCGGTGCCCACTCGCAGATGATTTCGTCATATTTGCCGGCCTCCTCGGAAATCTCCGTGCTCGGAGTACCGGGATAGCTGGACAGAAACGCGCATCCGGCCTCGTACAGGCCGCGGGCCACTGCCTTATTGCCTAACATCAGTTCTTTCATATGGTCCTGCTGCTCCTTTTTCAATATCGATGTCTGTTGCACCCCGCGCGGCCGCAAAAAAAGTATACAAAAAACATCCTCCGCCGTACGCGCGCAGGTTTAACTTATGTATTTTAGCATATTCAAACAGGAAGCGCACGAAGAAATATTCTTAGAAAACTGCTTTGGAAACCACATGTTCCCTCTGTCAGAAGAAAAGATTGCTGCCTTCGGAAATACGTGATAGAATCAACAGTAAAGAACAGTAAAAGGAATTCAAAACAGTAAAGAACAGTAAAAACACTCAAAAACAGTAAAGAACAGTAAAGGACCTCGTCTTATGGAAAACCCGTATAACCTTACATTCGGAATCCGTCCGGAAGAAGTTGTTCCGCGGCTGGCGCAGACATACACTGTCGTCAATACCTTCAATGCAGCAACTCCTTCACAGCATGTTTTTATCCTCACAGGCGTGCGTGGCTCCGGAAAAACCGTCCTAATGACAGACATTGTGCAGCGGCTTCAAAAGCAAGACCGATGGATTACAATCGAATTAAACCCAGAACGCGACATGCTCAATGCCCTTGCTGCAAAACTCTACAGCGAGTCTGCTCTCGTAAGTCTGTTTCATGCCGCACATCTGGATCTTTCCTTTTTCGGGTTTGGCATCGAGCTGCGTGGCGAAGCTCCGATTACAGATATTGAAATTGCGTTGACGCGAATGATTGAGGTGCTGAAAAAAGAGAATAAGCGGCTTTTGATCACTGTTGACGAGGCCGTGAATTCCAAAGAAATGCGCATCTTTGTCAGCGCATTCCATATTCTGCTTCGGAAAGATCTTCCGGTTTATCTTTTAATGACCGGTCTCTATGAAAACGTCAGCAATCTTCAAAACGAAAAAAGCCTGACGTTTTTATACCGTGCTCCAAAAATACAGTTAGATCCATTAAATATCGCAACCATTGCCGATAATTACCGGCGAAATTTTCAGCTGGATGAAAATTCAGCCTTGCGGATGGCCCGTATGACAAAAGGTTACTCCTTTGCCTTTCAGGTTCTCGGGTATTGTACATGGGAAGAGGGTAATCTGAGCGAACCGGTCATACAGAACTACCGTCAATATCTTGAGGAGTACGTCTACGAAAAAATCTGGTCTGAACTCTCCGCAAAAGACCGTCTGATCGTTCATAGCATCGCTTTAAGCGCCACAGGACGAATCATTGAAATCCGCAAGTCCCTTGGCTTAAGCTCCAATGAGTTTAATCCTTATCGAATCCGCCTGATTCGGAAAGGATTGGTGCACGGGGACGTTCACGGTTATGTCTATTTTACACTGCCAATGTTTGAGCAATTTGTCATCGCTAATTATGATAGTTGAAGAAGAGACACGAATCCGTACTTTAGGCGATCGAAACATAAGATGGTTTTATGCCGCTTACTTCAGAATCGCTTCCCCGTCTTCTGCCTGCCGGCGCAGCCGCGCCTGCTCCTGGCGAAGCATGTCCTCACCTTTTTTTGTGATGACATACCACTTGCGCCGCCCCTCTTCACGGGTATGGATAACAATGTCATTTTTCTCGAATTTGTCCAGCATGGCATACAATGTCCCGGGGCCGACGGACACGCGGCCGTGGGATATTTCTTTGACACGGGTCATGATATCGACACCGCACACCTCTTCCATCAGTGCCAGAAGGATGTAATACATGGGCTCTGTCAGGGTCTGAAACTGTTCTCTTGCCATGATCAGTCCCCCGCTTCCATGCTTTTCTGTAAATGTTCCGTCTGTGAATCATCAGCCATGCATTCCAGTTTCAGAACATCCGCCATCTCCATAAGCTGCCGCACAGTGGGCCGCGAAGCCTCCGGCACGCGCAGAATCAGAACGCCATTCTGATATCTCGCCACATAGCGAATCTCGGAAAGTTCCGAATTGCTGCGATGCCATTCCACCGCCGGCTGTGTGCCAAAGATATTTGTGACAACCGTCATCCCAAAAGCCGCACTTCCATCTGCCGCTCCCATCATGCCTGCAGTCTGCGCCGTCCACAGACGATCCAGCATTCTGTCCGATCCGCTTCGGTAAACCTCCAGTGAAAACACTTCCTCGGGAGCATGATCCGCTTCCCGGCGCGCCATCCGATACAGATCATACGACGCAAGAACGGAACGGCTGTGCTCCTCTTCCATCTCATCCGTTCCCTGCCGCGCCAAAAAGAATCCGTCCGGATCCAGCGGCCAGCCGCCCGGATCCGGTGTTTTTGCCTTTGGCTGTGAAAGCAGTGCCAGAACCGGCAGCAGAATCATCAATGCCACGCCCAGCGCAAATCCGGTCCCGGCCGTTTCATTCCTAGAAAAATGCAATACCGCAGGCAGCACACGCCCGCAAACCCATACAGCAGGCAAAAGCAAAAGAGAGAGGATCACAAACTGCCCAGACCCACCGCCGTAAATCAGTATCGAAAGAAGCGCCGCAGCCGAGATCAGCAGATACCACAAATCCCCGCCGGCAAGAACCGCTCCCATGCCACGTGCGTTCCGCTTTCCGTAAAACGGCGTTTCACCGCTCTCCAGCGCGCGTCTGGCCCGGCGCATCTGCACAGCAAACGCCGCCAGTTTCACACCACGGACAACCGTCACCAGCACAAAAAAAAGCAGACAAATCTGAAGCACGGCTGACGTTGCAAAAAACGGGAACTGAAACCCGATCCAGGAGGCGGCCCACATCAGCATCAGGAACATGCTTGAAAGAAATGCGCCCCACAGAACCTTCCGATCTGCGCGTAGGATGTTCTGGTACCTCTCTTCATCCGTAACGATCGGCTCCGCATCCTCCCGCAGCTTTTTAAACACACACCGCCGCCCCTGGCTGTCGATAAAACGCCAGCCCGCGGCTTCGCACATCTCGGCATATTCGCCGATGTCGTCCGTCGGGCCGAAATCATTCTCGCTGCCCTTTGGAAACACCTCCACGTCAAAAAAGACGTCTTGGCGTGGTTCACTCTTCCGAAACGCCATCCCAAAAGAGAACTTTTCAAACATCCACCCCTTTGCAGCCATCTCCTGCAGAAACATCGCCATCTCGTCACACTGGCTGTTGGCATAGGTGCGGAATGAAATTCGATGGTTCATTACTATACTCCTGAAAAACAAACTGAAAACCATACAGAACAACTCAAGACATTAGCCTGACGCGCGAAAAGATCAGGCTGCCCTGATCCCTTTCGCGCGTCTGTCTACAGTTCATTAATCATCTATTATGAAGCAATCATCTCAAGGTTCCCGTGGTCCATTTCGCAGACCGTATCACAGAGCGATTCAATATCCTCTGTATGATGCGAGGAGATGATGATCGTCTTCCCTTGTTTTCGAAGATCAGCGAACAATTCCCGCATCTGCATCACGCCCGCTTTATCAAGTCCATTCATGGGCTCATCCAGCACCAAAAGAGGCGGTTCCTCCATAATTGCCTGGGCGATTGCCAGTCGATGACGCATACCTAACGAATATGTCCGTACCGGTTTTTTTAAATCCGGATCCAGTCCTACAAAGCGTATGGCCTGCCGTACGTTATCTTTTCCAATTTTACCCTTTATCTCCGCCAAAAGCATCAGGTTTTTAAATCCGCTCATGGAACTGATAAATCCAGGCTCCTCCAGTATGATACCCACATTCGGTGACATTCCAGGCTTTACCAGCCTGCCTGCCACCGTAATGCTTCCGCTAGTAGGAGCCATGAATCCGCAGATGCATTTCATCAGGACGGTTTTCCCGGATCCGTTGCGACCGATCAGCCCATGAATCTGTCCTTCAGCGAAAGAGACAGATACCTGATCCAGCACAGTGAACTGCCCGAATCGCTTTGTAACGTCTTTTATCTCAATATAGGATTCACGCATTTCACACCTCCTGCTTTTATAATGCTCCAGGCAAGAAAAACATTATCTCTCTTTGCGGATCCACCATCGGCACCCAAGAATCCAGAAAGCCACCGCTCCGGCCACCAGAAAAACAATTGCATACGAAACAGGCGGGCCGCCGGACACCTTTGGATCGAGCGCGGTCAGATAGATCCAGTTCACCGGAGAAATGTATAAAAGCTTCTCGCCGATGAAATAGTATCCGACATAAGTACAGAAGTAAGCAAGAAATCCCAGCACACCAATGATAACCGCACCTGTTCCTTCGCCGGCGATGACGTTTGCCGCAAAGGAAAGAAGGCCCATAAAAACAGAGAGCAGAAATGTCAACAGCATCGACAGTCCCATCGCCTGAAGCGCACTGTATTTCTCAAGGATCGGATATCCAAAGGTAAGTCCGGGGGCTTCTATGCCGTAATTGACCGGGTCCAGCACATTGTAAGCCAGCCATCGGATGCACGTTCCCCATTCAAAGGAGAAAGACACGTGGGGAATCAACATCAATGCGGGGATGAATGCCATAACAATGGTAATAAGCAGGGAAACTTCCAGTGTATACAATAGCTGTCCCACCAGCCACGTCCGCCGTCCGACTCTGCACTGCAGAAACTGTGAAAACCCATCCTGATATGGCGCATCTGAAAAAATGACCGCCAGCAGACCGCTAAAGACCATCCACATCAGGGGCATCACATAGACATGCGGATAAACCCATGGTGTGATCCGCATCCCGGTGGCATTACAGTAACGCAGCAGCCACAGCGAATTTGCGGCTATGTAAATAGAATAGACAAGCAATGCAATCCAGACATTGGGTTTCACTATCCACTTTTTAAAATTGACAGAAGCGATTTGCTGCAGAATACGCCACGATTTCATGGACGCCCTCCATATCACTTTATTAACCCCCGTCTTTACAACCTAATGTGTGTTTTCGTCAAAGATCCAGTCAGTGAACAGATTTCCGGAAAAAGCGTCCAGGTAGTAGTACGTCCAATACCGCAGATCCTCGTCATGGTCATTCCATAGAACGCTATCCTTATACAACGCATTAACATCCTCTGCTGAAATGGCAACGGCCCATACCGGCACGTAATACCATTCATCAGCATGTCTGATCTTCAGGTATTCCAATTCAACCTTTTCCAGCACCGGAGGATTATTATATACTCTTCCGTGATAGAGCTGTTCCACGGCAGCAAAAGCCTCTTTTGCAGATATGATGTCTCCTTGTGCGATAACTTCCTTTGGCTGCACCATGGCTTCGAAGTATCCGGCACGAAGACGGTGCTTTGTCAGAACAAGATCTACCTCCGAGCTCGCTTGCCAACACTGAATCTGATCCTCGTTTAATCCATGAAACGCATTGTAAACCATATGCCCGGAACCGATTACGGCAAGCTTCGTGAAGTCTTTTCCGTTGACTGGTATTCCATCCACATACTGGGTACAGGTTACGTAAAAGAAGGCCTCGCCATCCGACGTTGCATCCGTTACCGACCCGGTACAGCGATATCCGGAGAACCCAAGTTTCGCAAGTCCCTCTTCCGCAAGTTCTCTCTGCTCCTTGGGCAATTCTGCCTGAAACGGTCCGTAGGAGCCGGTTACTCCGTGATACAGCTTTGCGTCCTCTATTTTTCCTGTTAAATAAAGATCGGCTTGAATCGATTTCTCAACTGTGTTTCCATTCTCGTCCTCGATTTCAACCTTTTCCATCCTGTGAGAACCGGCAGAGAACAACAAATCCTCAAAGCCGGCCAGCGTACCGTTTGGAAAATATACCGTGTCATAGCCACCCGCTTCCGGTGATTCGCTCGTATCCCGGTCTCTGTAATAGCGGACTCCATCCGGGCTCTCCACTGCCTGATCGATTTTTTCTTCCAAAAAGAGAGCCAGCACTTCCTTTCTGTCCAGGTCCTGCAGCTGAACCTGATTCCCACGATAGACCGAGGCTCTGGTGCTGGCCCTGATCTGATCAAGGCCAACACCGTCAATAATCTGCACCGGGTCGTTATTTTCAGTATCGTCCGTCCCGCAGGAACAAAGCAAAACACAAGGCAACACCACTGCGAATGTTAATGCCCTTTTAGCAAGTCTTATCATGGTGGCCACCCCCTTTTTGATTCGTTTGCGATTTTTTTATATACAGAAACTCCCGTGAGGTGTTTCAGATTGTCAACAATTATCAGCAACTGATGTGGCGGCGCCTTACAAGCCGATAAAACAACCAACCTTCAACCAAGCATACGATAACGGAGATGATCATCTTTAGCAGCAATGTCTCATACCATGTCCCTGTATTATACGGAAAGCTATCCATCCATGTCCCCGGATACCAGATAGGGTTCCAGCGCATCAGTGCGTCGATTGAAGTCAGACGAAGCAAAAGAAGATACACCGCAACCGGACCGTTGATTGCCAGATAGATACTGGGATAGAGCCCGGTGAGCAAAAGAGCACCGGAGGCCGTCATTGCGCAGCTGCAGCAACGATCCAGCATCCAGAGCGCCAGATATGCCAGATCATGCCCCGGAAGCAACGCACCATATCCATAGTTCTCTCCAGAATTAGACGCGCCTGTGAGGGGATGACCTAGTGCCAGCAGAAGCAGTGAAAAGCAGATCTGTGTAAGCACGAAAGCTATGGCTGCGCCGAAGCACGCTGTCAGAACACGATTCCGCGCGTACTGCCTGCTGCCTTCTCTGCACATCCAGAAAGCAACTGCACGATCCTTCACATCCAGTGCATATGTCATAGCAAAGGGGAGAACCGGAATGATTAACAAGAGAACCTGATTGCTCCCGGTTCCTATCATCACCTGTTCTATAACGTTTACGATGGCAAAACATCTGTTCTTAAGAAGATGGATCGTGGTTAACAACTCAACAGCCAGCATCAGAAGCACGGAAAGCCATATGGTTCCGGACGAAAACAATCTTTTGAATTCACTTCGAAGGGATGTCATATTCGATTTAGCTCCGCTCTAAAATATCGATACTCAATATTATGTAATACAGATTAACATCGATACACGATATTGTCAAGCGTTTACCAGAATCACTTCATGTTTCAATGGATCGATTGCGATAACCACATTGACATCTGCTGAGTTACTTCTTATGTCAGTCTGGGTTCTCTAAAGCGATTTGAACAGACGGGAGAAATCTCTCTTTCTTCGCTGGTCAATCTGGCCTTTGCACTTGGATGTGAAGGTGATTTTGACGAATTGATTTCCAAACGCAGCTACGCTTCAATTCAAGAGGTGATCGATGAAGCCCGTGAAAACCATTGACGTGTTTTTTCACGAAAAATCCGTCGGTGTGCTGGCAGAGGCCGCAGACCGACGGATTGCATTTTCGTATGATACTGACTGGCTGAAAAACGGTGTGTGCGGATCCGGTTTTGTCAGATCGGTCATCCGCGTTATTCAATCACCACAGCATCGCTGTCTTCTTCGATACACCGCACCGTCACGCGGCTGCGGGAATCGAACGTACAGGTAAAAAGAGTCAGCGCGTATTCACTGTCGACCATGCGCTGGTGCTCGAAGGCGCCGAGGGTTTCGATCTGCACCACCTGGTAGCGGAACACGTTGCCGTCCGCATCCGTGAATTCCACCGAATCTCCGGGATTGCAGTAGCGGATGCGCTGGAAGTGGCTGGCGTAATTGTGCCCGCACAGCACCAGGTTGCCCAGGTAGGCCGACCCGCTGTAACGGCAGGGGGACTTCTGCAGGTTCGGATAGGTGAATTCCGACATCACCGGCAGTTCAATCCCCTGCGACGGAACCCGCAGGATGCCGACATAATCTCTGCCGTCAATGGTGATCACCGGCATGTCCATCTGCGGAAAGCGTTTGTACAGCGGGCGATCGTCTTCCGGCTTGCCGGCTGTCCCGTCGTTTTCCGGGGACGCGCTTTCATCGCCCTCCAGCTTCTGCGCTTCTCCGGCGCCGGTCACGGTCCGGTTTCCCTCGATGGCCGCCTCAATCGCAGGCAGATCTGCCGCCGCGCTTTCGCCGGCTTCCCTGTCCTCGCGCAAAAAGAGGATGGCGACGACCGCTGCCGCGATCAGCAGAACGATCCCCGCCAGTATCAATGCTTTGCTCAGTCCGCTTCGCGGCTGTTTTTTCCCTGTCTTTCTCATCTTTGATATCGTCCTGCCCAGATCCCGCCGGCAATCAGTGCGAGTCCGGCCGCGGCCAGTGCGATGGCGACGCGCCAGTCCTGACCGGTCTGCGGAAGCTTCGGTTTGGAGGGCGGCGTTTTCGGCGGCGCGGACGGGGGCGTGGTCGGCGGTGTGGTCGGAGGCACCTCGGGCGGCAGTTCTTCCGGTGTATAGGTGTTGGTGACGACGAATGTCGCGCCGTCGATGCCGACGGTTACGGTATAGCCTTCCGGTACGGACGGCTCGCTCAGCGTCCAGGTCTTTGTCTCATCCAGATTCTCAAACGTGTGCCGCCAGTTGTTCTCGCGGCTTAACGTGACGCGCTCGTATTCCTCGCCGTCACAGAGCAGCACGACTTCGATCGAAGCCGGGCGTTCGATGCCGTCGGTGTTTTCCCACACCTTGAGAACGGACCATTCGATGGGCTCGTAGCTTTCCCGGACCAGGCTGTGCTTCGGGCGCATCTCGACATGATTCAGCTTGCTTCCGTTCGCCTGCGGCATGGGCACAAAGGCAATGCCGGGCTCCGCAAAATAGGTGACCCCATCCTTCAGATAGGCATCCGCGAGAATCAGATACACGCCTTCTTCCACTTCGCCGAAATCCAGCCGGCCGTTTTCATCGGTATCACCGGCGTATGTCGCAGGAATCTCGTCGAGCCCGACGTAGCCTTCCATGGTCCGCGCCCAGATCCGCCATCCGCCGGCGGTCTTCGGGGTGACCAGCGGGTAATGGGAAAACGGCTCGACCATTTCCACGGTCTGCGTGTCCTCAATCAGGACACCGATCCGGTATGCGCGAAACGTCATCCCCTCCACCGGTTTGTCTTCCGGCTCAAAGATCACGGTCAGCGAAGGCACGGCGGAATCCGCGGCAGCCGCAGGCAGCATCGCAGAAATGAGCACGCCAGCAAGCAGCGCCGCAAGCAGCACTGCCCGATATAAGCGCCGGATCATCCTTTCTGCTCTCTTCATTGCCTGTTCTGCCCTTCTTTGACTGCGTCTTCAGTGATTCTGTGTGTTCTTTCGTTCTCTGGCCTTCCGTTCGTCCGTATACTGCCGGCGGCCCATCAGGCGCTGGATGGCCATGACGGACAGGTCCAGCCGATACAGCGGAAGCTCCGCCACTTCCAGCTCTTCCATGATCTCTTCGTCGATCTTCAGCTTCCTGCGCTTCCTGCCGGGCGAAATCAGCGCGGTAAGAAACAGGATGGCCAGCACCGGCGCAACGATGATCAGCGTGACCACCAGCGGCCGGATCTGTACGGAATTGGCCTGGATATGATAGGTAAACCAGTAGGCGGTATTGGTCGGCACCCGGTGACCCCGGATCAGCAGCCGGTGCGAATTGACACCGTAGGGCGTGCAGGTCAGCAGCGTGCAGTAGTCCATGCCCGGAACGATCTTCAGGTTATCGAGGTCGGAGGGTTCTATCGTAAGGATCTGATCCACCTCATAGGTCAGGATCTCGTCCATGGTTTTCAATGCAAAGATATCGCCGGTTTCCAGCTGGTCGATATCGGTAAACAGGCGGGCACTCGGCAGCCCGCGGTGACCGGAAATGACGGTGTGGCAGCCGTCGCTTTTGTTGGTCACAATGCCTTTTTCCTCGTCCCAGCTGGCCGCGCCGACCGGCAGGGAGGTCCATTCCAGATGGCCGATGGCCTGGGAAAGCACGGAATCGGCTGTTCCGTGATAGATCGGAAAACTGATGTTGATTTTCTTGATTTCGATGACGCCCATGATGCCGCGGTCATCGGTGCTTAACGCTTCTTCGTATGCCGGGATTTCAGCTTCCGGGTATACGGTGCTGGCGTTGGTGGCCAGTTTTTCGTTGTAGGAAAGCGCTGCTTTTAACAGACGCTCATATTCTTCATTGCTTAGGTTTGCCACGGACG
The DNA here is from genome assembly GCA_045545575.1 of Shuttleworthella sp. Lineage (GTDB taxonomy): Bacteria > Bacillota > Clostridia > Lachnospirales > Lachnospiraceae > Shuttleworthia. The sequence goes on from JAZQBE010000023.1 coordinate 14,308, forward strand.
TGGCGTATTCATTGACTGCGCGGGACGTAAAGTTTTTGTTCCAGAAATCAGCGACGGTCGGATACAGGATCAGGCCAAGGCCGACGATCATGAACAGTCCCAGCAGGAAGTATGTCCACCGGTTTTTTCGTGTCTCGCGGGCACTCTGTCCCATCTGCTCTCTCTCCTGTTCGTCCGCATCCGGCGGCTGCTCGTTCGTTCATCGGATCTTTAGATCCTCACGGGAGGGTCCTCCGCTTCGGGAGAACCCTCCCCGGCCCCTTTCAGAAGGGGCCTTTATTCAGATCTGCTGTAACACATTTGCTTTGGTCATTACTTCAGGGAAGCCTTGCGGCGGGAAACCAGCATCACACCGCCGCCGATCAGAAGGATCGCGCCGAGGATGTAGAAAATCGTGGTGCCGATGCCGCCGGTTTCGGGAAGCGTCACGTTGTTGGTGTTGATCACGGTGGTCGTGGTCTTGCCGCCGTTTACGGTTAACGGGGTCGTGCCGTCCAGATCCATCAGGGCCGTTACATTGGTGCCGTTGGAGGTCAGGCCGGTAATCTTGCCGTCGGCGTCATAGGTGGCTTCGATCAGGATGGTCTGGTCCGCAGCCTTCTTGTAGCCTTCCGGAACCACAGCTTCGATCAGCTTGTAGGAACCGGCATCCAGGCCCTTGGCCGCGAAACGGGATTTGGACTCGCCGATCTTCTTGATCTTCACGTCTTCGCGGACCACCTGGTAATCCGCGTCGCCTTCCACGGCATCCGGATTAGTGTAAATGCTGTCTACCCAGCCGCTGACCTTGCCGTTCTCGTCCCAGGTCGCGTACTTGTTCAGATACTGGTCGCCGGCCTGCGTGCACTGCAGCACGAATTCCGCGCCGTCCAGTTCGTTCGCGCCGTCGGTCTTCTTCACATCGATTTCGAAGTCGTACACATAGACTTCATCGTCTTCGGTCTTGCCTTCGCCGTCGCCGTTCGGGTCGTTGGAGTAGTTCACGTGGGATTTGTTCCAGTTGGGCTTGCCGGTTTCCGGATCCACGCCCACCGTTGCCTGCGCATTAAGCACCGCGGAGTAAACAACCGCCAGCTTGTGGCCGGAGCCGATCTGAAGGGCTCTGCCGGGCGTGTCGCTTGCCGGATCGTCAGCCTTTAAGGTCTGCAGGTTCGCAAAAGTCACTTTCAGCGTCTGTCCGCTCTGGGTTACGGTATAGCAGCTGGGATCGATCTCAACTTCCGAGCCGTCAGAGTGGGCCAGCACGACCTTTTCGATTTTGGTGAAGGTCAGGCCTTCAGACATGGTATCGTCGAATTCATACTTGTAGCCCAGCTTGTAATCCATGTAGGCTTCGTTGACGGTACCGGTCAGATCGAAATAAACGGTGTCGCCGATGTTGACATCGACCACTTTTCCGTTGTAGGACACATCCGGCTTTACCAGCGTCTCGCGGACTTCCTTGTCGGAGGTTACCGGGGTCGTCTTCACGGTGATGTTGGTGGCGTTTCCGGCCACTTTGATGATGTTCTTGGAAAGGGAGTCGCCATCCGATAAGGTGCCGTTGGCCTTATCCACGATGATGTAGTAGCCGTCGGCCACGCTGGTGGGGCTCTGGGTATTGGTGCTGACCGCCGTTCCGGTGCCCTTCAGCACGCCGTCCGTGTTCACGATCGCCGTCGCAACCAGGTCGATGTCTTCCGACTTGGAGGTGGTACCGGTGGTCCAGTTGTCCATGATTTCGGCAACCGCAGCCGGGGTGGATTCCGCCGTCAGTTTCTCAAAGGGATTTACGCCGCCCTTGAAGCTGTCTGCCGGGATGGCCTTCAGCGCTGCAATCAGCTTTGCGCCGTCCACGTCATCGCCCCATTCCTGGGAAACGGACAGGGTGCCATCCTGGTTCAGGGTGCCTTTGAAGATCTGGTAAGCAGTGTAGGTGTGCTTATCCTTACGGTTGTTGTCGGTTTCGTTGATCGCCAGAGAGCCGGCGGCCAGGGAGGTAACGCTCATCGCGAAAATCATGATTACCGCGAACGCAAGCGCCAGGATACTTTTGGTCTTTCTCATGGTTTTTCCTTTCTTTTCATTCGACTGTGTCCTGATGTCTGCTGCATTTCGATGTCCCAAAATGCAATTCATCTACGTGTCAATAGGTTTCTTTTTCGGCTGCGGTTTTGGATCGCCGGATCAATCTCCCCAGCCTTGTGGTTAGAACGATCAGCGTTCCTCCTTTCGTCTGTGCTGCCGTTGTTTCATTCGTCTTCGTCTGTTGCCGTCTATATATACGAGGCCAAGGATTCCCATGAATAACAGGAGACTCCCCGCCCGCATATAACGAGTGGTTCCCGGCCCTCCGGTGTTCGGCAGGCTAAGGTGTTTGGGCGTGTTTTCCACCTGTATGCCGTAGATGGTATAGGTTGTTGTCACGCCGCTCTGGGTCTGTGTGTTTGTGCGAACGGCCGCTTCTTTCGCCAGTCCGCCGTTCTGGGCGCTGTTGGTATAGGTTGCGCCGTTGTTTGTGATGACGATCCGGGTGGGCTTTGCTGTCATGTATCCGTCCGGTGTCTTTTCCATCAGCCAGTACACGCCCGGGGTCAGCCGGCCGAAAGCGATTTTGCCGTTTGCGTCTGTTTTCAGTCCTTCCAGCAGGTCGCCTTCCTTGTTTCTGGCCAGAGCGAACTCGGCATCGCCGCTGATATAGCGGGGTACATAAAGCACCTGGTTGCCATTGGGATCCACAAAGCGCTCCTGCTTATCCGCCGTCAGCAGATATCCTTCGCTGTCAATACGCCCGGTATTTTTCATCCGTTCGTATCCGGCCGGCCAGATATAGGTGCGTCCGGTTTCCGCCGAGTAACCCGGCTGCCCTTCCACCTCACTGGCAAATTCCTGATTCAGCGCCAGAATGTTGTAGTATCCTGCCGGTGTCAGATCCTTCGGGTAGGTATCCTTCGGTGTTCCGGTACTGTCATGGATCACGCGGTAGAGACTGAATTCCACATCAGACAATGCTGCGCCGGTCAGCGTCTCCACCTTTTCCAGTTCCAGGTCGTAAAAGCCTCGCTTGTCGCCGATGGTAAGGAAGAAATCCCAGTGCTTGTCGGTATCGTCCCACTGTCCTTTGACGCGTTCCGTCGTTTTGCTCAGCGGATTGTACCAGTCCACATAAGGTACGCTCTTCTCCCTCGCCGCGTCCCAGGTGCGTCCGGAGGTGACGGTAAGCTTAATGGCTGCGTCATCCCAGGCCGCTGCGGGATTCGTCTCTCTTAACTGCTGCAGGATGGTGGTGTATCCGGCGGGTGCCTCGACTTCATAAATGTCGTAGACCGTCTCGTCTCCTGCGATGATGGGCAGTTCTTTGAGCTTTGCCGCGTGGTTGGGATCCGTATCCAGCAGAACACCGTTTTTCTGAGATTCCACGTAGTAGTACACATGGGTCTGCGTGGTGTCGGGCACCTTCTCATACTGTCCCGCGTTTCGGGTGGATCGGCGGAGAATGTAATCCTTTCCTCCCTGAGTGATGTAGTGTACGCCGTAAGTAAGACTGCTCTTGTCTGTCCCTGCGGGCAGCTGCACCCATGCCACGTTTTCGATGGGTCTGCCGTCCCGGTCCAGACAGATGGGGGAATAGGGATCCTCGGGGTTATCCCGGGAATACAGCATTCCGATGACGTCTCCCCGTACCACATAACGCTGATCGTTATGGATATGTACGATGGCCGGATAGTGGGCAGGGCCGATTACGTTCGTCATGTTGGGGCTGTCGCCGTTCTCTCCGAAGATGTAACGCTCCGCCCAGTAGGAAACTGTTTTTCCCAGGCTGTCCGTTTCCGTATGGAAAATCCATTCGGTCTGCGGACGCAGGCTTTCAATGACAAATTTGGCGCCTGCTAAGGGTTCGCCGGTGTCCGCGTCCACCTTCTTGATTTCCAGGTCATCCGCGGTCCGGATGTTGTGAATGTCTACCAGTTCCTCCGCGTCCGCTGCGATGTATCCCAAGATGGGATGTGCTGCAGCTCCGTTGGCGTCGGAAACTTTTTCATTGTTTTCGTCTAAGATGTTGGATGCATCGTCGAAATCCGTGATCTTCACCAGATTCGTCTCATTGATGCCGCCATCTTCGTCGTACTTCACCGTTCCGCCGGAGTAGTGGGCCCGATCCTGAATAAAGTGGGGCTGGGGATGAAGGGTTTCATGTCCCCGCTGTCCTTCGGGAAGGGTGTATCCCTCGAACACATATCCGTTGGAAAAGGTGTTGGGGTTGTAGGTCTCCTGCACAGACCAGCGGGTGTTGCTGGGCAGGTTGACAATGACCACGGTCCAGTCGGCATACAGGGTGCTGTACACCAGTTTGTGGGCCCCTGCCTGTGAATCATAGGGAATGTTCTCATGGAAGGGAGATGTGGCCGCTCCTGCGGAAATCTCTCCGTAGGTCAGACCCACCTGATAGCCGCTTCCCTTTCCGGAAGAACCCACGGCTGTGGGATTCGCCACCACATTGCCCTCTGCGTCATAGATCACATACTCGATGTCTGTCCGGGGCTTCTGTGTGATAACAGGCTGTCCCGTGGCCGGGTCGGTGCCGGTGACTTCGTCCTGCATCAGCGCATTTCCATTGGCGTCCGTCAGAAGAATCGTCACCTGGAAAGGTACGTCCGGATTGATCTCGTGCCGGTCCTGGGTCAGTGCCATCTTTGTGACGGCCAGTTCGCCTTTGCGGTGGTTGGTACCTGCCAGTCGGCTCTGGTTCTCATCCACGATGCCATCCCGTTTCATGGGCCGCACAGTTTCGGAATCCAGTTCAAAGTGCTGGTCGAACTGTGCGCTGGCATTGGCTGCCGTGTCCATTTCGCGAAGCATGTACTGATGGCCCTTTGCCCCGGTTAAGGGGGTTCCATCGGGCTTGATATTCGTTGCGACCAGTCCGGGGGCAATGTAGGAATCCACCTCCCAGTATGCAAAGTACTGGACAGCCTTTCCCTTGCTGTTGGTGACCCGCTGTCCGCTGCCGTTTGTCAGATAGTTTTCCGAATCCAGATGCAGTCCGGTTTCGGGGGCTCGCTTAAAGGCTTCAAAATCCGCCGCGGAAATCCGCGTGGCACCCGTGCCTCCCAGCGTTTCATCCGGTTCGTGAATGTTGATGTAACCTGCCAGGTCCTCATCCTGGCTCATATGAATCACGTCGTACCGGGATGCCCAGTACCAGGTAACATTGTTCTCGTCGATCCAGGCGATTTCGCTCTTATCGGTGATGTCGCCGGTTTCGCTGTCTTTGAAGACGGTCTTCGTGGTGGTCTGTCCGGTCTGGGGATCCGTAACCGTAAGGGTTTCGGAAACGTCGCCCCGGGAGATCAGCCAGATTTCCAGGTCCACTTCCGAGATGGGCCACCGGGGAACCAGGGTATCCTTCCAGATCTTTCGGATCTTAAATTCGGAAGGTTCCACCGACATGTAAGGCGTAACATAGGTTGCGGTTTTTACCTCGCCGGGTTCGCGGTTTACGTTACCGTCCTGATCCACGGTGGTATTGATCTGCCGGTATTTCAGCTCCGCGCTGTCGTTGGTGGCAATGCGGACGTTTCCGGCCGCGTCCACCGAAAGCACCGGCCGTTTGCCGATTCCGGTGGCATTTCCACCCGCGTCATAGATGATTTCAAACAGGTCGATGCTGCCGTCCTGGTTTACCACCTTGCGCACGCCTGTGCGCTCCCAGTCGTAATCCGCATCCGTCGCATGTTCCTTTAACGCGGTGATCCTGTCCCATCCGTCCTGATTGGGATAGACGGTAAATGCCACGGCATAGGTCACGTCCTTTTTCACTTCCACGGAATCCAGATTCCAGACCACCTTTGCTGTCTCGGGATCGTAGGACGCCTCGGGAACCGGAACACTGATGGTGGGATACGCTGCCTTTTCCGCTTCCGTCATGGTAAGTGCCGGGTAGGGCAGATACCGTGCTTTATCCGCATCGCTGAATTTCATCCAGGCCCAGTGGTACAGGGTTCGCGCGGATACGGTGGGATTGTCCGGGTCATACCCGTCGATCACCCAGCGCTGCCAGTTGTGACTGGCGATGATGCTGTCTGTAATATAGGAAGGCCGCTGCTTGGGAATCTCCTGATAAACCTCGATGGCTTCCCACTTGTAATCTTCCTTCTCTTCCAGTGTCAGATCATCCCAGGTTTTTCCGTAGGGAAGATATAAGTCGCGATCCTTGAAATAGTATTCTCCGTTTTCATCGGTGGCATTTAACAGCACATAGTAAAGGTACTCTTTGTCCCGTCCCGGGAAGTTCCCGGGGGCGTTTCCCTTCACCCGCATGTTGTTCCACATGATGTCGTCCACCACAACCCGCCCACCGGTTTTTTCGGAAATCACCGAAAATCCAGCCGGCTTTAAATAGGGCAGTTCGCTGATGTAGCGGTAATACTTAAAGTCACCGGGGGTATCCACCAGCACTGTTTCCGTGGTGGCAGACAGGGTGTCGTTGATTTCAAGGAACTGGTACTCGTAATTCTTTTTGATGGCTTCAATAATCGGGTTAAATGCCTCAAGCACCTCGTTGGCATTGTGTGCCACAAAAGCGGTTCCGCCTGCTGCATCTGCCAGTGCTGTAAGCTGCTGGGTCATGTTTTCGCCGCTCATGGCCGCGCCAATGGCATAGAACTCCATTCCGGACTGTCCAATGGCTCTTGCCAGATCCAGGGACGTATTCAGGTTGGCCTGCGGATTTGCCGAGTGGTTTCCGGTATCGCCGTAAAGCGATCCGCTGGCACCTCCTGCGTAACCATGCACCCATCTCCAGTTTCCGTTGTTGTCTTTGACATATACCCATTCGTCGTTCCGCAGATATATACCGTTACCGGTATGGGCGCCTGCGCCATTGTCCCAGTTGTTCTCTGCGTATTCTCGTCCGCGGGTGTTTCGCAGAGAAGGCTTTCCGTCTGTTACGAAAATCACATACTGTTTTGCGTCCTCGCGCGTATTCAATGCCGCCGCCTTCGCCAGACCGTCTTCCCAGTTGGTCGCGTAACCGTAATGATAGCCGGGACTTGCCATCATAGCGTTCATCTCTTCACGGAATTTCTGAGTAGATTCCTGGCTGAAAACCAGATCCGCTGTATCGTTATAACGAATCAGTGTGTATGTAATAGCCCCAGGATAAGCTCCCGTTGCTGCTTCCAGCTCATTTGCAAGCTTCAGACCTGCGTTACCCAGTGCCCGATAGGGTTCCTGCCCCTGGCGCATGGATCCGGATTTATCCCAGATAAAGATAATATCCGCCTTTGTGTGGTGCTCTTTCGCTTCGGAATTACCGGTAGCGGTTAATGTCAGTTCGTAGGTATTGTCCGGCAGGCCGGTGTTTTCTGAGATATTCTCCGCTAAGGTCTTGGTGTGGGCCGGTTCGCCCAGATCCACGTCACTGCCTTCCGGCACAGGATTCACATTCGTGCCGCCGCGGGTGGTGTTACCCGCATTGTCCCGGTCTACATAGTTGTAATCCAGACCGTTTTTGTGGGGACTTTCGTATACCACAAAAACCTCGTCCGAGTTGGCTAACTGGATTTCCAGACCGTCCCATCGAATGACCTTAAACCCGCTGCCCGTCCCGTAGATCACGGGATCTTTTCCGTCGGCACCGCTTGTCAGGGAGTATTTGTCTTTGCCGTTTTTACGCACATAAGCGTACTTATAGGTGTAGTTTTTGAAATCCGTACCCGACAGATTCGCCGAATTGATATGATATTCGGCATTGCTTCCGCTTCCGTTGTTAAACCCGTTGTCAGGTCTTTGAACCTTGTTTCCGAATTCGTGGAAGTAGGTCTTGTCCTGACCGTTCTCCTCAACGGTTACTTCATATCCGTAGTACACGGTAAAGCGGTTTCCGTTGGATACCCCCTGCTGATCCCAGCCGATGGTGTAGAAGGAGAAACTTTCCGTGGAGAAGGTGATGGTGGACACAGCCGCTTCTTCATTGCTGTCCGACGTCGGTGTCACTTCGATGCTGCCTTCCGCCGCCCGGGCGTCTGCCACTTTTTCAGGCACCAGACCCTCTTCGTTTTCCACGAAGTGGTCCACCCGCAGGGTGCTGGCCATGTCAGAGGCTGTGTATCCTTCCGGAACGGATGCCATAACAATCTGCACGTTCACCGAAGTCTGAGGTTCTACCGCATTTCCTTCCCCGTCAAGAATCGAGATGTCGATCAGGGAGAAGGCCGGATTGCTGTGGCTTTCGTCATAAATCTGTTCGGCAAGTTCGCGTACTTCTTCCGGGCTGGGCGCTTCGAATTCTTCATCGTCCTGCAGCGCTTCGGCGTCTGCCATCATCTGCTGATACAGCGCCTCGATGCCCTCTGCCCGCTCCTGCTGCAGTTTTTCTTCCCGCAGCGCCTTAATCTGCTGATACTCGGCGCTGTCTTCGGAATACTCCGTCAGGGACAGGGTGGATCCCGCCGGAATGCCGGCCGCCTGGTCGTAACCGACCGTAACGTCATAGGCGTCTCCGCTGGCTGAAATAAAGCGGGTGGTCAGTTCTTCCACTTCCACAACACCAAACACAGAGAAGGAAGGTGTTTCAAAAGAAAGCACGTCTTCTGCGGCTTTTTCGGATTCCAGCACTTCCGTGCCTTCCTCCAGGAAGTGGATGACGGAGATCTCTTCCGTGGCCAGATCTTCCTTGTTCGGGAAGGTCATCTGCACGGACGCCAGATTCTCGTCCTGCAGTTTTACTTCTTCGCCCGCTGCGTTCATCACGCAGATGTCAAACAGGCGGACGTTTTTCACTTCTTTAAAATCATCCTGGAACGCGGCGTCTGCCGTTTCCTTATAGGAAGCGTAATCTTTGTGGTGGTCTTCCAGTTCCTCCACCAACAGCCACAGGCTGTTCAGATCTTCCTCTGCTGAAAATGCTTCCCGGGGAGCCGAAAAATCAACCCGTACACCGCTCTCGGTAATGGAAGCCAGCTGAATCGTCTGCGGCTGAAGATCTTTCTCTTCCTGGCTTGCTTCAGTATCGCTGTCAGCGGTTTTCGCTGCGTTATCGGTGGTTTCGGTTTCGCCATCAGCGGTTTTCGTTTCGTCATCTTCGCCGGTCAAATCACCTTCTGCAGTTTTCGCTTCGCCGTTTTCGCCGGCGGAATCACCGTCAACAGTTACGTTTTCGCTGTCTGCGGTTTCCAGTGTCGGCGCATCCAGCAGTCCGTTGGAAAGGGGGATTTCCTCTTCCGCCAGCTCTCCCGCGAAGATTTCCTCCGCAGGCACCGGGGGATTGGGGTTCTCCGGAATGCGTGTATATCCGAAGATGGTATCGTCATCCAGACGGTAGCTGACGTATTTGACCGTATTGGAGGCATTGCCTTCGATGGTAGTAAAGCCGGTAACCACGTCCACTTCCTGAGCGGTCTCATGATCCAGTGCTTTTCCCCAGGTCAGTTCGGTGATCAGACCCACATGATGGGTGACACCCTCGTGATTGAAATCAAAGAAAACAATGTCGCCGACTGCCGGTACATATTCTCCCGGCAGGAAGAAGTTGTTCATCTCGGAGACCTTGTTCACCCACATCTGGCAGCTGGGGCTCGACGGAAACAGCTGTCGATCCACGCCGGCGTAGTGCAGACAGAACTGCAGATACATGGCGCACCAGTCGCCGTAGGGAATGCCCTGCATGGCACCGTAGCGGGTGTACCCCTTGCGCCGGCCATCTTCAAACAGGAAGTTGGCGCTGCTCTCGGTGTAACCCAGCTGGCTGGCAGCCACGGTCAGAACGTCCTGTGCCCAGAAGCCGGTGTATGCCTCGCCTGCGGGCAGCGTCTGTTCCCAGATCACCGCTGTCTCCAGGTCTGCCGACGGATTGGAGTAGCACTGCTCGCCGTGGATGTGTTCCGCCGCCTGGCAGGTCAGCTCGGTGTGATAGCAGGCTTCCGTATGGGTATGGCCGCCGACAGCCTCATATACAGGTTCGCTTTCTTCCTGGCCGCACACCTGACGCATGACAGCTTCATAGCAGGCCTCGGTATGTACGTGTGCTTCCGCAGTTTCTTCTGCAGCCGCTTCCGCGGTCTCCCCGCCGTCTTCGGCTTCCGCTTCTTCATTCACGTTTCCGCCGCCGGCCGCCGCGACCTGCACCGCCATCCCTTCTTCCTGTCCGCAGATCAGCTCGCGGACTTCCTCAAAGCAGGCCTCCGTGTGGACGTGTCCCTCGGACACCATCACCATCTCTGCTTCGCCTTCTTCGATGCCGCACACCAGAGAAGTGGTGTAGCATCCGTCCGCGTGAACATGTTCTTCATGTCCGCAGAAGGTCGGAGCCGTTCTTGTGATCGCCGGAAGGATAAGCATGTACGTGGTGCAGAAGACAGCAACGCAGGCAAGCACCTGCGCAGCCCGCTTCCAGCGGCTGTTGAACAGATGCTTCCTCAGCATAGCTTGTGCACGTTTTTCGATATGCTTATTCATTCGGTATTCTGCACTCTCTAAACGGTTAGTGGACCGGGCCGGCGTCCTGCATGGGCATCGCCCGGAAGGTGATTCTGCCTACGATCTGCTCCTCCGCGACGCAGCCGATGACGGCCAGGCGGGAATCCGCAGATGTGGATCGATGGTCTCCCAGGACGAAGTATCGTCCCTCGGGCACCTGGAACGGGAAGGTGATGGTCACGTCCCCGTACGCTTTTTCATCAATGTACGGTTCGTCGAGGAGAACATCGTTGACGTATACATTTCCCTGCTTGTCGATGTTCACCCAGTCGGAAGGTCCTGCGATACATCGCTTTACCAGAACTTTGTTTTCATAGTAGAACGCGATGATATCTCCGGTTTTGAAGGTGCTGCTTTTGACGGTGACGACGATGTCGCCTTCGTACAGGGTCGGCGTCATCGAGGAGCCGTAGATCCGAAGCACCGGCAGCCAGATGGTCGCCACCAGGATGGCCAGCGCGGATACGACAATCAGTACCGTCAGGGTCCGTCCTGTCGTCGCGCGGTAGAGGCGTTTGCGCTGTTCCCGTTTCAGTTCCTCCTGGAGCTCTTTTACGGAAAACCGCGCCTCCTGAAGTGCGTGGGCTGATGCTCTCATGCGGTGTCATCTCCTCAAATCATTCGTCTCCGTCCCCGGCGTCCTCCCGCCGGTTCAGCCGGCCAAGCAGTTCCCGGAGCGGGGCTTCGGCCCGGCTGCAGGCTTCCAGCCGTTCGGAGACCTCATCCCAGAAGGCCTGGGATTCTTCCCTGGCACGCCGGATCATTTCGACGCATCGCTCATGGGTCTCGTCCTCGATCTGCCGGCAGCGCTCTTCAGTTTCCCGGAGCATTTCCTCCGCGATCTGTTCGCGCTCCTCGTATCGGTGGTGGACGTTCTGCATGTACTGCTCCGCCGCCTGATCCGCTGCCTCGAGAATGCCGTTGACCCGGATGGCCGCTTCGGCGAGTGTGCCGCTTTCGGCGATGGCCAGGTCTCTGTCGTCCAGCTGCTTTCGCATCCACTCCAGTTCGTCTTCCAGGTCGTCACATCGCTGGGTCAGGGACATCAGCATGGTCAGAAGTTCCGCGCGATTCAGTTTTCTTAATTCAACTTCCGTCATGTTCTCTCCGCAGGGCGCTGCGCTTCATCCATCCAGTCCCTTTTTTGGGCATTCGTCCTTTTCTGCCTAAAGAGTATCAAAGACACCCGCCGGACGTAATCGTCCAAAAGTATGATCTTTCCCAACGAAAAACCGGCACCGCTTTCGCGATGCCGGCCTGTGCCTTCTTCATTCTGTTTTATGCTGCAGACGGTTATTCCCCCGCGTCTGTGACACTCTCCATTTTCAGCGTCTGGTCATAGGCGTCCACCTTGCAGATGCGTTCCGCAGTGCTGCGCGGCTTTCCGTCGTTGGTGCTCTCCGTGGTGCGCACCAGGACAAAAAACGTATCCTTGCTGCGGCGGATCTCGCCGATCTCCAGCGTTTCCAGGGTGTGGATGACGATCGGGTCCGCCTTGATCGCCGTGACGGTTCCCAAAAGCGGTGTCTTCGGTACGATCATGGAAAGCACTTCCTTCTCGTCGTGATTCATCCGTCCGTTCAGCCGGGAGAAATATTCGATCACGAAGCCGACCAGCTCCGGGGTGTAGTGAACGTTTTCCGAGTGATCGTCGATGTACCACATGGCGTCGTCGAACGCGTCGGAATCCGACAGCTCATCCACGCCGTAGTCTTTCTCCGGAAGAAACCGCAGGTCTGCCGTTTCTTTTACTGCACCGATATTCGGCCCGCGGGACGTCATTTTCGCGATCGCCTGCCCGATGACGGTGTTGCTGGCCGTGATCGGCACGTCCGCCCCGGCGGGGTCGTTTTCCGGTTCCGCTCCTTCCGCGGCGGTCTGTCCCGTCAGCCGGCCGATGCCCTCCGCCAGTGCACGGCCGGCAGCCGTTTGGCGGCCGGCCGTCAGAAGCAGGGCGCCGGCGGCTGCGGCAACCGCGATACACACGATCAGCGCGCCGAGCATCCGCATCGGCCATCGGACCGGTTTCTTTTTCTTTGTTTCCTCCGCCGGCGTACCGGTTTCGGTCTGCGGCTCTTCGTCCTTTGCGGGAATCGACCGGGACGAGTCCTCCTCGGATGAGCGATGCCGGATCTGCGCGAACCGCTCTTCCATGGCGGCAAGCAGGTCCTCGCTTTCCTGATGCACGCCTTCCCGGGCGTGTTCCACATCGTCCGCGGCTTTCCGCACGTTTTCCGCCTGCAGATCCTTCAGCCGCTTCGCGAGGGGCACAGGAGCCGGTTCGGCCGGCGGCGCCTCTTCTTCGGCTGCCGGTACGGCCTCAGCCGTTTGCGGCTCCTCTTCGGCCGGAGGTTCTTCTTTGGCCGGAGGTTTTTCTTCAACCGGAAGTGCTTTTTCGACCGTAGGCTCCTCTTCGACCAGAGGTTCTTCTTTGTCCGGGGCGGGCTGCAGATCGATGCGATGCTCCAGCCAGTCCAGCCGCTCCATGAGTGCGGCCATCTTCAGCCGTTCCCGGTCTCCCGGCGCGGGTTCCGCATCCGCGGCCGGTTTCGGTTCTTCCGCCGGTTTCGGCTCCTCGGCCGGCGGCGCTTCTGCTTCAGGCGCCTTCCCGGTTCGATCGCTGAACGCATAATAAACGGGCGGCCGCTGCTGCCGTTCTCCGGGCGGAATGATCACCGCACCGCAGACCGCACAGTAGCGGTCGTCGTCGAACACTTCAAATCCACATTGTCTGCAAAACATACAGTTCTCCGTTTGCCTGTAATACGCTGCCGAATCTCTTTTAACGATAATCCTTCCACCTGAAAAACCGCAGATCCGTCTTCAGTGAAAAACGGATCTGTGGTTTTCTTCCGGCATCAGCCGCCGGTCTTATTGCGGTCATTATACTGGTTTTGTCTGTTTTTCGCAACAATCGCGACTGCATCACCTGATTCGAAGCCATATACATTTTTCCGTGGGTTCCCTGATGCACGATGTCGTGGGCCACCTCAGTTTCTGTGTGTTCCTGTTGATTTCCCGCTTATGGCTTCACCAGTGAATAGCCCACGCCCCGCGTCGCCTTGATGCTTACCGTCGAACCGACGGATGTCAGTTTCTTGCGAAGATTCGAAATGTACACCCACACCACGTTCAGTTCCGCCTCGCTGTCGTATCCCCAGATCTTGTCCATGAACTGATCCGCCGAAAGAATACGGCCGGGATTCTCCATCAGCATCTCCAGCATCTGGTACTCCTTGTTGGAGAGGCTCGTTTCCTTCTTTTTGCCGTCTGCTTCGACGGCTGCGCAGGTCAGGATGTAGGTCATGCGGTCCAAGGTCAGATCGCCGAAGGACAGCTCCGATGAGGCGATATCCGCCCGCCGGCGGGTGATGGCCCGCACCCGGGCGATCAGCTCCGCCATCTCAAAGGGCTTCGTCAGATAGTCGTCCGCGCCGCTGTCCAGGCCGTGCAGCCGGTCGTCCAGCTCCGATCGCGCCGTCAGCATCAGCACGGGCACCGAATTGCCCTCCCTGCGGATGGTCTCCAGCACCTGAAAGCCGTCCTTCCCCGGCATCATCACGTCTAAAACCGCGCCGTCGTAGACCTCCGTGCGCAGGTAATCGATCGCGTCGAGACCGTTGTCCACCACGTCGACCGTGAAATTGTGATGCTTTAAAACCGCCGCAATCGCGCCGGACAGATCGTGTTCATCCTCTGCAAGCAATAATCGCATGTTGTCCTCCTTGTAAGTCAGAAGGGACCGTCCCCCTGGACTCATTTCACGGCAGCTTCACGGTAAACAGGATGGATTTCCCGTCCTTGCTTTCCGCCGTGATGGTTCCTTTGTGTGCGTGTACGATGGCCGCCGCCACAGACAGGCCGATGCCGTAGCCGCCGGTTTTGGTGCTGCGGGAGGAATCGAGGCGGTAGAACCGCTCAAACAGCCGGTCGAGATTTCCCTTCGGGATGTCGTCGACGGTGTTGTACACCGTCAGCACCTTTTCGCGTCCGATTTCGTGCAAAGCGACCTGAATCATGCCGCCGTCGTCGGAGTATTTCATGGCATTGTCGAGAAGCAGCGACAGCAGCTGGACCATAGATTTTTCTTCCGCGTCCAGGAAGATGCCAGGGTCAATCTGTGTCTGCAGCGTGCGGTTTCTCGCCTGCGCGACGGCGTCAAAGGAATCGGCCGTCTCTTCCACAAGCGCGGACAAATCCAGGTGTTCAATTGCCAGGCGCGGCTGTTCCTCGTCCATCCGGGAGAGATACACCAGCTTCTCGATCAGGGACGACATCCGGCCGATCTGCCGGCGGATGCTCTTCGTCCATTCGTTTTCGCCCTGCACCATCTCGATCACTTCCGTGTTCGCGGAAATGACGGACAGCGGCGTCTTCAGTTCGTGGCTGGCATCGGTGATGAACAGTTTCTGCTTTTCGTAGCTTTCCGCCATCGGCGCGACGATCTTACCGGAGAAATACAGGACGATCAGAAAAACCAGAAGAAGGCCGGCAAGACTGACGAGAATGCTCGCGTACAGGAACGTCCGGAAGGAATACAGTTCCTGGCTCGCGTCGACGAAAATCACCGTCGCCTGCCCGTCTTCGTCCAGACGATACACGTAACGGTATTCATCCGCAAAGCCGTAGCGCCCTCCGTTCTTCGCCTTCGCATCCGCCGTGCCGAAACGCTCAGACAGATCCTCGGCGTAATCCTCAGCCTCGTCTTCATCGATGGCCGCGATCCGGTCGACGGAAACACGGCTGACCTCGCCGTCCGCCGTCAGGTCCACCGTAAAGAACCGCGTGGAAAACGGGGTTTCGTCGTTAATGACGTTTCCGAAAAAACCGTTCCCGTGGTTGATGCGGTCGCGGGAACGAATCCACGCATCAGCGTCGCCGGCATCGTCCGTATTCCCCGGCGGCGCCTCGCCATCCGGCGGCATGCCGTCTTCGGGGAATGCGCCCTGCATCTGCCCCGGCCCGTCAGGAAAACGGCCGCCGTTTTCCAGCAGAAGCTCCAGCTTGCTGTCCGCCGTATTCACCGCGCTTCGGTAATTGAACAGGTTGATGGAGCCGATCAGAAGCACCAGCACGGCGATCACCGAAAGCATCGTCAGCCGTATAAATCTTCGGCGAAGTGTTTTAAACATTCATATAACCTCGCAGCGATTCGAAAGGAAACCGCTTCCGCGCAGGAAGCGTCCCGATCTTTTTCTTTTTATAGTACCATACTGCGCTGAATTTGACGCGTTTTTTTGCAGCCATTTCGCGCCCTGGCGCCCATTATCGGATCAGATAAAAAGAGTCAAAAGGGACTGTCCCTTCTGACTCATTTTGTTACAGTTCGCTGTTGGCCGCCATCTGGTTGGAAATCGTGATTTCCAGGTTGCCGTTTCTGGTTCGCAGGGCGTCGATGAAGAGCTTTTCCTGCGCCGGATCGCGGAGGGTGACGTCGTAGGTCAGTTTATAGACGCTGCCTAAGTTCGCTGTCTTCACCGTCACGAGGCTGCTGGTGCGGCAGTATTCGTTCATGATGCCGGAGAAGACATCGGTGTAATCCAGGTCTTCCGGGATGGTGATGCGCAGGCTCTTTTCACAGTTGTTTTTGTTTTCGCCGAGACCGAGGGCGGTGTACAGCACCATCGCGCCGCCGATCAGAAGCCCGAAGAGGCATGCATAGCCTAAGTAGCCCATGCCGGCGATGAGTCCGCAGCCCATGGCGAGGAAGATCATGCCGATGTCTCTCGCCGTGCCCTGCGCGGAGCGGAAGCGCACGAGGGAAAACGCTCCCGCGACTGCAACGCCGGCACCGATGTTGCCGTTGACCATCATGATGACTACACAGACGATCGCGGGCAGGAGGGAAAGGGTAACAACGAAGCTTTTGGTATAACGATTGCGGTAGGTGTACACCCAGCCTAAAAACAGGCCGATGAGCAGCGATACGCCGATGCATAACAAAAATGCACCCGGTTCAATGACGGCTGTGGCCGCCGTGTCGAAAATGCCGGAAAAAATGGATGTCATGATTCGTTCCTTTCTGATGATTGACTTTCTTTCCTATGATGAACTTACCTTCCTCCCGCGGCCGCCGCGTAACGCCGGCGCGGCGCGAAATACAGCTGCTTTTCCTTTGCCGCTTCCCGCAGGCAGATGCGGCGGAACGCGTTTCCGTACTTGGAAAACGACGTCTTGAAGATGTGATGCATCGTCAGGAAATCCACCAGCCACAGGGGTATGGCACCGGCGCATTTAACCTCCATCAGCACCTGCCCGTTCTGCAGCAGCGGCTCGCCGCCGACGAGGCTGTGCAGGTTCACGTCCGTGTCCCGCCAGAGGATTTCCTGATCGAAGGTGATGCGGAATTCGTGGTCGTCTTTTCCGTACCAGGCATCCCGCTCGTAGGTCAAAAGAACGGCCGGGCGGAGGTTCTTATACAGATCCGCGGCGTAGGCCATTTCGGAAACGATCTGCCGGTCCGTGGCCGTGTACTCGTCCATGTACTTTTGGCTGATGGCATCCCGGCGCTCCTTCGTGCAGCAGAACCGGACCGCGTCATTCTCACTCATGTGGATGCGGCGCTTGTATACGATCCCTTCGTATTTCTTTTTCAGTTCCACGAAGATCGTCGTATCCGCATCGGCCTGTACGTAACTGCGAAGCCGCATCTTTTCCTTGTAGACCGGGCCGTCCAGGGAACGGCGCGCCAGAATCCAGTCCGGCGTATCCAGGTAGAGGCTGCGGATCGTGCTGTGTCCGTGAATGTCCGGAATCATGTATTTCTGAAGCTCCGTCATCAACAGCCGGTACTGTGTCGTGGAAAGCAGGAACTTGATTTCGTAGCGTTTAAACGTCATCTGATCACTCATGTCGGTGTCCTTTCTTCATTCGCGGGAAGCCCTCTGTGCTTCCTTCGATGGTTGAATGATAAACGCCGAAACTAAAGTGAAGCTAAAAGGATCGCAAAAATCTCAAAAAAAGATGAGAGGTCTCCCCCTCATCCCTTCCGGACGTCTTCGGTTCCTTTCCGCACAAATCCGTGCTGCCTCTTATCTGTGCCTTTTCCTGTAGTCCTCCGCGATGGGCGCGAGCATTTCTTCACTGTCGAACGCTTTGGACATCTCCGGCGCCGATCCGCAGGCGCGGGCGCAGCTGACCAGCTTCGACATCACGGAGTAATTCAGCTGCGTGCCGGCGCTGTCGTTCTCATAGCGCACCGCTCGGCTCTTTTCGACGCCGAACCGGCCGGCCACCGCGACGGCGTCGATGTTCGCGCCGAGGAAGATGAATTCCCAGTGGTGCTTCTCCTTCTTTTTCTCCACCATCTTCTTTACCTTTTCATAAGTATACTCCCGGCTGGCGTTTTCCATGCCGTCGGTCGTGATGATGAAGAGCGTCTTCTCGGGCCGCTCGGCTTCCGGCATCTTCTTCTGCACATGACCGATGTGGTCGATGGCACCGCCGACGGCGTCAAGGAGCGCGGTGCATCCGCGGACATAGTACTCTTTGTCCGTGATCGGCTGCACGGCCGAGAGCGCTTTCCGGTCGTGGAGCACCTCTATGGAGTCGTCGAAGAGCACCGTGGAAAAGATCGCCTCGCCCTCTTCTTCCTTCTGTTTCTTCAGCATGGCATTGTAGCCGCCGATGGTGTCGGACTCCAGCCCGCCCATGGATCCGCTGCGGTCTAAGATGAACACGATTTCCGTTAATCCTTTTTTCATGGTCTGCCTCTCTTTCTTTTGAAGGATGAGCCTTCGGTTTCCTTACTGCAAGCTCAGTATAAGGGGCAGGACATGAAAAAAGGTCGCCCGCGAAGCGACAAATGAAGAAACGCTTTGCGGACGGCCTTTGCCGTCTGTTTTTTGGGGAATCATCATGCGCCCAGCAGCGGCTCGTCATGTTCGAACAGCGCCAGGTTGATGGTATAGGCGTCGTAAACGCCGTTTTCAATAAAGTATTCGATGATCAGGTCGAACCGGCTGCTCGGCGACAGTGCGTAACCGGCGCGCGCGAGCAGATCTTTGGTCTCGTCCAGGTTCAGCTGCAGCGCCAGCGCAAACGCGACGGCTGTGTTCTTTTTCGGCTGATAGTGCGGATTGCTTCGGATCTTCGAGAACAGCTTGCGGTCCACGTTGGCGCGCTTGTACACCTCGGTATCCGAATACCCCTTCTCGTCGATCCAGTAAAAAAGGCTCTCCTGCCAGGTGTCCGCCAGATGCGAGACAGCCTCGTCGAGCGTCTTCCGAGGTTTCGATAAAAGCACGGGTTCCGGCGCCGTTTCCTCCGCGGCCGTCTCTTCCCGGAAAGCCGGCGCTTCCGCGGCATCGGCCGCCTCGCGCAGGGCTTCGGCTTCCTCGCGGATTGCTTCCTGCCGTTTCTCCTTCCGGCCCGGAAGGATCCCGTCAAACAAACGCCGCCGGCGTCGTTCGCTGCGCTCTGTGTGTTCCGGCGGAACCGTCGCGGACGCATTGGCTGCGGGTGTTTTTGCCGCAGACGGGGGTGCCATTCCTGCCGCAGGCGAAGGCGCCATCCCCGCGGCGGGTGCATGGTACATCGCCCCGGCCGCCGTCGCGTTTTCCGGCCGCGGCGGCTGCAGGTGATGGATCGAGGCCTGGGAGGCCATGGCGGCGCCGTATTCCATCGCGGCCCGGTCCGCCGCTTCGCGTTCGCTGATGAAGCTGTCGACCCCGTCGAACAGCTGTCCCGAAAGGACAAAGGACATCCGGTCAAAGACGACGAGAATCACGTCCATCTCGACGACTTTCAGAAACGCCCGGATTTCGGAGACGGCGATCTGCAGCGCTTCTTCCTTCGGGAAGCCGTAGGTCCCCGTGGAAATCAGCGGAAAGGCCACACTCTGACACTCGAGCCCCTGGGCCAGGCGCAGACTGCTGCGGTAGCAGGCGCGAACGACGTCGCGCTCCCCG
This sequence comes from Shuttleworthella sp., assembly GCA_045545575.1. Lineage (GTDB taxonomy): Bacteria > Bacillota > Clostridia > Lachnospirales > Lachnospiraceae > Shuttleworthia. The sequence continues at coordinate 33,675 of JAZQBE010000023.1, forward strand.
TTCTCCCCGCCGGTCCAGACGGGACCGACCGTGTGGATGACATATTTCGCCGGCAGGGCAAAGGCCGGTGTTGCGGCCGCATGACCGGGCTCGATCCGCCCGATCCTTTCGCGCGCCGCCAGAAGCTCCTCCATGCCGGCCGCCGCATACACGGCCGCGTCGCTTCCGCCGCCGCAGACGGGAAGCGGATTCGCGGAGTTGACGATGGCGTCCGCCCGAACGTGCGTGATGTCGTTTCGAATGATGGAAAATGCCATGGATCTGCCTCTTTCCGGATGGAAAGAAAGCCATTCTGCTTATAAACAGAATGGCTTTCGAATTTCCTACAGCTGCTGAATGGTCTTTAAGCTGCTCTTAAACAGGCTGTAATACTGGCGTCCGCGGGTGGCGCCGAAGTTGTGGACAAAGCTGCGGTACAGCCCCGCATAGTTTGTCGCGTTGCCTTCAAAGATGATGGCTTTGATGCGGTCCGCGTCGTCGGCCGGATACCCGAGGTAGCTTAAGAACGCGCCGACAAAGGCGTCCGCACGCTCGTCTCTGCCGTCTAAGAGACGTCCCGACAGGCGCTGCTGCCATTCGCGGTCGCCCCGGAGCATCTGATAGGCCGCGTTGCCGTCCTCGGATCCGAGTACGTGCACCAGCGCTTCGTGGTATTCGCCGAGGCCCTTCGCGGGCAGCGCCGCGCCTAAGGCATCGATGAATGCCGCCACGCCGGGATGCAGCCGCCCTTCCCCGTCAAAGACGGGCGGAAGCACGGTCTCCGCGCTGACAGCCGTCAGTTCGAGCGCGACCTCTTCCGGGGTCTTCGCCACGATCTCGGCCGGTTCCGGCGCAGAAGCGTCCTGCTTCTTGGTCTTGTCTTTCTTCTTCTTTTTCTTCTTCTCGCCGTCTTCCGGTTTTACCTTGTCCGCCTTGGCCTTTTTGCTCTTCGCCGCCTTCTCTTCCGTCACCTCCGAAAGGCCGGCGCCCGTCGTTTTCAGGGCTTCGTCCTTCGGCGTTTCGGTTTTCGGTACGTCGTTTTTCGGCGCATCGCTCTTTTGCTGCGTCTGCGTCCGGCTGCCGCGGGAAGGCTTGCCGTTTCCCTCGGCAGACGTGCGTGCGGTTTCCTGCGGCACAGCTGCGTTCACCGCCGCGTCCGCGCGTTTCTGTTCTTTCGCGGATGCTGCCGCCTTCGTCCTGTCCGCCCCGGATTCCGCCGCGTTCTTTGTCGGCGCGGCATTTGCGGGAGCGTCCGGCTTTGCGGGCTTCTTTGCCTGCGCAAGATACGCGGGCGGCGTGGAACGGTTCTGATTGCGGGACGAATACCGTACGCCTCCGCGGGACGTTCTGCGCGCACGGGGCGTGCCGGTCTGCACGGACGTGCGGCTGATCTTGATGCCTTCCACGGTCCAGTAACGCACCACCGGGTCATAGCCGGTGTCGTTGGACAGGATGACGAACGTATCTCTCGGATGCCGTGCAATCAGTGCCCCCAGCTGGGAAACCAGCTGGAAATCCAGCGCGTTCGTTCCGGTAAAGCAGCGCTTCCAGATCACCTGATTCTCCCTGGCCGTCAGCTGGCTGATGCTGGCCACGGACATGTTCGCGCTGTTCTCTGTATAGAAGACAAAAATCTGATCCCGGCTGCCGAGGTCGTCAATCGCCTTGACCCAGGCGTCGTTTAAGTTCTCGCTGTCCACAAGGTAGATCGTCTTGCTTCCGAATCCAAAATCGAACTCCATCTCTTCTCACCTCCTTTCTTTTTTATTTTGGAACAATCCGATAGATCATACCACATTTCATGGCAAAAAAACACCCCTGTGCATGACCCGCACGGTTTCCAGTTTCTCGTTCCAGAGGACCAGATCCGCCTGCCGGCCCTCGGCCAGCAGTCCGTATTCGTCTTCTTTCCCGATGCTTTTCGCCGCATTCCATGTCGCACAGCGGATCGCCGTTTCCAGCGGGATACCCATTTCCGTTACCGCGGTGCGTACGATGTCCGGCAAAGGCGTGACCGAGCCGGCCAGCGCGCCGCCGCCCGAAGCCGGGTCACCGCTTAAAACCGCGCGTTTTCCCTGCACCGTCACCTCGAGACCGCCCAGCGTATACACGCCGTCGCCCAGCCCGGCCGCCCGCATGGTATCGCTGATCAGAACGACGCGGTCCGCACCCAGTGCAGCAAAGGCCGCGCGCACCGCTGCGGGATGGATATGGATGCCGTCGCAGATGAGCTCCGCGTCCACCGACGGACTGTCAAGCACGGCGCCGACGGTTCCCGGCTCGCGGTGAGAAAATCCGCGCATGGCGTTGAACAGGTGAACCGCGTGCGAAGCGCCGCTTTCGACGGCGCTGCGGGCTGCGTCGTAACCGGCGTCGGTGTGGCACAGAGACGAAGTCGGATCGTAGCCATGTCGTT
>JAZQBE010000024.1:0-6025 GCA_045545575.1 Shuttleworthella sp.
AGATCGGCAGCGCGGTCGGCTACGCGGACACCAGCAGCTTCTGCCGGGCCTTCAGCGCCTACTACGGCTGTACACCGAAAGAAAAACGGAACGGGTGCCTGACCCCTGTTCCGCTTTGAGGACAAAACCGGAACGGGGGTCAGGCACCCGTTCCACTTTTTCGGAAGGAGCGGCGAATGAAATTCTTCCTTTGGAGAAACGGCTTCGGCGGTTGGAGCGGATACACGGAACCGTTCCACGCGGGCGACATGGCGCTTGGCGAGATCGGCATTTCCGTTTCACTGCTGGCGGTGGGCGCGATCCTTCTGTACGTAGCGAACCGCATGGGGAGCGTGCTGATCATCCCGTTCCTGTTCCTGGCCATCGGCGTTCTGATCTTCGCTTTGCTGGAACCGGTCTTTGAACCCGAAGCGGCGTTTCTGGTGATCCAGCCGCTGCTGCTCTACGGCTGGGCCTGCTATTGCTGGGGCATCTACGGCGCGACGGGCGCAGTGTCGGAAGAGCACTTCGGCATGATCGGCTGGCTGATCAGCGGGATCGTGGCCCTGGTGGTCTGCTGCTTCCTGGCGGATGCGATGTCCGTTCCGGTCCTTCTTGTTCCGACCTGCCTGCAGATCGCGATCTGGTGGACCGCGCTGATGGCGATGGATTCGACGGGCAGGGCGATCGCGACGAAGGGCCTGAAATATATGTTCCGCATCGCAGCTATCGTCGCGGTGGTCGGTGTCGGTATCGGCCTGTTTTCGCTTGCCGCGTCCGCGAAAAATGGCAGGAAGGGATCTGTAAGGTCGTCCGGCGCCGCGGCGGCTTTCTCGCGGACCGGGGATCTTATCTTTCTCGCGTACCTGGTCTGCCTGTTCGCGTTTCTGCTCGCCTGGGCGGATCTGTCGTATCTCGCCCCGGTGGAGGTGTTCACGGATGCGATCGAATCCCTGCAGGCTTCCGGGCCGGTGCAGATGATCGCGGCCTTCGCCGGTATCTTCTTTCTGTGGTTTGCCGGCGTGCTGTCCGCGTTCCTGTCGCTGGTGCTGGATCTGGTGTTCCGGATTTTCGACGCGTCCGGCCCCGGCGTCAGCGTCCCCGCGCCCATTGCGGCTGTGGCGTCCGGCGTGGTGCTCGTCGTGCTGATGAACGTGGCGACGGGTGTTGTCGCAAAAATGTTGAAGAAGAAGTAAAAAACCGGAACGGGTGCCTGACCCCCGTTCCACTTTTCGGGGGTTTGTCATGAACTGGAACGCCGAAACAATCCATCAGACCGTCGAGGCGCAGCGTATGCATTTTTGTTCCGGGGGAACCCTGGATGTGGACGGCCGCCTGGAGAACCTGCGAAAACTGAAGGCCGCCGTGCAGCGCCGGGAGAAGGAGCTGACCGACGCGCTGGCCGCGGATCTCGGACGCAGTCCGCTGGAGGCGTATTTCTGCGACATCGGCAGTCTGATTCTGGAGATCAACGAGACGATGCGCGGCCTGCGGCGGTGGGCGAAGCCAAAGCGGGTGTTCAGCGGCTTTCACTGTTTTCCGAGCACGATGACAAAGATCACGCCGATGCCCTACGGCGTCACGCTGATCATCAGCCCGTTCAATTTTCCGGTGCTTCTGTCCCTCGGTGTGCTGACGGCGGCGATCGCGGGCGGCAATACGGCCGTGATCAAGGCGAGTTCGAAGTCGCCCCGCTGCACCGCGGCGCTGCAGTCGCTGATCGCGGAGACGTTTCCGCCGGAGTTCGTCACCGTCATCGACGGCGGCCACGACGTGGCGGACCTCTGTCTGGCGGAGCGGTTCGACAAGATCTTTTATACGGGATCGCCGAAGGTCGGCGTCCACGTGCTTGCGCAGGCGGCGAAGAATCTGACGCCGGCGGCGCTTGAACTCGGCGGAGAGACGGGGAACTGGTGCATTGTCCGCAAGGACGCCGATCTGCGGGACGCCGCGCGCAAGATCGCGTTTTTTAAGCTTTTAAACAGCGGTCAGATCTGCATCAACATCAATCAGGTGGCCGTGGCCGAGGAAGCGGCGGACGCGTTCCTCGCGGAGCTATCGGCGGCCTTCGAGGCGCAGATCGGTCCGGACGCGCCTGCGAACAGCGAGTATCCGCATCTGATCAGCCGCGCGGCCTACGACCGGTGCGCGGCGGAGGCGGACCGGTACCGGGAGCGGATTGTCTTCGGCGGCCGCGGCGACGATCAGACGCTTCGCTATGCGCCGACGGTGATCTACCCGGTTTCGGCGGACGAAGACATCGTCCGGCACGAGCTGTTCAATCCGCTGCTGCCGGTGGTGCCGTTTCCGGATGACCAGGCTGACGCGCTCCTGGACACCATTGCGTCCCGTGAGCACGGACTGGCACTGTATCTGTTCACAAAGGACATCGCCTGGGCGGAGCGCGTGATGCGCACCCAGCAGTACGGCGGCGGCTGCATCAACGAGGTGTGCCTCCACATGATGGTGAAGGGCGCGCCCTTCGGCGGCACCGGCCACTCCGGCATGGGCGCGTATCACGGGGAGTGGGGCTTTCGCGAATTCACGCATCCGGCGACGGTTCTGTACGGGCGGACGCGTTGGAATCTTCCGCTGCGCGAGCATCCCTACGGCGGGAAAACGGGCGAGCGGAAGCTGCGGTGGATCCGGCTGTTTGAGCGGTAGGGGGAGCGGCAGATGGAGATGCAGATTCAGATACTGACAACGCCGAGGACTGAGGAAGAAATCCGGGCACGCCTGTTCGAACTGCAGGACGCCGCCTACCGGGATTTTCAGGCAAAGCTGATCCCCGGGCTGCCGCCGGATACGATGATCGGCGTGCGGACGCCGGCGCTGCGGAATCTGGCGAAGGAGATGGCAAAGGAGCTGGCGACAGAGCGCGGGAAGGAATGGTGGAAGGATCCGCGGGCTGATCTGCAACGCGACGCAGGGAAGGCGGATTTCCTGGAGGATCTGCCGCATCCGTGGTTCGATGAAAACCAGCTGCACGCGTTTCTGATCGCGGAAATCAGGGATATCGACGCCTGCCTTGCATACGTGGAGCGGTTTCTGCCTTACATCGACAACTGGGCGACCTGTGACCAGCTGTCGCCGAAGGTGTTTCGAAAGAACCGCACAAAACTGCTCGAATGCATCCGCCGGTGGATCCGTTCCGATCATACGTACACCGTCCGATTTGCCATCGGCATGCTGATGCAGCACTTCCTCGACGAGGATTTTGACCCGGCGTATCCCGACATGGTCGCGGCGGTGCGCTCGGACGAATACTATATCAATATGATGATCGCCTGGTATTTCGCGACCGCACTTGCAAAGCAGCCCGCGGCGGTCCTGCCTTACATCGAGGGAAACCGGCTTGCGCCCTGGACCCACAACAAGGCGATCCAGAAAGCCGTCGAGAGTTACCGGATTTCGCCGGAGATGAAAGAACGGCTTCGGGAGAAAAAGCGGAACGGGGGTCAGGCACCCGTTCCACTTTGAAAGAAAACCGGAACAGGGGTCAGGCACCCGTTCCGGTTTGAGCAGGAGGAACTGCATATGACGGCAGAAGAGATGTGGAACGCATCCGGGCTTTCCGGTCCGTGGGAGGCCTGGGCGTTCGGAGATGACGCGGACGGCCTCGCGGCGCTGGTCTTGGCCGGAACGAAGACGGCGACGGCTTCCGCGGCCGAGTTGTATGAGGCGGACAATGAGCCGCTTCCGGCGGCCGGCGAGTACAGCGTGATTCTGAACTCGAAGGAGGAGGCGGTCTGCGTCATTCAGACGGTCAGAGTCCGCATCGTTCCGTTCGCCGAGGTCGGCGCGGAGCACGCCTGGAAGGAGGGCGAGGGCGACCGGTCGCTTGCATACTGGCGAAGGGTGCACGAGGCGTTTTTCGTCCGCGAGCTGGCGGCGGCCGGGCGGACGTTTGATCCGCAGATGCCGGTTGTGTGCGAGGAATTTGAGCTGCGGTACTGCCGCCCGGATGGCGAATAATTAGATTTATATTATGGTTTTGTGAAAAAGGCGGTATTTCGCATGTGGAGTGCAAATAACAGCTGTGTATCCGTCGGCGATACGCAAATGGATTATGTTTCCTTCGGACACGGTCCGAAACAGGTGGTCGTGCTTCCGGGACTTTCGGACGGGCTGGTGACCGTAAAAGGGAAAGCGCTGATGCTGGCCCTGCCGTACCAGCGGTATTTCGACCGGTTCACCATCTATATGTTCAGCCGGAAGAACGATTTGCCTGAGGGCTGGTCCCTGCGGGACATGGCCGCCGATCAGGCCGAGGCGATGAGGCAGCTTGGAATCGAACACGCGTCGGTTCTCGGGGTTTCCGAGGGCGGCATGATCGCGCAGCATCTCGCCATCGATGATCCGCAGCTGGTGGAGCGGCTGGTCCTGACGGTGACGGCGCCGAGCGCAAACGAAACCGTGCAGGACTGCGTCAGCAGATGGATCGGCTTCGCCGAACAGGGGGATCACAAAAGCCTGATGATCGACACGGCGGAGCACAGTTATTCGCCCGCGTTTCTGAAAAAAATACGGGAAACCTATCCGGTTCTGGGCATGGTCGGGAAACCAAAGGATTATAAGAGGTTTCTAATTAATGCGCATGCGATTCTGCGGTTCGATGTGCTGGACGAGGTCGGCCGCATCAGCTGCCCTGTGCTGATCATCGGCGGGCAGGAGGACCGGATCGTCGGCATCGCCGGCTCACACCAGCTCCACGAACGCATCGCCGACAGCCGGCTGTATGTTTACCCGGAGTTCGGGCATGGCGCATATGAGGAAGCGAAGGACTTTTACGCGCGGGTGTTTGCGTTCCTGGGAGAAGAAAGCGGAACGGGTGCCTGACCCCCGTTCCGGTTTTACATGAAAGGATAAATGAATGAAGGAACTGTCCGTCTATACCGATTTCCTCGTAAAGGAAACGGAAACGCTTTTAAGCATTGATTCTCCGACGGGGTATACCGACGAGGCGGCCGCCTGGGTCCGCGGCGAGTTCGAGGCGCTGGGGTTTGACGCGCGGCTGACCAACAAGGGGGGTGTGCTCGTCTGCCTTGGCGGTGAGGGCGACGGCCTGCTTCTTGAAGCCCATACCGACACGCTCGGCGGCATGGTGGCGGAGGTGAAGGGCGACGGCCGTCTGCGTCTGACGAATCTTGGCGGAATGAATCCGAACAACGCCGAGACGGAAAACGTGCGGGTCGTCACAAAATTCGACGGCGTTTATGAAGGCACGTTCCAGCTGTGCAACGCGTCCATCCACGTCAACGGGAAGTACGATGAGACCAAGCGTGAATGGGACACCTGCGAAGTGGTTCTGGACGAAGACGTCAAGTCCAAAGAGGACACGGAAAAGCTGGGCATCGCTGTCGGCGATATCGTCTGTTTTGAACCCAATGTGCGGATTACGAAGAGCGGCTATATCAAATCCCGGTTTCTGGATGACAAGCTAAGCGTCGGCATCCTGCTCGGGCTGGCGAAATACATCCGCGACGGGAAGATTACGCCGAAGCGGGCGCTCTACGCGCACATCACTGTGTTCGAGGAAGTGGGACACGGCGGCTGCGGCAGCGTGCCCGCGGACTGTACCGAAGCACTTTCCGTGGATATGGGCTGTGTCGGCGAAGGCCTGCAGTGTACGGAAAAGCAGGTCTCGATTTGTGCGAAGGACAGCGGAGGACCCTACAGCTATCCCGTCGTCAAGGGCCTGATCGAGGCCGCAAAGGAAAGCGGCGCCGATTACGCCGTGGATATCTATCCGCATTACGGCAGCGATGTCGAGGCCACGCTCGGCGCGGGAAACGATCTGAAGCATGGCCTGATCGGTGCCGGCGTTTACGCGTCCCATGGATATGAAAGAAGCCACCGGGACGGTGCGGAAAATGTCCTTCGGCTGCTGATCGCGTACGCGGTCGAATAGCAAAAACCGGAACGGGTGCCTGACCCCTGTTCCACTTTTTCGGAACGGGGGTCAGGCACCCGTTCCATTCCGGCGGCGATATGCGCCGGGCGTCTGGCCGTAGGCTTCCCGAAAAAGGACGGAAAAGCGGCTGTG
>JAZQBE010000025.1:0-6554 GCA_045545575.1 Shuttleworthella sp.
ACCTGATGAACTTTTGGTTGTCCCTCCTTGGGAAAATGGAACGGGTGCCTGACCCCTGTCCCGGAAAAGTGGAACGGGGGTCACGCACCCGTTCCGCTTTTTCACTCCGCCAGCTGTTCTTTCGCCAGCGTATAAACCGCCGCCACGACCGGCACAAATACGATCATCCCCAGGAAGCCGAACAGCGTTCCGCCGATGGTTACCGCAATCAGGATCAGCACGCCCGGCAGACCCACGGAGGATCCGACCACGCGCGGGTAGATCAGGTTCCCCTCCAACTGCTGCAGCACGATGAAAAAGACGACGAAGATGACGGCCTGTGTGGGCGATACGGTCAGCACCATAAAGGCGCCGATCAGTCCGCCGATCAGTGCACCGACAAGCGGAATCAGCGCCGTGATCCCGACAAGAGCACCGACCATCGACGCATACGGCATCCGGAACAGTACCATTCCCAGCGCACAGAGCGTTCCGAGAATCACTGCCTCAATGCACTGGCCTGCGACATATTTGCGCGAACAGGTGTCCAGGCGGGAAAGGAACCGTCCGGCGGACGCGTACCGCTCGGCCGGAAGCATGTGCTTCGCAAGCCGGCGGATGCCGTTTAAGATGCTGTCCTTGCCGGCCAGAAAATACAGCGAAAACACGATGCCCAGAAAACCGGACGTTAAAGCGGACGCGGCAGAAGAAATCTTACTGCCGGCCGATCCCATCCCGGTGTACAGGATGTCCGCCAGCTGTCTGAGGATACTGTTCCAGTCAATCTTTTCAACCTGCGACGTCGTATCCGGGCCCAGCAGCTGCTGTGCAGCCGGCAGCGCAAGCAAATCCTCCACCGCGCCGGGCAGCCTTGCAAAAAAGGTACGAATCGCAGAAACAAACTGCGGAACAATCAGAAGAAGAATCAGCACAAACGCCGCGATCACCAGAACGATCGACAGCGTCACAACCGCCGCCCGCGGCACCTTCACCTTCCATTTCAGAAGCAGCTTCTCCAGCGCATCACAGATAATATTCACGACGTAAGCGATCAGGAATCCCGTCAGAATCGGCTTGAAGGCCTCGACAAAAAGTGTGCGCACGCCCGGAAACGCAAACAGGCAGAACGCCGCCGTAAAAAAGATGGCAACGTTTTTGAGAATCCTCAGGTTCTTTTCATTTTCCGTATTCATTTCAGCATGTCCTTCCTGTCTCTCCTGTTTTGACCCCAAAACCGGAACGGGTGCCTGACCCCTGTTCCGGTTTTCAGCCCTCTTCTCCGCCTTTTTCGAAGTGTGCCGGCACATCCGCGAGCGACGGCAGGATGACGTCCGCAAGAGCGCGCATTTCGTCATCGGGCGCAACGGCATCGGGCACCATCACCGTATACATGCCGGCCGCGCGCGCGGATCGCACGCCGTTAAAGCTGTCCTCAAATACGACGGACTCCTCCGGTCGGGCCCCGAGCTGTCCGGCGGCATAGAGAAAGATGTCGGGCGCGGGCTTTCCGTGCTCCACCTGGTTCCCGCTGACGACCTCGGCAAAATAATCCGCAAGACCGGTACGCGCCAGATAGCCCAGCGCCGTCTCCCGCGACGACGACGTCGCGACGGCGCAGGGGACGCCATGTTCCGCCAGCCACCGCAGGCATTCATTCACCCCCGGCTTCACCGGAACACCATCCGCCAGGGCCTCCGAGACAAAACGGTCCTTGTAGATGTAAATCGCTTCCGGATCCAGCCCGTGGTCCGCCAGCAGCGTCTTGATCCGGCTGCGCGGCGCACCGATAAACGTCAGGTACAGATCCTCGGGCACCCCGGCCGACAGCCAGGCGTCCCGGTAAATCTGCTCCGTGTCAAACAACGTGCCGTCCATATCGAACAAGGCGGCACGGATCTTTCCGATCTGCATCAAAAGTCCTCTCCTCTCCAAAACCGGAACAGGGGTCAGGCACCCGTTCCACTTTTTCGGAACAGGGGTCAGGCACGCGTTCCACTTTTCCATTATACTGATTTTGCACAGTTTTTGGTACACAGCAGTGCTTTCCTGCTATAATAATTCGCGGAAACCGCAAAACCGGAACAGGGGTCAGGCACCCGTTCCGATTTTTCCTGAAAAACGGAACGGGTGCCTGACCCCTGTTCCACTTTTAAAAAGGAGAATCCCTCCATGAACCAGCTGGATCAATTTACCGACGAACTGCACGCATGGTCTCTGACCGGAAAGGAGCCGTCCTGCGCGTCCCGGGACCTGCGGTACTTCCTGGATCAGCAGGAGAAGCGTCTGAAAAAAGAAGGGATCACGCGGGAGGAGGAATACACCCACGTCAAGGAGGAGATCAGCGGCTGCGCGAACCGGACGGGAAACGGCTATTCTTCCAAAATGCTGTACCGGGAGGCGATGCAGAACATCATCTACCGGAAGGGCGAAAAGCAGCTGAAAAAGATCCATCGGCCCGTGACCCTGTATGCAAATGTTGTTGATAAGGAAGGCCACGAAAACCGGTCTTACACGTGTCCAAACTGCGGCCACGCGATGACCGCGCTCGAGGCGCGCGACGGCTGCCCGTTCTGCGACACGTTTTTCGAGACAGACGATGTGTACCCCTGCGTTTCCTCCTATTACACCGTCCCCGGCATCGTCGAGCGCGCGGGGCTGATGGACCGGCTGAAGAAGGAAATGATCATCGCCGGCGTCAGCTTCGGCGGCATCCTGGCCGTGATTTCATTCTTTTCCTGGAACGACATGATGCTTCCGTTCCGCATCCTCGGAGCGCTGTTTTTCGGCGCGCTGTACGGTGGCGTCGCGGCGTTCATCTGGTATATGCTCCGCAGTTTTCTTCTTCTGATCCGCGCCTTCAAAGAAGCCGGCCGGTCCCTGCCGATGCTGAAAGCCCTGCGCAGCCGGAACAAGATGATGGCATTCATGAAGCCCTACGATCCGGATTTCTCCTACGAGGCGTTCGAAGGGCGCGTACTGTCACTGCTGAGATCCATCATCTTCTCCGACGACCGCGACACCCTGTCCGTCTGGGAGGGCCGCCGCGACCTATCCGAATTCGACGACATTGCCGACATGCAGTACCGCGGCGCGGTGTATATCCGTCATTGCGGCATGAAGGACGGTCTCCTGCGCGTGGAAGGCACCGCGTTTCTGACCGACACCTACATCCGTAAATCTGTAAGAGAGAAAGACGAAACGATCCGCTTCGTCCTCGAAAAAGAGGCCGGCGGACCGGCCGACCCGGGGTTCTCCATACACCGCGTCAAATGCCCGTCCTGCGGAGGCAGTTTCGACGCCATGCACCGGCGAACCTGCCCGTACTGTGACAGCCGCTATGAGCTGAAGAAAAAAGACTGGATCGTGAAAGAGATGTGAAAAAGCGGAACGGGTGCCTGACCCCCGTCCCACTTTCCCGGACCGGGGGCCCGCCACCCGTTCCGCTTTTTTACGGCAGACACACCGGACAGGGCGTGTACCCGTCGAGAAGCAGCTCTTTCCGCGACCCGGTATACTCTTCCCGATTCTTCGCCGCCATGTTGATCGCGCCTTCGCAGTCCGGGCGGTGAAATTTCATCGATTTCTTATTCAGCACATAGGTGCCGATGATGTCCTCTTCCGTCAGCGGAAGCTCGTCCTCTTTTTTCTGCTGGTTGGCCGCAGTCACCGCTTCCTCGCCGTTTTCGGCGTAATTGTCTCCGGTCCGGTAGTCGATATGAACGCCCGGCTGCACGTTGTAGGCGTAGATGCAGAAGCAGATGTCTTCGCCTTCGTCCTCGATGCTCCAGCCCTCGACGAGCAGTCCGTCGCAGAGCAGATTGTCGCCGGTCCACACGGGCGTGACCCGGTAGCGGACGTGGTTGCCGGTCTCTTTGATGTAGTCGCCCACCAGGTTTTCGAAATCGTTCATGCCCTGGCGGTTCATGTAGCTGGTGCCCGTGACGAGATTGCGGGGATTCGCGTTCTCGGCGGTCAGGTAATAGGCGATCAGGTGGCAGCGGTTGTACAGCGCCTCGCCGTCGACGAAGGAATACCGCTCCTTGTGCCAGCCGGTGGGGTGGATCATGCCGATGTTGCCGCGCTTTTGCGTGGGCTGGGTGTCCGGCCCGACGACGGCTTCTGCCAGGGTGCATCGCCCGAGGCTGTCGAGATCGTAGTAGATTTCATAGGATTCGGGCTTCAGATTGTCGGTGTCGAAGAACGGAACGTTCCCGTTCTGCTCCACATAGGGCCGGCCCGACCACTCGGGGATGTCGAGCTCGTCGAGCCAGGTCAGCTTTGGCGCGGGCAGAAAGCCATCGTAATCCTCCGCGGTCCCGGAGGACTGGATCGGCGCCTGGGAGGGCGAGCCCGATGCTTCCGAGGATGACGATGCCGATGTCTCCGGCGATGTGGATTCCGGCGATGTAGATTCCGGCGACGTAGATTCCGGCGACGACGACCCCGATGTTTCCGACGTCTGCGGCGCGGGAAGCACCAGATCCGCCGGTTTTCCAAACCCGAACAGCGGCTTCTTCAGGCCGCAGCCCGCGCACAGCAGGACGCAGCATAGGATGCAGATCAGGCTGACGGCAAGCCGGACAAATCTGCCGCGGCGATTCAAACGGTTCTTCATCCGCGGCCTCCCTTCCCGGAATCGGCATTTTCCCGCGCATCCGCATTCATATCTTCCCGCGCATCCGCATCCTCGTTTTTCCGCGCATCCGGTGACTTCCGCGCATCCGCATCCTTCCGCACATAGTGCTCAAGCCGGATCACGTCGTGGGATCGGCCGGGAAACTCCGCCGTCTCCGTCAGCTCAAACGAAGACAGCAGCGCCTTCGGAAACGCGTAATCCGCCGGATAGCGCTTGTCCCAGATGTAAAGCAGGATCTCGTCGACCCGGTGCCACAGGCCCTTCACCTCCACGTTTTCGACGAAAGCCCAGCCGCCGGCCTCCGCCGCAGCCTCCAGAAACGCCCGTCCCGACGGCGCCGGATTCTTCCCGCGGCGCGCCGCCTCCTTCGCGTCGAAACATCCGTCGCGCAGCAGCGAACGCTCCGTGTAGGCATTGACAAAGAGACCGCCGGCCGCGCCGCCCAGACGGCGGAACATGTCCTGACGCATCCGAAGATCCGCCGACTGCCGCCGATGGTTAAAGGCATAGCCCAGACGGCTGTCCGTGCATATCACCAGTTTCATTGCAAAGTACTCCTTTTCAAAACCGGAACGGGGGTCAGGCACCCGTTCCGCTTTTTTGCGGAATGAGGTTCAGAAAGCGGAACGGGTGCCTGACCCCTGTTCCACTTTTCGGATTTTTTCCTTGATCGCCAGCAGATCCGGATTCCCTTCGCCGAAGCATTCTTCCATCACCGCCTCGATTTCCTGATAGATCCGCAGAGCGTCGTTCGTCCGCCCTTCCAGCACGGCCAGGTCACCCATGGCTTCCTTGGTCCAGAAGGTCTGGCGGTTCTGCTCACCGTTGAACATCAGGTTCAGGCGCAGCGATTCTGCCAGGGCCTCGCGGGCGGCGTCGAAGTGTCCGAGGTTCATCTCGCAGCAGGCGAGGTCCTTGAGCGAGCAGGCGCTGTTGGGATTGTCCCGGCCGTCGCGCTTCCGATAGCAGACGTCGCTTTCCCGGGCATAGGTGATCGCTTTTTCGTACTCGCCCATGAGGATATACATCCGGCCGGTTTCGAGCAGCGCGTTGCCGTAGGTGCCTCTGGATTTTCTGCTCGAGCTGCCGCTGCTGATCCGCAGCGATTCTTCGAAGCACGCTTTCGACAGGTCGAAATCGCCGTTTAAGTACGCGCAGCGGCCGACCTTCTGATAGGCGTTGGACAGCTCGTCCCACTGGGCATCGTCGCTGTCATCGCGGATCGCCTGCTTCTGGCATTCCAGGCCTTCTTCATAATAAGGCTGCGCGTGGATATCGTCGCCGCTGTTGTGATAGCAGCCGCCGAGTATGGTCGCGGCCTGGCCGATCTTCGCGATGTCGTCGAGGAACAGCTCCTTTGTGCAGTCGAGGATCCGGTGACCATACTCGATGGACATCGCGTAGCGCGTGCAGATCCAGGCGTTCGCCGGCATCTGCAGAAACGACCGCCAGGTCTCTTTCGTCGGCCGGAAGTAATGCTGCATCACATACGCGTTCAGCGGCCACAGGCGCGCGCGGTCCTCGCGGCTGTACATCCAGAGGCTGCCGATTTCGCGGAACAGCCCGTTGATGTACTCGGCGCAGTTTTCGGTGTCCGGCGACAGCTTCGCGCGGATCACGTCGGCGATCACGGGATGCATGGTCAGGATCTCCGTCGTATTGTCAAGCATCACCCAGCTGTGATAAATCAGCTCGTTGAGATCGTCGTAGGACTCGAGCCGGCAGATATCGCTGAACAGGCCGATGCGGATACCGGAGATCGGCACCATGGCCATGTACCGCAGGATCTGCTCACAGGCGGGCGACAGCCCGGACAGCCCGAACAGCTGCGTGATGACGTCGAAGGCGGACTCGCCCGCTTCCTCCCCGCGCGGGCGGCGCGCACCGCGGCTGCCGGGTCCGGAGATGGAATCCCGCAGCTGCAGGTTGACGCCGTTTT
>JAZQBE010000026.1:0-25201 GCA_045545575.1 Shuttleworthella sp.
GGCCTGCACCTGGAACGAGGCGCTTTCCGAGGAGCTGTACGAGTGGGAAGGTCTGGAGCTGCGCAAGAATCACGTCGACGCGCTCTTAGGCCCCGGCATGAACCTGCACCGCAATCCCTTAAACGGCCGGAACTTCGAGTATTTCTCGGAGGATCCGTTCCTGACCGGCAAGATGGCCGCGGCCCAGCTGCGCGGCATGCACCGCTACGGGGTGACCGGCGTGATTAAGCATTTTGCTTTAAATACGCAGGAAACCCGCCGGCGCCGTGTCAACAGCGTCGCGTCCGAGCGCGCCATCCGCGAGATCTACCTGAAGGGGTATGAGATCGCCGTGAAGGAAGGCGGCGCCCACGCCGTGATGAGCACCTACGGCCCGGTGAACGGCCGCTGGACGGCCAGCTCCTTCGAGCTGCAGACCCGTATTCTGCGCGGCGAATGGGGCTTCGACGGCATCGTGATGACCGACTGGTGGGCCGACGGCAACGACGAAGACGGCGCGCCGGCCGTGACGAAGATGGCGTCTTTGATCCGCGCCCAGAACGACCTGTACATGGTGACGGTGGACGCGTGGAAGAATACCAACAACGACGACAGCGCCGAAGCGCTGGCGGAAGGAAAAGTGACCCGCGCGGAATACCAGCGCAGCGCGGCGAACATCTGCCGGTGGATTATGAACAAGCCGGTGATGGCGCGCTTCCTCGGCCGCGAGGACGAGATCGGCCGCCGCCTGGACGAAGAGATGGACGAGGAAGACACCGCGATGTTTGACATGATCCGCGTCCAGCTTGCCTCCGCGGAGGATCAGATCGATCTGTCCGGCATTTCCACGGAAGCCGGCTCGTCGGCTACCTTCATGGTATCGCCGGCGGCCCGCGGCCTGTACGAGATGGAGTTTTCGCTGCGCGCGGCGGGACAGAGCGACCTCGCCCAGGTGTCTATGTCCGTCTTTGCGGGCAAAGACCTGCTGCAGACCATCACGTTAAAGGGCAGCGACCGCGACTGGCAGACCGTCACGATTCCGATGCCGAATCCAATGATGGAGACCGCGTATATTAAACTGTTCTTCGCCCAGAGCGGCATGGAAATCGAGCGGTTTACGATGCGTATGACGCAGGATCTGGAAGAACTCATCCGCCAGTACCAGGCGGCGAATGCGCAGTAAGAAAAAAGCCCGCAGGCGTGCCTGCGGGCGATGCGGATAAGGGGATTTGAACCCCTACGTTTTGCAACACCGGAACCTAAATCCGGCGCGTCTGCCAATTCCGCCATATCCGCGCGGTGTAATACCGTTTCCGTTCCGGAAACAGCACTCATTTTACAATACATTCATAACAGGCGCAAGGAAAAGAAAGGGAGATGTCCATGAGCAACAGACCTATCGGAAGAAAAACGACATCCGGCAGCGGCGGCGGTGGCGTTCATCGCCGGGGAAGTGCCGGGACCGGCGGACCGGTCGGAAGCGGCGGACGCCCGTCCGGGGGCGGACATTCCGGCGGCGGTCACTCCGGCGGCGGTCATTCCGGCGGCGGACAGCCGGGCGGCGGAAGACCGCCTCTTGGCCCGAACCGGCCCTTCACAAACCGTCCCGTCGGTTCTTCTTCGGGCGGATCCATGCCGACCCGCGGAGGCCGCGGCGGCTGCGGACTGCTGGTGATCATCGTCGTCATTGCGCTGGTCTTTTTCACCTGCCGCGGGGGCGGAAATCTCCTGGGCATGCTCGATTCGGACCTGCTGACCGGCGGCGGATCGCAGAGTTTCGGCGGCTCGCAGAACACCGGCGGCAGCTCCTTTGGCGACGCTTTGCTTGGCGCGCTGGAAAACGGCGGCTCAAGTGTTTCCTCCGGAAGTCAGGGCGGAAGCTTTTATACGCCCTCCGCGTCCGGAAGCAGCTCCGGCTGGTACAACGGCGAGTCCAACAACGGCGTGCTGAACACGAACGTTTCCTCCCGGGCGCGTGAAAAGCGCACCGTGATCAAGGGCGACGGAACGGACAAGGTCACCGTGATGGTCTACCTGTGCGGTACCGATCTGGAGTCGAAGAGCGGCATGGCGACCCGCGACCTGCAGGAGATGCTCGCGGCGCGTTTCGACACCGACCGGGTGAACGTCCTGATCTATACCGGCGGCTGTCTGCAGTGGCGCAACAACATCGTCAGCAATTCCAAAAACCAGATTTACCGGATTGCCATGGACGGCTCCCAGCGCGGAAAAGCGGCGATGTTCACCGAGCAGGCCGACATGGGCAGCGGCTCCATGGTCAGCCCCGACACGTTAAGTTCCTTTATCCGCTACTGTGCCGAGCACTATCCGGCGAACCGCTACGAGCTCATCTTCTGGGATCACGGCGGCGGCTCGCAGTCGGGCTACGGCTATGACGAAAAGAATCCGAAGGCCGGAAGCATGACGCTTTCGGGCATCAACCGGGCCTTAAAAGACGGCGGCGTCACCTTTGACATGATCGGCTTCGACACCTGCCTGATGGCGACGGTGGAGAACGCCCTTGTGGCTTCGCAGTACGGCGACTATCTGGTTGCCTCCGAAGAGACCGAGCCCGGCGTGGGCTGGTATTACACGGACTGGCTCAGCGCGCTCGCGTCCGATCCGGGCATGGACACGTTAAGCTTAGGCCGCATGATCGTCGATTCCTTCGCCGACACCTGCGCCCGCAGCTGCCCGGGACAGCCGGCGACCCTGTCCGTCACGGATCTGGCGGAGCTGGAAAAGACGGTCCCCGAGACGATCGCGGCTTTTTCAAAGGAAACGTCGTCGCTGATTACCAACGATTCGTACCGCAGCGTTTCCGACGCCCGCGCGCAGGCGCGCGAATTTGCGCCCTCGACGCGGATCGATCAGATTGACCTGGTGCATCTGGCACGCAACCTGAATACAGAAAGCAGCAACGCGATGGCGGATGCGCTTCTGTCGGCGGTCAAGTACAACCGCGCCTCCCAGTCGATGGCGAATTCCTACGGCCTGTCCGCATTCTTCCCGTACAAGAACGTCCGCGGGGTGGACGGCATGGTGCGCGAATACCGCGAGATCGGCATGGATGAGGACTACACCCGCTGCATCCAGCAGTTCGCTTCCCTCGGGGTGAGCGGCCAGGCGGCGGCCGGCGGCTCCTACAGCGATTTTTCTGAGCTGTACAGCCTGTTCGGCGGCTCCTACGGTTCCGGCGCCGGTGCGGACAGCCTGATGAACGTGACGTCGAGCTCCTTCGGCGGCGGCGAAGACGCGCTTTACTCCCTGCTGAGCGACTTCCTGGGGTCGGATTTCTCCATGATCAGCGGCCTGGACCGCTCCAACACGCAGTTCCTTCAGGAGGGGCTTGATCCCGCGGCAGCCGCGGCGTACCTCGCCAAAAACATGCTCGATCCGTCACACCTGTGCTGGCAGCAGGGCGCGGACGGAACCCAGGTTCTCGCGCTGACCGACGCGGACTGGGATCTGATTTCCGACATGGAGCTGTCGGTCTACTTTGACGACGGACAGGGCTGGCTGGATCTGGGCCTGGATACCATCTTCAACTACGACGACGACGGAAACCTGCTCGCCCCGGCGGACCACAGCTGGCTGGCGCTGAACGGGCAGATCGCGGCCTATTACCACATCTCCACGACGGGGACGGAAGAGGATTACACGATCATTGGACGCATTCCGGTGCTCTTAAACGGCGATTACGCGAACCTGCTGGTCGTGTTCGATACGGCACACGAAGAAGGCTACGTGGCCGGTGTCACCTATGACTACCGCGCCGGCGAGACCGCGACCGTGCCGAAGAGCCTGACCGGGCTGGAGGACGGCGACCTGATCGAACTGATCTGCGACGGCTACGATTACAGCGGGAACTACCAGGATACCTTCAAGATCGGCGACCCGATCACCGTGGAAGGCGGCCTGGAAAGCTTTACGCTGACTAACGAGGATCTGGGCAGCGGCGAAGCGCTGGCGATGTTTCGCATCGTCGACTGCTACGGCCAGGAATACTGGACCGAAGCCGTGTCGGAATAAGGGATCTGAATAAGAAAGGAGAGAAGATGGCACAGCAGCCGAAGATCTGGGCGCACCGCGGCGCAAGCGGATACGCCCCGGAAAACACGCTGGTCTCGTTTCAGAAGGCCATCGACATGGGTGCGGACGGCATCGAGCTGGACGTGCAGCTTTCAAAGGACGGCCAGGTGATCGTCCTGCACGACGAATGGCTCAACCGCACAAGTAACGGAACCGGGTGGGCCCGGGATTACACCCTCGAGGAGCTGCGGAAACTGGATTTCAACCGCCAGTTCCCGGAATACGGCCCGCAGCCGATTCCGACGATGGAAGAAGTGTTCGCGCTCTTTGCGCCGACGGACAGGACCATCAACATCGAGCTGAAGACCGGCATCTGGCCCTATCCCGGCATCGAAGAAAAAGTGACGGCGATGGCGAAGGCCTACGGGATGGAGGACCGTGTTATCTGCTCCTCCTTCAATCACGCTTCGGCCTTAAAGGTGCGGGAATTCGCACCCGACGCAAAGGTCGGCTTCCTGTACGCCGATGGTTTCCTGGACATCCCGGCCTACGGAAAACGCTACGGCGCCGATGCCCTGCATCCGGCGCTTTACCTTGTGCAGGATCCGGTGTTCCTGGCCCAGTGCAGAGAGCTGGGGCTGGCCTTACACGTATGGACTGTCAACGATCCGGCATACGTAAAGATGCTCGCCGAAGCCGGCGTCGACGCCGTGATCACCAACTATCCGGACATGGCGCGCAAAGTCATCGAAGGCACCTGGACGGACGACGGCAGCTTCAAACCGCCGTTCCCGGGATGAGTCAAGTCCCGTTTGACTCATTTCTGAGAAAACAATGAGGGGGAAATGATGGGGGAAAACACAAAACTGCCGGAAGGCCTGGTGCTGTTCGGCGAGGATGATTTCAAAGATCAGATGGAAACGACGGTGCGCCGCTGGGAAGAAATCCACATGCAGAGCGGCGACCTGGCCACAGCCGACGGAACGCAGCTGCGGTATCACTACGCGATTCATCCGCAAGAAAAGGGCGCCATTACCGTAGTGCACGGATTCTGCGAATTCTACGCCAAGTATCTGGAGCTGCTGTACGTATTCTATCAGATGGGCTATTCGGTCTTTTTCTACGACCAGCGCGGCTATGGGTATTCGACGCGGAAAAACGACGAACCCGACATGGTCTACGTCGATTCCTTTGACGAATACGTGCAGGACCTGAAAACGTTCCAGAGTGAAATCGTCTTCCCGAAGGCCGTATCCCAGAACTGCATCCTGTTCGCGCATTCGATGGGCGGGTGCATTGCGGGGCTGTTTCTGGAACAGTATCCGGGCTTCTTCCAGAAGGCGGTGCTGTCCGCGCCGATGATGGAAATCAACTATGGCGGGACACCGCTGTGGCAGGTGAAGATGATGGCGGCGCTCACGCCGCTGTTCGGCTTAAACAAGTACGCGCCCGGCCAGAAGCCCTTCGACGGGCTGAGCCATTATCCGGACTGCGCGTCGGCATCCGAAGCGCGCTACCTTTATCAGCTGGAATGGCGCAACAGTGATCCGCATTACACGACCAACGGCGGATCCTTCGCCTGGGCGCGCGCGGCTTATCAAGCCACGAAGCGCGTGATCAAAGAGGCAGATCAGTGCACGCTGCCGGTGCTGCTTTTCACCGCCGGCAAGGATACCTTTGTCATGCCCGGCGGGCACGACGCGTTCGCCGCGAAGGCCGCGGATGTAACGCGGGTATTCATCCCGGAGGCAAAGCACGAATTCTTCATGGATCACCTTCCGGTGCGGGAGCGGTTTTTCGGGGAGATTTATCATTTTCTGGAAACAGCAGAATCGATTGTGAAATAGAGTATTAAAGAAAGAAACGAGGAAACCATGGCAGAGGAACTGAAGGAACGAAGTGAGATTGAGGTGCGCTATACCTGGGACCTGTCCGATCTGTACGCAAGCGACGAGGCCTGGGAGGCGGCATTCGCGACGGCGGATGAGAAGATCGCGGCGCTGGCCGCTTATGCCGGCAAGCTGAACAACGCGGCAGACATCCGCGCCTACATGGACGCGGAGGTGGAAACCGGGCTGCTGATCGAGGATCTGTACAGCTACGCGAATCTGCGCAAGTGCGAGGATACCCGCGCCGAGGCCGCGCAGAAGCTGGACGCCCGCGCGATGTCCAAATACGTGCAGTTTGTCACGGCCGTTTCCTTCTCGGAGCCGGAAATCCTGTCTCTTCCCGGGGAAGAACTGGCTGCGCTTTCGGAGGATCCGCTGCTGGAGCCCTATCGTTACAATTTAAAGCGCATGCTTGACCGCAAGCCCCACGTGCTGTCGATGGCGGAAGAGCGGCTGCTGGCCCGGTTTGCCGAGAGCATCGGTTCGCCGGCAACCGTGTCGGAAAACCTGATGGATGCCGACATGGTGTTTGAGGACGCGAAGGATTCCCAGGGCAACTCCGCTGAAGTCAGCTCCGCGACCTTTGTGCTGCTGCAGATGTCCCACGACCGCGCTCTGCGCGAAAGCGCGTTCCGCAGCCTGTATAAGGGATACCGGCAGCATGTCAATACCCTGGCCGCCACCTATGCCGGTGCGGTGAAGGCTGCCACGGCCGAGGCGGAGGTGCGGCATTACGGTTCCTCCCGCGAGATGTCGCTTTCGATGAACGAGATCCCGCTTTCCGTTTACGACAACCTGATCGAGGCCGTGCACCGCCACATGCCGGCCATGCACCGCTACGCCGCCCTGCGCAAGCAGATTCTCGGGCTGGACAAACTGCATTACTATGATGTATACACGCCGCTCGTGGAAGGCGAGGAAAATCGCTACACCTACGAAGAAGCGCAGGAACTGGTCTTAAAGGCCGTCGAGCCGCTGGGAAAAGAATACGGCGCGATCGTCCGCGAAGCCTTTGCCAACCGCTGGATCGACGTCTACCCGAACCGCGGCAAGCGCAGCGGCGCCTTTTCCGCCGGCACCTATGATTCGATTCCGCACATCCTGACCAACTACACGGGAACGCTGGATTCTGTGTCCACGATCGCCCATGAGATGGGCCATTCGCTGCACACATGGCATTCCACCCACACCCAGCCGCCCCAGTACGCCGATTACACGCTCTTCGTCGCGGAGGTTGCATCCACGGTCAACGAGAATCTGCTGATCGAGCACCTGCTGTCCGTGACGGAGGATCCGAAGGCGCGTCTGGTGCTGCTGAATCAGTATCTGGAGAACTTCAAGGGCACCGTGTACCGGCAGACCATGTTTGCCGAGTTTGAGATGCGCGCCCACGCGCTGGCGGAAGAGGGGGCGGCCCTGGATCCGGCGACGCTGTGCGCTCTGTACCGCGGCCTGGTGGCCGATTACTTCGGCGAAGCGCTGGTATTGGACGACGAAGTCGCATACGAGTGGGCGCGGATTCCCCATTTTTACCGTCCGTTCTATGTCTATGTGTACGCGACCGGATACTGCACGGCCGTAGCGCTGTCCGAAGGCATCCGCGCCGAGGCTGCCCGCCTTGCGGCAGAAGGAAAGGATCCGGAAGAAAATGTGGCTGTAAAGCGCTACCGCGAATTCCTGTCCATGGGATCCTCTCAGCCGCCGCTGGACGAGCTGGCCCACGCCGGTGTGGATCTGCATACGCCGGACGCGCTGGATGCCTCGCTGACCAAGTTTGAAGCTGTACTGGCGGAAGCGGAGGCGATTGCCGCTGCCATCAATCCGAAGGCTTAAAATGACCGGCAGCAGAAGGAGAATAGGACACGGCAGATGCCGGTTCACAAAAAAATTAAATTAGGGGTTGTTTCTCAGACTGAAAAAGTGTAGAATGTCCTTCGGAGCGTGCACATGGGGTCGTAGCTCAGCCTGGGATGAGCGTCCGCCTGACACGCGGGAGGCCACGGGTTCGATCCCCGTCGATCCCACGCACCGCATTGCGGTACGCACGCTCCGTTTTGTTTCTGCAAAGAAACAGCCCCATCCAGGAGGGATCGTAGCTCAGCTGGGATGAGCGTTCGCCTCACACGCGAAAGGTCTCGGGTTCGAGCCCCGACGGTCCCATATATGAAGCCGGGTCGGATGATATCTGACCCGGCTCAATTCTTTTTCAGAGGTTATCGGCACACACGGGTTTGATATCATGATGGAAGCCTTATCGCATTGCATGCTGTGTCCGCGCCGCTGCGGTGCGGACCGCACCCGAAACGAAACGGGCCTGTGCGGGGAAACGGACGTCGTGCACGCCGGCCTGGCCTGGCTGCACCGGTGGGAGGAGCCGTGTCTGACCGGCCCGAAGGG
Organism: Shuttleworthella sp.; assembly: GCA_045545575.1. Lineage (GTDB taxonomy): Bacteria > Bacillota > Clostridia > Lachnospirales > Lachnospiraceae > Shuttleworthia. The sequence continues at coordinate 8,298 of JAZQBE010000026.1, forward strand.
GTCCGGCGCCGTGTTCTTTTCCGGATGCTCTCTGGGCTGTGTGTTCTGCCAGAACGCGGCGATTTCCCGGGAGCGCCAGGGGATACCGGTATCACAGGAGCGCCTTTGCGATATCTTTCTGGAGCTGCAGGAGAAGGGCGCGGCAAATATCAACCTGGTGACGGCGGCACATTTCCTGCCGCAGACGGCGCTGGCCTTGCGGGATGCCAAACGCCGGGGGCTGCGGATCCCGGTGGTGTACAACAGCAGCGGCTATGAAAACCCGGACGCGCTGCGTCTGCTGGAAGGGCTGGTCGACGTCTGGCTTCCGGATTTCAAATTCATGGATCCCGAACTTGCGGCCCGCTATGCGCATGCGCCGGATTACCCGGCATGGGCAAAGGCGGCGCTGGCGGAAATGATGCGGCAGAACGGCGGCATTTCTGAGCTGGATGAGGACGGGCTGATGCGGCGCGGCGTGATCGTGCGGGTGCTTCTGCTGCCGGGTCACGTCGCGGATGCGAAGGCTGTTCTTTCTTATTTATATGATACGTACGGGAACCGGATCTGGATCAGCATCTTAAATCAGTATACGCCCATGCCGGCCGTAAGCGGCGATCCGCTGCTGTCGCGGCGGGTGACAAAACGGGAGTATGAACGGCTGGTGCGGTACGCGACGGATCTGGGGGTGGAGAACGGCTTTATTCAGGAGGGCGCGGCGGCCGCGGAGAGCTTTGTGCCCGCCTTTGACGGCAGCGGGATCGACGCAAAAGAAAGAGAGCCGAAGCATCTGCTTCGGCTCCATCGTCGGAATGACAGGACTTGAACCTGCGGCCTCTTGACCCCCAGTCAAGCGCGCTACCACCTGCGCTACATCCCGATCGCGATCTATCATATCGGATTTCGGGCAAAAATGCAAGGACAATCGGAGAAACTTTTATGAGCGATATCAATGCCTATATCCGGCGCAGCAAGAGAAAGACGCTGGCGATCGAGATCGACAGCGAGGGAAAGGTCATCATCCGCGCGCCGCTTTCCATGCCGGAGGATGAGATCCGCAAGTTTGTCTGGGAAAAACGCGAGTGGATCGTCCGTCACGTGCGCAAAAAGCAGCGGGAAATCGCCCAGGCGGCGGCCGGCATGTATACCGAGGCCGATCTGCGGCGTCTGCATAAGGAAACGCAGGAGCGCGTCACCGAGCGGGCGGCTTTTTTTGCTTCGCAGCTGGGCGTGACCTATGGTAAGATAACAGTACGCCGGCAGAAGAGCCGCTGGGGCAGCTGCTCCACAGCCGGGAACCTGAATTTCAACTGTCTGCTGGCCGAGTGCCCGCCGGAGGTTCTCGACTACGTCGTGGTCCACGAGCTCTGTCACCGGCTGGAAATGAATCATTCGACGGCGTTCTGGGCGAAGGTGGCTTCCGTGCTGCCTGACTACATGAACCAGCGGCGATGGCTGAAAGCCAACGGCGGTGCGCTGATTGGGCGTCTGCCCCAAAAGGAGTCCTGACATGGCGAATCATTTCTTCGCGATTCTTTCACGCATGAAGTATATCGAGCGCTGGTCGCTGATGCGCAGCGCCCGGCGGGAGACCTTAAGCGAGCATTCGCTGGAGGTGGCGATGATCGCGCACGCCCTGTGCGTGATCGCGAATACCCGGTTCGGGCACCATACCGACCCGGAACGGGCGGCGCTGATCGGCATCTATCACGATGCGGCCGAGATCATTACCGGCGATCTGCCCACACCGGTCAAATACGCGCGCAAGAGCTTAAAGGACGCCTACAGCGAGATCGAATCGGCGGCGGAAGAGCAGCTGCTGTCCGAGCTTCCCGAGGATCTGCGCAAGTCGTACGAAGCGATCTTTACCCCGCAGGATGATCCGGAAGAAATCTACATGCGCCGTCTGATCAAGGCGGCGGACAAGCTTTCCGCGCTGATCAAATGCACGGAGGAGGAGACGGCCGGCAACATGGAGTTTACGACGGCCATGGCCAGTACGGGCCGGTCGCTTTTGGCGATGGCCGAGGAGCTTCCCGAGGTGGCGCTGTTTATGGAGGAATTCCTGCCGTCCTACGGGCGCACGTTGGACGAGCTTTTGTCCAGGGACTGATCTGTATTTAGAAGGGAGCCGTAGGGTTCGATGATTGAAATGGGAAAAATGCAGGAACTTACGGTCGCCCGCAGGGTGGACTTCGGCTTCTATTTAAAAGATGAAGCGGATCCGTCCGGCCCGATCGCGGACGTGCTTCTGCCGGCAGCGGAGAGCCCCGAAGGGCTGTCCGCCGGCGACCGCGTGCTGGTGTTTGTCTACCGGGATTCCGAGGACCGGCCGGTGGCGGCGGCGAAACGGCCGTCGGTCTGCGCCGGAGAGGCCGGCGTGGTAACGGTGCGCGAGGTGACGAAGATCGGCGCGTTCTGCGACTGGGGCCTGAAGAAGGATCTGTTCCTTCCCTACCGGGAGATGACCGAGCGGCCGGTGGCGGGGCAGGAGCTTCTCGTGCGGGCCTACGTGGACAAGAGCGGCCGGATGGCGGCGAGCATGAAGGGGATTTACCCGCTTTTAAGCACGCAGTCACCCTACGCGGCCGGCGACGAGGTGCGCGGGCGGATTTACGAATTCGGTCATGATTTCGGAACCTTCGTCGCGGTGGACGACCGTTTTTCAGCCATGATTCCGCGCCACGAGGGGCGTTCCGGGCTGTTTCTGGGCGACGTGATCACGGCGCGCGTGCGCAACGTGAAAAAGGACGGCAAGCTGGATCTGACGCTGCGGGATCCTTCCTGGAACCAGATCGACGAGGACGCGGAAGCGGTCCTCGAGCTGATCGAGGCCTATGCCGGCGTGCTTCCGTTCACGGAAAAGGCCTCTTCCGAGGTGATCCTGCGGGAGACCGGGCTGTCGAAGGCGGCATTCAAGCGCGCGGTCGGCCGTCTCTACCGGGATCGGAAGATCGATCTTTCCGACGGACGCATCCGTGCGGTGCAGAAATAGCGGTTTCCATTGATTCAACAGCATATGGTATTTCGGGCGGTGTCAGCCATCAGGATCTGGTGGTTGACACCGTCTTTTTTCTTTGGTATACTCTCGCTCGTAACATTTCCGTAACAAATGTTAACAATTGCCCGCGGCAAAGTCCGGAGCAAATGCGATAAAATCGGAACTATTGGAGAGCGTTTTATGAAGTTTGTAACAATTAACCGTTTTATTACAAAAAAGGCAGGCCTGTTTTTCGGCCTTGTGCTGGCCGGTTTTCTGGCCCTCGCTCCGGCGATGGGCGCCCAGGCCGCACCGCAGGATGCCCCCGGCGTCGGTCCCGGCGTCGTGGCCCGGATCAAGCTGAAGGGAGCGGAGCCGGAAACGGAGACCGAAGCGGAAGAGGCAGCGGAGGAGGAAGAGGAAGAAGACTACAGCCGCATCGGCATCGCGAACGCGGATTCCTTTGTGTATGTGCGCACCGAGCCTTCCGCGGATGCCGATTATGTGGCGAAGATGTACGCAGGCCAGGCCTGCTGTGTTTTGGATCAGACGGGCGAATGGTATTACGTCTGTTCCGGCGAGACCTTCGGCTTTGTCTACGGGGAATACCTGACCATCGGCGACCCCTTCGTCTGCGAGCTTGCCAAGCATGACGTCGCCGTCATTGAAAACGAAACGCCGCTCTGCGGCGGAACGAGCGCCGACGCCGCCTCGGACATCATGCTGGCCCCCGGCACGGAATGGACTGTCATCGACAGCAGCATGTGGCTGGAAGGCTATATCTACATTGAAGGCCCGTTCTGCGAGGGCTTTGTTTCCCTGGCAGATATCAGCGGCGCCCGCCGCTATGCCACCGCGCTGACGCGGGAACAGGAAGAAGCGGAACGCGCGGCCCGCATCGCGGCAGCCGCGGAAGACGGCCAGACCGTGGTGGATTACGCCATGCAGTTCTTAGGCAACCCGTACGTCTACGGCGGCACGAGCCTGACGAACGGCTGCGACTGCTCCGGTTTCGTCATGTCGGTCTATTCGTATTTCGGCGTCGGGATGGCGCATTCCTCCGCAGCCCAGCGCAGTGTCGGCTACGCGGTCAGCGCATCCGAGATCGCGCCCGGCGATATCGTCTGCTACTACGGCCATGTCGGGATCTATATCGGCAACGGCCAGATCATCCATGCGGCTACGCCCGCGGACGGCATCATGATCTCCTCCATGTATATTATGTCGCCGGTTGCGATCCGCCGTGTTTTCTGACCGGCCGGCGCGGATGACCGTCCCTGATGAATGCCCCTGTTTTCCACCCTCCGGCGGACAGGGGCATTTTGATTGTGCAGAATCGCCAAAAGCAGAAACGGCGCGAAAAGAGTCTGACTTTATCCGTGGATAAGTTGTCCACAATTCAAAGGGCGGAAAAGCCCGAAAAACGCACTTATGCACCGGGTTATCCACGTTATCCACATTTTTGCATGTTTTTTTCCGCGTACAATCCGAAAAATCACGAACGGGCGTTTTGTTTTTCGCGTAGAAAATGTGGAAAACGAAAGGAAGCCATTGACTTTTTCCGGGAAATGAGCGCAAGGTTTCTGCGTCATCTGCGCCTGATTTTCGAAGATGTCCGCCTGATCCGGCACAATCCGCAGAAAGATTGCAGAATTCACAATTTCATCCTTCCCATTTTGGGCATTCTGTATTAAAATATGAACGATTATGATTTCTATCTGACACGGCCCGTTTGGAAAGACAGGTACCCATGATTACAAACCAGATTCTGCAGAGCACAATCGACGGACTCGCAGGGATTTCCGGCTATTCATATGCCATCATCGATCCGGAGGGCGGCGTACTCGCGACCACGTTCCCGGAGGCGTCTTCCTGCCTGGAAAACGCGATGGTGTTCTCCGCTTCCGACGCGGAAGACCAGACGGTCGGCGAGGATCATTTCTTCAAGGTGCGGGACGAACAGCAGGTCGCCTACATCGTCTTGGTGCGCGGCAGCGGCGACGACGTCGTCACCTGCGGCCGGATGGCAGCCTTCTCGGTCAGCGAACTGGCGGTCGCCTACAAGGAGCGCTTTGACCGCGACAATTTCATCAAGAACCTGCTGCTGGACAACCTGCTGCTGGTCGACATCTACAATCGATCCAAAAAGCTGCACATCGACGTGGAAGCGCGCCGCATCGTGCTGATTGTGGAAGTCGGCGAGGGCAAAGAGGGCGACGAGATCGACCGGATCCGCAGCGTCATCGGCAACCGCAGCAAGGATTTCGTGACGGCTGTCGATGAGCACAACATCATCGTGGTGATGGAGGTCGGTGTCCTCGGCGATTACGAAGACGTCGACAAGACGGCGGCTGCGATTTTAGGCCTGTTCCCTGTGCGGGAGGAGGATCCGGTGCGCGTGGCCTACGGCACGATCGTCAAGGAACTGAAGGAGGTTTCCCGCTCCTATAAGGAAGCCGCCATGGCCTTAGACGTCGGCAAGATCTTCTTCGAGGAGAAGCGCATCATCGCCTACTCCCAGCTCGGCATCGGCCGCCTGATCTACCAGCTGCCGATCCCGCTGTGCCGGATGTTCATCCAGGAGATCTTCGAGAACCGCTCTCCGGAGGAGTTCGACGAGGAAACCCTTGTGACGATCAACAAGTTCTTCGAAAACAGCCTGAACGTTTCGGAGACGTCCCGGCAGCTGTATATCCACCGCAACACCTTAGTCTACCGCCTCGACAAGCTGCAGCGCAGCACGGGTCTCGATCTGCGCGTTTTCGAGAACGCGATCACCTTTAAGATCGCGCTCATGGTGGTAAAGTACATGAAGTATATGGGAGAATAGTCTGCATATGATTACCATGGAGCACGTAAGCAAGACTTACGAAGAAGGGATTCCCGCGTTAAACGACGTCAGCCTCACCATTCCGGACGGGCAGTTCGTCTTCATCACCGGCGCGAGCGGATCCGGCAAGTCCACGATCATCAAGCTTCTGCTGAAGGAGCTGGAGCCCACCGAGGGCACGATCACGGTCAACGGTCAGGATCTGAAAAAGATCAGGCACCGCCACATCCCGAAATTCCGCCGCCAGATCGGCGTGGTTTTCCAGGATTTCCGCCTGCTTCAGGACCGCAACGTCTATGAAAACGTCGCTTTCGCCATGCGCGTGACGGAAAGCCGCAAGCGCGACATCCGCCGCCGTGTGCCGCTGATGCTTTCACTGGTCGGTCTGGCTGCCAATTACCGTTCGCTGCCGCGTCAGCTTTCCGGCGGTGAAATGCAGCGCGTGGCCATCGCCCGTGCGATCATCAACAAGCCGAAGCTGATTCTGGCCGACGAGCCGACCGGCAACCTGGACAACCGCAACGCCTGGGAGATCATGAAGCTCCTGGAGAAGATCAACGAAGGCGGTACGACCGTGGTCGTCGTGACGCACAATCTGGAAATCGTGCGCGCGATGGACAAGCGTGTGATCACGATCAAGCGCGGCAAGATTGTAGACGATACCGAGGAGCAGTCATGACTTTTTTTTATAATATTCAGCAGGGCTTTAAGAACATCTGGCGGAACAAAATGTTCTCGGTCGCGTCGATCGCGACGATGACCGCCTGCATTTTCCTGTTCGGCATTTTCTATTCCGTGGAAGTCAACTTCAACGCCATGGTTCACAACGTGGAAGAGAACGTGGCGGTGACGGTCTTCTTCGTGGAGGGCATTACCCAGGAGCAGATCGACGACATCGGCGCGGAGATCCGCAAGCGTCCGGAGGTGCTGGAATGCAATTTCATCTCGGCGGACGAAGCCTGGGAGCGGGCGAAGGACGATTATTTCGGCGGGAACGAAGAGGTCTGGGCAAGCTTTGCCGGCGACAACCCGCTGGCGCAGTCGGCCAGTTATGAGATTTACCTGTCCGACGTGTCGCGGCAGGCGTCGTTCGTGTCCTTCCTCGAGAAGCTCGAGGGCGTCCGCCAGGTCAACCAGTCCGAAGTCGCGGCGAATACGCTGATGGATTTCAATAAGCTGGTCCGCTACATTTCCATCGGCGTCATGGCGATCTTAATCAGTGTGGCCGTCTTCCTGATCAGCAACACCGTTACGGTGGGCGTGTCCGTCCGCCGCGAGGAGATCGGCATCATGAAGCTGATCGGCGCCCGCGACCGGTTCGTCCGGGCCCCCTTCATCGTCGAAGGTGTGACCATCGGCCTGATCGGCTCCATTATTCCGCTGGTGATGCTGTTCTTCATGTACCGCAGCATCATTGTCTACATTACGGGACGGTTCCGTTTCTTAAGCGGAATGCTCACGTTTGTGCCGATTGAAGAGGTGTTCTCCATTCTGGTTCCCGTATCGCTGCTTCTGGGCGTGGGTATCGGTTTCTTCGGAAGCCGCCTGACGCTGATCCGCCATCTGAAGGTCTGACGGCCGGCGGAAATCCATATCATTCTGTATGCAACAGGGAAGGGCGAAGGCTCTTCCCTTGTGCGGTATTAAAAGGGCGTTTCATGTACGAAGAACAGCAGAAAAAACCAAAGACATTCGGGCAGGGACTGGCCGTCGGCATCCTTTGCACGTCCATTGCCGCCGCGCTGGTGCTGATCCTCGCGGTGAAGGCCGCCGGCAGCTATAACCGCTTCGGCGCAAACCACGCGGTGGTCACAAAGGAAGCCGCGGAAAAGATCGACGGACTCGCGGGCATCATCGACAGCTTCTACTACCAGGACGTCGATGACGATACGCTCCGCGAGGGCCTCTACCACGGCCTGCTCGATTCCCTCGGCGACCCCTATTCGGGCTACTACACACCGGAGGAATACGACAAACTCATGGAGGATATGCTCGGCGAGTATTCGGGCATCGGTGCTGTGCTCTCGCAGAGCCGCACCACGGCCGAGGTGACGATCACGGAAGTCTACCGCGATTCGCCGGCGGAAAAAGCCGGGCTCCGGAAGGGGGACATGATCGTGTCCGCGGACGGCCGCGCGGCCGTCGAATACGACCTCGACGAGTTCGTCACGTATATCCGCGGCGAGAAGGGAACGCCGGTGGAGCTGGTGATCCTGCGCGGGGACGACGAGCTGACCATTACCGCCGTGCGCGACGACATCAACATCCAGTCCGTCACCTGGGAAATCACGGAGGACGGCATCGGATATCTGCGGATTTCGCAGTTTATCAACGCGACCTATGACGATTTCCTGATGGCGATGGACGACCTGACGGCGCAGGGAATGAAAGGCCTGATCGTGGATCTGCGGGGAAACGGCGGCGGGCTTCTCGACTCTGTCGTCAGCATCCTCGACGAGATTCTTCCCGAGGGCATCGTGGTCTATACGGAGGACAAAGACGGGAACCGCGAGGATTTCGTCTCCGACGCGGAGCACGCCATCGGGATTCCGATGGTGGTGCTCGTCGACGAGTATACTGCCAGCGCGTCCGAGATCTTCACCGGTGCAGTGCGCGATTACGACTATGGCACGATCCTCGGCACGACGACCTTCGGCAAGGGCATCGTGCAGACCACGCTTCCGCTGTATGACGGCAGCGCGGTCAAGCTGACGATCGAGACGTACTTCACGCCGTCCGGCGAGGCCATCCACGGCGTTGGCATCACCCCGGACGAAGTGATGGAATACGAGTTCCTCGGAGAAGAGGGCGAAGAGTATGATCTGTCCCTGGACAACCAGTACCTGCGCGCACTGGAGATTCTGCGGGGAGAGGAGTAAACACATGATTATCGAAATCGAAAACATGCGCCAGGAGCTGCTGGCGCTGAAGGATCCCCTCGCGACGGTGCTGTCCTCGCTGGATCTGGAGGCCAAGCAGCACAAAATCCAGGAGCTGGAGCAGGAGATGTCCGCCCCGGGCTTCTGGGACGACAGCGAGCAGTCCACGAAAAAGATGAAGGAGATGAAAAGCCTCAAGGACGACGTGGACACCAGCCGGGAGCTGACGGGTCTGTATGACGACGCGGAAGGCTTTCTGGAGCTGGCCGAGGAGGAAGAGGAAACGGAGCTGATCCCCGAGATCCGCGGTCTGCTCGACACTCTGGGGACCAAGCTCGAGCGCATCCGCATGAAGACGCTTCTGTCCGGCGAATTCGACGGCGACAACGCCATCGTTTCACTGCACGCCGGCGCGGGCGGGACCGAAGCCTGCGACTGGGTGTCCATGCTCTACCGGATGTACACGCGCTGGGCAGCGGACCACGGGTTTGCCGTCGAAGAACTCGACTATCTGGAGGGCGACGAGGCCGGCATCAAGGCCGTGACCTTTGAAGTGAACGGCGAAAACGCCTACGGCTACCTGAAGTCCGAGAAAGGCATTCACCGTCTGGTGCGCATTTCCCCCTTCAACGCGGCCGGCAAGCGGCAGACGTCCTTTGCCTCCTGCGAAGTGATGCCGGACATCGAAGAGGACGTCGACGTCGAAATCCGCGACGAGGACATCCGCATCGACACCTACCGTTCGAGCGGCGCCGGCGGACAGCACATCAACAAGACGTCGTCCGCCATCCGCATTACCCACTTCCCGACCGGTATCGTGGTGCAGTGCCAGAACGAGCGCTCGCAGCACATGAACAAAGACAAGGCCATGCAGATGCTGCGCTCGAAGCTGTACATGCTGAAGGTGGAGGAGAACCGCCGCAAGGCGGAGGGCATCCGCGGCGAAGTGACGGAGATGGGCTGGGGCAACCAGATCCGCTCTTACGTTCTTCAGCCCTACACGATGGTCAAAGACCTGCGCACGGGACAGGAGACAGGTAACGCCTCCGCGGTCTTAGACGGCGATCTCGATCCCTTTGTGGACAGCTATCTTCGCTGGCTGTCCCTGGGATGCCCCGACCGGAACGCGCAGGACGCGGAATAGCCGGTGTTTTCGGACAGGCCTGCCGCGCCGGCCCCTTGGCGCGGATTCAGGAAAAGAATGAAGTATAGAGAGAGGATTGACAGGTATGAAAGCTGCCATCATGGGTTTCGGAACCATCGGTTCCGGTGTGGAAGAAGTGCTGCGGACCAATGCGGAAGTGATCGCGGAGCGCGTCGGCGAGCCGCTGGAGATCAAATACATTCTGGATATCCGCGATTTTACGGGTACGCCCTACGCCGATCTGGCTGTGACGGACTACCGTGTGATTGCGGACGATCCGGAGGTGTCCATCGTCGTTGAAACCATGGGCGGCGTGGAGCCGGCGTTTACCTTCGTGAAGGCCATGCTTCTGGCCGGCAAGCACGTGGTGACGTCGAACAAGGCGCTGGTCGCCGACAAGGGCGCCGAGCTGATCGCGCTGGCAAAGGAGCAGAACAAGGCGTTCCTGTTCGAGGCTTCCGTGGGCGGCGGCATTCCGATCATCCGTCCGCTGCTGTCCTGTCTGACCGGCGACGTGATCGAGGAGATCACCGGCATCATCAACGGTACGACGAACTACATCCTGACCGCGATGGACCGGGAGGGCGCGGCCTATGCCGACGTGCTTGCCGACGCCCAGGAGAAGGGCTTCGCCGAGCGCGATCCCTCCGCCGACGTGGACGGCTGGGACGCCTGCAGAAAGATTGCCATCCTGACGTCTTTGGCCGCCGGCCGGCAGGTGAATTTCGAGGATATTCCGACCACGGGCATCACGCAGATTTCCGCGGAGGACTTTGCCTATGCCCACGCCATGAACGCGACCATCAAGCTGCTCGCCTCGAGCCGCCGCAAAGAGGACACCTACGCCATCCGCGTCGCGCCCTACCTGGTTAAAAACAGCGACGCCTTAGCGACGGTCAGCGGCGTGTTCAACGCGATTTTCGTGCGCGGAAACATGCTCGGCGACGGCATGTTCTACGGCGCCGGCGCCGGCAAGCTGCCCACGGCGAGCGCCGTGGTGGGCGACATGGTGGACGCGGCGCGCCACGGGAACGCGCCGGATCCGATCCGCTGGGAAGCCGAGCCGCTGGCGCTGACCGATGCCGGAAAGCAGAAGCGCCGTTTCTTCGTGCGCAGCACGAGCGGCCGCAACGCCGTGTCCGCCGCCTTCGGGGAGGTGGAATGGGTTCCGGCGCAGGTCGAGGGCGAAACCGCGTTTATCACGGAAAAAATCACGGAGGACGAATACGCGAACGCGGCGGAAGGGCTGGAAATCGCCGGCATGCTCCGCGTGCGGTCCTGACGGAACGTTATCATCCATTATAGAGGGGGTTTTCAAGAAGGGGGAAGGAACCATGGCAAAGTATGTGATGGCGCTGGACGCCGGCACCACGAGCAACCGCTGCATTCTGTTTGATCACGAGGGGAAGATCTGCAGCATGGCACAGAAGGAGTTCCGGCAGTTTTTCCCGAATCCGGGCTGGGTCGAGCACGACGCGAACGAAATCTGGTCGACGCAGTTAGGCGTGGCGGTGGAAGCCATGAGCGCCATCGGCGCGACGGCGGAGGACATCGCGGCGATCGGCATCACCAACCAGCGCGAGACCGTCATCCTTTGGGATAAAAAGACGGGAGAGCCCGTCTATCACGCCATCGTCTGGCAGTGCCGGCGCACCTCCGCGATTGCGGACGAGCTGAAGGCCAAGGGCCTCGAGGAGCCCTGGCGGAAAAAGACGGGACTGATCATCGACGCTTACTTTTCCGCCACGAAGATCAAGTGGATCCTGGACAACGTGCCGGGTGTGCGCGCCCGCGCCGAGGCCGGCGAGATCCTCTTCGGCACGGTGGAAACCTGGCTGATCTGGAAGCTGACGAAGGGTACGGTGCATGTGACCGATTATTCCAACGCTTCCCGCACGATGCTGTTCAACATCAACACCCTCGAATGGGACGCGGAAATCCTCGAAGAGCTGCGGATCCCGGCGTGCATCCTGCCGAAGGCCGTTCCCTCCAGTGAAATCTACGGCTACGCGGATCCGAGCTTTTTCGGCGCGCCGGTGGCCATCGGCGGCGCGGCGGGCGACCAGCAGGCGGCGCTGTTCGGGCAGGCCTGCTACACCCAGGGCGAGGCGAAAAACACCTACGGCACCGGCTGCTTCCTGCTGATGAACACCGGCACCGAACCCGTCTTTTCGCAGAACGGCCTGGTGACGACCATCGCCTGGGGTCTGGACGGGCAGGTGAACTACGCGCTGGAAGGCTCCATCTTCGTGGCCGGCGCATCCATCCAGTGGCTGCGCGACCAGATGAAGCTGATCGATTCCGCCGAGGATTCCGAGTACTGGGCGCAGAAAGCCCACGGGACCCACGGAACGTACGTGGTGCCGGCCTTTACGGGTCTCGGCGCCCCCCACTGGGATCAGTACGCACGCGGAACCATCGTCGGCATCACCCGCGGAACGAACAAGAACCACATCATCCGCGCGACCCTCGAATCCATCGCCTACCAGGTGTGCGACGTCACCCGCGCGATGGAAGCGGATTCCGGCATCAGCCTGCGGTCGCTGCGCGTCGACGGCGGCGCGTCGGCCAACAACTTCCTGATGCAGTTCCAGGCGGATATGCTCGGCGTGCCGGTGAACCGCCCGGCCTGCGTGGAATCGACGGCCCTCGGCGCGGCCTGCCTGGCGGGTCTTGCGGCCGGCTTCTGGTCGAGCAAGGAAGAGGTGGTCAAAAACATCCAGCTGGAGCGGGTGTTCTCGCCCCAGATGGACGAAAAGGAGCGCCGCACGAAGCTGCGGGGCTGGAAGAAGGCTGTCCGCTACGCGTTCGACTGGGCGCGTCCGGACGAGGATGAAGAAGAGTAACCAACGCAAAGGAACATTGTTTTTATGGATATCGCTGCAAAACTGGCCGAAGAGCTTTCGATTAAGAAGACCCAGGCGGACGCCGCCATCAAACTGATTGACGAAGGAAATACGATCCCGTTCATCGCCCGCTACCGCAAGGAAGTGACCGGCGCCTTAAACGACGAGGTGCTGCGGAACTTAAACGAGCGCCTGCTGTACCTGCGGAACTTAGAGGACCGCAAGCAGACCGTGCTGGCCTCCATCGAGGAGCAGGGCAAGCTGACGGCGGAGCTGAAACGTCAGATCGAAGCGGCCGAAACCTTAGTCGCGGTGGAGGATCTGTATCTTCCGTACCGCCCGAAGCGCCGCACCCGGGCGACGATCGCGAAGGAACGCGGTCTCGAGCCGCTTTCCCAGCTGCTCTGGGCCCAGGAGCTGACCGGATCCTTAGAGGAGGCGGCAGCGCCCTTTGCTGATCCCGAAAAAGAAGTGCCGGATGCCGCGGCGGCCTTGGCCGGGGCCGGCGATATCCTTGCGGAGCAGATCGCGGACGACGCGGCCATCCGCAGCCGCGTGCGTGAAATGACCGCCCATGGCGGACGGATTCTTTCCACCGCCAAAGAGCCGGGGCAGGAATCCGTGTATGAAATGTATTACAATTTCGACGAGCCGGTGGAGAAGCTGCCCGGCCACCGGACGCTGGCCATCAACCGCGGCGAGAAGGAGAAGATTCTGACGGTGCGCATCGAGGCGCCCCAGGAGGAGATCCTCTCCTGGATGACGCGGCAGGTGGTCACCCGGCCGGACGCGCCCACGGCGGCCTTTTTAGCCGACGTCGTCAAGGACAGCTACCAGCGCCTGATCGCACCGTCCATCGAGCGCGAGCTGCGTTCGTCGCTGACGGAAGAGGCGGAAGACGGCGCCATCCGGGTCTTCGGAAAGAACCTGCAGCAGCTGCTTCTGCAGCCGCCGATCACCGGACAGGTGGTTTTGGGCTGGGATCCGGCCTTCCGGACCGGCTGCAAGCTTGCGGTCGTGGATCCGACGGGCAAGGTGCTCGATACGACGGTCATCTTCCCCACCGCGCCCCAGAACCGGGTGGAGGACGCGAAGAAGGTGCTGAAGCACTGGATTCAGAAATATAATATCACTCTAATTTCCCTCGGCAACGGAACCGCCTCCCGCGAATCCGAGGCCGTGATCACCGAGCTGCTGCACGAGATTCCCGCGCACGTGTCCTACGTGATTGTCAGCGAAGCCGGCGCCTCCGTCTATTCCGCCAGCAAGCTGGCCACCGAGGAGTTCCCGAATTTCGACGTGGGACAGCGCAGCGCGGCGTCCATCGCGCGGCGGCTGCAGGATCCGCTGGCGGAGCTGGTCAAAATCGAGCCGAAGGCCATCGGCGTCGGCCAGTACCAGCACGACATGAACCAGAAAAAGCTGGGCGAATCCTTAAGCGGTGTCGTGGAAGACGTGGTAAACCGCGTCGGCGTTGACTTAAACACCGCGTCGGCTTCCCTGCTCGAATATGTGTCGGGCATCAGCAAGCCCATCGCGAAAAACATCGTGACCTACCGCGAGGAGAACGGCGCGTTCAAAAAGCGCGCGGAGCTCTTGAAGGTGCCGAAGCTCGGGCCGAAGGCCTACGAGCAGTGCGCGGGCTTCCTGCGGATCCGCGAAGGGGCCGAGCCCCTCGACGCGACCAGCGTCCATCCGGAGAGCTATGCCGCCACCCGCACGCTGCTTTCCCGGCTCGGACACGATCCGGCGGAAGTGGCCGCCGGCGGCTTAAAGAAGATCAAAAGCGAAGTGACGGACGTCGAAAAGACGGCCAATGAGCTGGGCATCGGCGCGCTGACGCTTTCGGATATTTTAGACGAGCTCGAAAAACCGGGCCGCGATCCGCGCGCGGACATGCCGGCGCCGATCCTGCGCCAGGACATCCTGGAGATGAAGGACTTAAAGCCCGGCATGATCCTGAAGGGTACCGTCCGCAACGTCATCGATTTCGGCGTCTTCGTGGACATCGGTGTGCATCAGGACGGCCTCGTTCACATCTCCCGGATCTGCGACCGCTATATCAAGCATCCGCTGGAGGCGGTGAGCGTCGGCGACGTCGTGGACGTGCAGGTGCTCGAGGTGGATCTGCAGAAGAAGCGGATCGCCCTGACCATGCGCATCGGCCAGGAGGACAAGGCGCCGGGGACGAAGGGCGCGCAGAGTGAAGCGCAGCCGAAGACCGACCGGCCGAAACGCGAGCGCCCGAAGACGGACGCGCCGAAAAACGGCCAGAAGCATACCGCGCGTCCCAATGGGGAAAGAAAAGCGGCCGGCGGCGGAAGCAGAAAAACGCCAGACGGCGCCAAGAACGGCGGACAGAGCCGCGCGCCCCGCGGCGGAGCGATGTGGGACGCACTGCAGCGTGTCAAGGGACAGCTGCCGAAGGATTGAAGCCATGAACAAGGTCTATGAGAGTTATTCGGACGGGATGACCCGCGAGATCGCCGCACAGATCGCCAAAACCGCGCGGCCCGGAAGCGTCTTCGCCTTACAGGGCGACCTGGGCGTGGGGAAAACCGTGTTCTCCCAGGGCTTTGCCCGGGCGCTCGGCGTCACGGAGCCGGTCAGCAGCCCGACCTTTACCATCGTGCAGGAGTACGAGGGCAGCAAAATGCCCTTTTACCATTTCGACGTCTACCGGATCGAAGAGCCGGAGGAAATGGAAGAGGTCGGCCTGGACGATTATCTTTACGGGGACGGCGTCTGCATGATCGAATGGGCTGAGCGGATCGAAGAGCTCCTGCCGGCGGATACGGTGCGGATCCGGATCACGAAGGATTTCGAAAAGGGCGCGGATTACCGCGGGATACAGGTGGAGACGCCGGAGCCGTAAGCGCGGCGGATAAAGGACAGATACGTGCGTATTTTAGCCATCGATACCTCCGGACTGGTCGCCGGCGCGGCGGTCTGGGAGGACGGAACCATCACCGGTTCCTATACCATACAACACAAAAAAACCCATTCGCAGACGATGCTGCCGATGATCGACGAGATGCTGCGGATGCTGGAACTGTCGCCGCAGGATCTTGACGCGGTCGCCGTTGCAAAGGGGCCCGGCTCCTTTACCGGCCTGCGGATCGGCTCCGCCACCGCGAAGGGGCTGGGGCTGGCGCTGGGCATTCCGGTGATCGGCGTGCCGACGGTGGACGCCCTCGCCTGTGTCCTGTGGGGCAGCAGCGGCCTGGTGTGCCCGTTGATGAACGCGCGCCGGGAGCAGGTGTACACCGGTCTGTACCGCTTCGACGAAAACGGGAAGATGGAAACGCTTCTGGACCAGAGCGTCTGCAAAATGGACGAGATCCTCGGCGAACTGAACCGGCGCGGCGAGGCCGTCACGTTTCTGGGCGACGGCGTGCCGGTCTACCGCGGAATCATCGAGGAACAGTGCCGGGTTTCGTACCGCATCGCCCCCGCCCACCGGGCGGCCCAGGGCGCGGACGCGGTCGCCGTCCTCGGCGCGGCGCTGTATCAGGAGGGCAAGGCCCAGGACGCGGCGGCGTTCCGCCCCGAGTACCTGCGGCTGTCCCAGGCAGAACGGGAGCGGCGCATGGCCGTGCGCCTGGTCGTGACCGGCGGGCAGAAGCGGGACGCGGACGCCTATACCGCGGCGCTGTCGGAGCGGATGGCCCAGCTGTCCAAAGCCTCCTTCGGGCCGGAAGCCTGGAACGCACCGGCCTTTTCGGACGCGCTCTGCGCGCCGTATTCCCTGGCGGTGCTGGCGTTTCCCGCGGATGAGGACGGGGCGCAGCCGCCCGCGGAATCCCTGGCGGGCTTTGCCCTGTATTCGTGCGCCGCGGACGAGGCCGAGCTGCTTCTGGTCGCGGTCGACGAGGCGGCGCGGCGTCACGGCGTGGCGGATCAGATGCTTTCCCGGGCCGAGACGGAAGCGGCTGCCCGCGGCATTCGCAGGCTGTTTCTGGAAGTGCGCGAAAGCAACGAGGCGGCCAGAGCGCTGTACGAGCGCTTTTCCTTTGAGGCGGCCGGCCGCCGCCCGAGGTTTTACGCCGAGCCGGAAGAGGACGCGCTGATTTACCGGAAAGAGTTGTAGGTTCTGAAATGCTTTATGCATCTGAAAACCGATAGAAGGATGATTTATGCTGGATATTTGTCTGCTGGGCACCGGCGGCATGATGCCGATGCCGGACCGCTGGCTGACCTCTCTGATGCTTCGCTTTAACGGAAGCAGTCTGCTGATCGACTGCGG
>JAZQBE010000027.1:0-33953 GCA_045545575.1 Shuttleworthella sp.
CTACATCCTGGACATGAACGGCAGTTCATACAGGTTAGAACAAGCGAAGAAGCAAAAGCGGTAAGTGGCTCACTTTCGAGTCAGCGTTAGTGGCTCAAAATCAAGTCAGCGCGTGGCTCACTTTCTAGTTGACGTTTATAATCTGCTTAAGATGATATTTGTTTACAAGGTTCCAGTAATTCTCCGTAAATTTAGCAAAGATTATTCTATAGGTCAGTGGATATCCATAACCGTCACTGGTTACATCATATATTTGATCGCAAATAGCCTTAATCAATCCAACCTTATAAGTATTCGTCTTTCTGCTAGAATCCGAAAACACATACGCAAACAATGACCAAAGTTCATCTTCGCTAGCGTTATTCTCAGTCAGTTCTCCTGCTCTTAAGTTCCATCCAGGCATAGGTCATCCATCCCCATTTGACGAGAGGCATTTTTAGATAATTGCTTACCAAGCAAGTCCTTGTGCTATTTTTAAAAAATCACTAAATGCATCCACAAGGCGCTCCTTATTGGTATCAGCGCCCCAACTGATTCGAACTGACTGCTCAATACGTTCTTGACTTAACCCCATTTCGGTAAGTACATAGCTGGGTGTGTATGAACGCGAAGTGCACGCAGACCCATTCGAAATCCCGCAAAACTGTTTTGTAGAAATCATCAATGCTTCCGAATCAATCCCTTGAAACCAAATATTCATGGTGCTAGGTATGCAGAATTCCTGTAGGCCATTAAACTGATAACTCAACCCTGACTGTTCCAACAATTTCTTTAGGGTCGCTTGTATGTCCCTTAACTGTTTCTCGTTTGTAAGACATTCTGCCTCAGCCAATTCACATGCCTTGCCACACCCTGCCACAAGCGCGACAGGAATTGTTCCGGGGCGAATGCCTCGCTCCTGTTGCCCACCGTATAAGATGTTCTTGACCGGCGGAAGTTGATAGTTGCGCTTTTTTAAAATTAAGCACCCTACTCCCTGTGGTCCTCTAAGTTTATGTGCGCTAAAAGAAAGCATGTCATATTTTAGTTGCCGGATTTCTTCGGTCAGTTTCCCAACACTTTGAGTAGCGTCAATGTGGAACAATACCTCTGTCCCAGCCAGTTCTTCTCCGATCTCTTTAACAGGTTGTATGATCCCCGTCTCATTATTGACATGCATCACCGAAACGAGCAGAGTATTACTCTTTATTCTACCCAAAACATCCGCACTACTTACTCGCCCCGAAAAGTCCGGTTTCACAAAATCAACCTCAAACCCGTCTTCTTGCATTGCTTTACAAGTTTCCAGGACGGCCTTATGTTCGATGCTGGTCGTAATAATATGCGTTTTCCCTGTTTGTTCCGCATACGCTTTGAGTCCTTGAATAGCAATATTATTACTCTCTGTTGCTCCACTTGTGAAAAACACCTCGTCAGTGTTAACGTTTAATAGTTTAGACACCTGCGCTCGTGCATTTTCAACAACACCCCTTGCCTGATCACCAAAATCATGCGTCCGGCTATCAGCATTCCCTATTTTGTTCTTATATACATCTATCATTGTATCAAGAACACGCTGATCAATAGGCGTTGTCGCGTTATAATCCAAATAAATGCTCATTTTCAGCCCACCGCTATTCTCAACAAATCATCAATGTTTTTTATAAAACCTGTACCGCACAAATGAGCTATACCTCTTTCTAGGTTAAGTCGAAAATATTTCGCGAGAGTTTCCTCGTCTATAGGCAAACCCATTTGAATACACCACGCTTTCATCAAAGCATCATAAAGATCACTATATTCACCGCCAAAAGTATGTCTCTCTATATATTTCTCCTGCCACTCCTGATACTTGCTGTCACTTAACTCTACAATACATGTTCCCTGGCTCAGATCCTCCGCCATCTCCAGTATCACATCCTTCAGTTCTAGATCCCGCTTCCACTTCTCCTCAATCGCCTCATACCCCATCATTGCGCCCAAAATGTTCCCTGTTACCGCGCCTGTGGAGTCGCTATCCCCATTATGATTCACAGCCGCAATCACCCCGGCGGAGAAATCTTCCTGATGACACAGTGCGCAGTACAGCGCAATCCCCAGCGTTTCTTCCGCGACCCATCCTTCACCCAGCTGATGGATGCAGTCCAGGTCATCGGTGTCCGGCTCTTTTGCCAGCTGCACAGCTCGGTTAATGATCTCCACCAAAGCCGGCAGGTTTTCATCCCCGGCAAAGATCTCAGCAATCGTATCCCGGGCTTCGAGAACAATTTGTTCCAAAGTCATCCTGTGACCTTCCGGCGGATACACGATACGGTTGATGATGTGCACCAGTACGGCTGCCGGCATGTATCCAAGGGAGTGGCCGTGAGTAATCGCTGCCAGCTGCGCTCCTTCTCTGTCCAGTTCGCGGATGTCCGAATACAGATTGCACAGGCCCAGAGGCGCAACGCGCATAATTCCGCCACAGCCCTTGCTGTCATTTCGCCTTGCTGCGATATAATCTTCGTACCATTCGTTTTCGCTGAGTGCTGTGAGGCAGGTCTTTCCTGGTGCCCGACGGGAATATAGTTCAGGTATGTTCAGAAGCCCGAAAGGTTCGTCTTCCTCTGTGTTCTGTTCGTTCCGTTTTACCTCCTGCATCGAGCAGGTCTGTGTTTTCAGCCAATCCTGATATGCCCGAGCGACATAGATCCGAGGCGCTGCCATAATTCCGCGTTCGCGTCCGCGGGTCAGACCGACCAGCAGGCCGTTCGCGGTAAACAGCGACATCTGGGTGTCATCCGAAATCAGTGCTTTGCCTGAGACGGGATCTGTTTCATATGCTGTAATTCCATTGGCGCCGTAGTAGTAAAAGATCAGTTCCTCATCCCAGAACTCCACGGCATAACCTAAAGCATCGCCTACAGCACCGCCAATAAGACAGCCACGAATGGCGTCCAGATGTGCGTCCGCTGCCGTCTTCGTCGACTTTTTGTCCACTGTACTCAGAATCTTTGTGAATGAATGATTGCCCATACTGCTGCCTCCTCTGTCATAACGAATACTTCCTGTTATACCGAAAGGATAGCACGGTTGCCAGCAGAGCGGGTCGCCTGCAGTGCGACATTAGGACAGGTATGCGTTTGCCTTTTTGAGAGTTTCTTTATCCGTGTCGTAAGTCATGGCCCGGTATGCATCCTCATAGGTCATCCATTCCAGCGCGCTGACTTCTTCTTCCTGATTTTTCATCTCACCGTCCGCTGCCTCTGCGGTGAAGAACACCACATCCTTGACCACATCCGGAAAGGGTGAATAGGTGATCACATGCCGAAAGCCGGTGTCGAGTTTTGCCTCGAGACTGGTCTCTTCGAAAACTTCCCGCAGAGCGGTTTCTTCCTCGGTTTCATCGCCTTCCACATGTCCTTTGGGGAGGGAGGTATGTCCCTGAATCATATGCTCTACGAGGTACAGGCGCTGGCCGTTTTTCAGCTTCCAGACCACAGCGCCGCATGATTTTTCCTGTTTCATGAATGTCACTCCCTTTCCTTTCTTACGTCGTCCGTATTTAGCCTTCTCATTATTGTCTCCACGAGATGTTCCGCACTGTAACTAGCAGATACAAAGAAAATATCTCGAGAGCCGTTTCCATCAAACCCTGTCCTCATTTCCAACAAAAGTGCCGCAAAAATAGACAAACGATCATATGGTATCTTATCTACCATGGAGTGTATTTCATCAATGAAATGCTATATCTATTATTTCTGGTATCCACTGGATTCAGTTTATTATAATCACCCCTATACTTTATGTTGTTAAGAGCAACCGGAACTATTATCAGATTTCCCAAGGTTTCATAAATGTCCAAGTAATACTGCCAATACAAGTGCCAACATTGTCTTTTTCATCGTTTCAAGCCTCCCATTCTTCAAAGAAATACCGCCAACTGTTCTGTGTTATACAGGCACCATCCTTGTATGACGTTGTATTGATTATATAACCTCAGATAAAAAGCGATGTCCTCCGCGATATCATCCGGCAGCGTCGCCAGGTCTGTACCCGAAAGGTACAGATAGTACTCTGTATTCTCAGAAATCCCGCTCGGGGCTTCTTCTGTACATTCTATGGCATTTCCGTATTCATACTCCCACCACACTTCATGCAGCGGCCGATCCGTAAAAACCCGATCAACATGAAGCGAGAATGACGTTTCGCCCGTTCGCGCCGCATTTGTAAAGTCCCCTTCAAATCGGCAGACATCTCTTACAATATAGCCATCGCCGATCCCACTGTCGTGATAATCGCCGAAGAAGTGCAGATCCTCATCAACCGTGATAAACGTAGCCCACGCGCCTACACCCACACTAAACACAAATTCACCCGGCTGCTTGAACACCTCTTTCAGCGCTTTCTGTGCGTCCGTCAGCCCAGACTCATCTTTGACTGCTCCGTACCACGCGATGCCTTCATCAAGCCAGCCCTGCTGAAGTAAAACGGCACGTTCATATGCGTCCTTTGTGTAGTGATGTGCCCCAATGCCCGCTTCCGGGTTGTACAGACGATACACAGGTATGCCCCGGGCCTCATCAGAGTACCATCCGATGCCCTCATCGCTCCACTCAGCTGTATTTGCCAGTAATACAGAACGTTCATATGCATCTTTCGTATAAAAGTGTTCTCCGGTTCGTGTATTAAAAACGCGATAAACCGGAGTGGAGGAAGTGCCGGGCGCATACCAGGAAATACCCTCATAATCCCAGCCCTGCTTATACATCAGCACGCTGACCTCATTAGTGTCTGCCGTGTACAGATGCTCCATCGTCTTCGGGTTGTACATGCGGCGCATGGTGATCAGCGCACTGCCTTCTGATTCGGGAGGTTCTTCCGCGTTTGATGTGAATGCGCCAAGCCACAATACACAGAATAAGATTGCCAGTATGATGAACCATCCGCTTGTTCTCGTTTTCATTGTTTTTTCTTTCTGTAATCGCTGTGCAAGTGTTCTCACCGTATAGAAACGTGCGAATCATTTATGAAGTTTCGGTTTTTTCTGGATGATGCCACTATACCATACCCCTGAGTCCCAAAGATCGGTCCCTCTGCCGTATGGTTTATTCCGTTTTTCTTCAGTTTCCCCCTAATAATCCTCCTCTCCCTCATCTTCCAGCCCATCCAGCACCGACATCCACAGTGCGAACCCGGCCGCCTCTTCCAGATCATCGTCCCATCCGCTGCCGCCAAAGATACTTTTCATCGTCTTCCCCTTCCCGCGGTCTTACTCCGCCTTCGCATTCAGATACGCCTCTGCCTGTTCCAGCGTTTCCCGGTCCGTATCGAACGTCATCGCCTCCAGCGCGTCTTCATACGTCATCCACGCCAGGGCGCTTACTTCTTCTTCCTGGTTTTTCATCTCGCCGCCGGTCACTTCCGCGGTGAAGAACACCACGTCCTTCATCACGCCGGGCGCGGGGCTGTACGAGATCACGTGGCGGAAGCCGGTGTCCAGCGCCGCCGCAAGGCCGGTCTCCTCGCGGATCTCGCGGAGGGCGGTTTCCGCCTCGGTTTCGTTTGCCTCCACGTGCCCCTTCGGGAGGGACGTGTGGCCCTGGATCATGTGCTCCGCCAGGTACAGCCGGCGGCCGTTTTCCGTCTTCCACACCACGGCGCCGCAGGATTTTTCGTACTTCATCGCCATCGCTTCCTCCTTTCCGGGGACCTTCCCGTCACCACGGTTCTTCTTCCTCATAGATTTCCATTCCGTCATAATCATCTTCCATGTCGCTCTCTTCGTAGGCCAGATTATCCATGTCGGGATCGTAATCGTAGGGATACGGATCCCCGATGGTCTGCTCGTCGGCCCAGATGTCGAACTCGGCCATGGCTTCATGGTATTCGCGCTCTTCCATGAACTGCTTGATCGGATCGATTCGCTTCTCCTGCTCTGCCTCGATCTCGTCCATGAACGATGCGCCGACGGCGGCGACGTCCACAAACTCGTTGTTTTCATAGACCTCCTCGAGGAACTCGGCGTAGGGCACGCAGCCGCCCGCGTCGACGTAACGGCGGTAGAGCCGGATGAATTCCGTGAAGGTTTCGAACTGGGGATCGTAGCAGTCCATCACGTCGTCGGGCACGTCCGCCGGGGCGAAGCCGAAGGCGCGCATCGTGTCGATCATCTGCTTGACGCGGTGCACGGAGAAGCCGGTTTTCGCGCAGAGGCGGATGAGGTCGTCCTGGCCTTTCAGGGCTTTTTCGATCTGGATTTCGGTGATGGTTTCCGGCGCGGTTCTGGGGAATTCCTCCTGCGTGAATTCGAGGAGGATTTCGAAGGCGGCGGGCAGGTCGATGTCGAGCCGGCCGGCCAGCCGATAGGCCGTGTTCGCGGCTGCGTCGTTCATCTGCAGCAGCTCCTGCAGGCCGATGGCGAGGGAGATCCGCAGGAATTCCTCCTCGCGGATGCCGAAGCGCGCCTGCTCGATGGGGACCACTTCGGCGAGAGTGTCGTACTCGGGGGCGTCTTTCTCGGCGAGCTGCTTCCATTTGAGGGGATTTTTGTACAGATTTGCCTGCCGTTTTTTGAATGCCTGTTTCGGTGTCATGCCAAACCTCTCCTTGAATCGTTTGCCGTAGGAGCTTTGGTTGTCGTAGCCGGCAACCTCGATGGCAGCATCGATGTCGAACACATCGGACGTGATGAGCAGGCGGTAGGAGGCCATCAGCTTGCGTTCCCGGATGTACTCCAGGAGGGGCATGCCGGTGAGGAAGCTGAAGATGGCGTTGATTTCGCGGATGCCGACGCCCGTCGCGGTGCATACGTCCTGTACAATGTACGAGGGGCGTTTGCCGAAGCGGCAGGTGACTTCCTGCTCGATCATGTCGCTTAAGGCGTCAAACCGTTGTTCTGCGTTCATGTGCTGCTCTTTCGTGCTCCTGAGTTAGGTGGTACAAGGATAAGTATAGGATGTCCCGGGGCGCGTGTATTGTCCTGTAGTGTGCAGAAACGGACAAAACGACGGGGTGGGGTTTTTGAAAAAAATTTTTTGGGGGGCGGCGCGGTTGGCATTGCTTTTCGTGCGTCGGCATTGCTTTTTGCGCCGGCGCGCTTACCGCAGGTAATCCAGTCCTGCTTTTTGTGCCTGCGTGTGCTGGTGATCCCGGGGGATGTTGT
The DNA here is from genome assembly GCA_045545575.1 of Shuttleworthella sp. GTDB lineage: Bacteria > Bacillota > Clostridia > Lachnospirales > Lachnospiraceae > Shuttleworthia. The sequence goes on from JAZQBE010000027.1 coordinate 7,124, forward strand.
AGACGCGCTCCCCTCGGCGCAGGCGGGCGCCGGTCTGGTGGTAGTGGAACGGGATGCCGTATTCCACGCACTGCTGCTGCGTGTCGATCACCCAGTCAAAATCGCAGATTCTTGCGTCCGGCCCGGATTCGCCGCCGACGGTGACAGAGTCGATGCGGTTTGCGTACTGCTTCAGGTACGGGCGGATGTCGATCTGTTCGAGCATGGGCTCGTGGATGATGCTCCGGTGGGCAAGCGGCAGTTCCAGGAAGATGGGCAGGCGCCGGTCGGCCATGTCCTGGTTTTCGCAGGTGCAGCCGATTTCCACGTTTTCGTAGCCGCTGCCCCAGTCCGGCGGCAGGACGTCGGCGATGCGCTCGGGGCGCTTGGTGATCATGTAGAAGCTGCAGTCCGCGCGTTCGCGCATCATCCGCCAGGCATCCGGGCGCCACGCGTCCGCCGCGGGGTGGAAGAAGTCCGAGGAAAAGCAGGTGTAAAACAGCGTGCCCGCCGGAAACTTGTACATGCCTGCGTACGGGCCGGTCCGGTGTTTGCTGACCGGCTTCGAGAAGTTCTGCGTTTTGTGGACCTGCGTCGAATCCTTGCCGAAGGACGCGTCCCGCCGGTAGACATAGCAGTGCGCGCACCCCGGGGAAACCTTCGTGCAGCCGTGCCAGAGATTCCAGGAGGCGGAAGAAGGCAGGCGGGGAGGGGGAGCATATTCCGAAGTGTTTTTCGGAAACAATTCCAGTTGTTGGCCGTAGAGTTCCATGGGGCCTCCTGTGAGGGTTGGCGAGGGTGGAGTTATTTAAATATTATAGCATATTTGTACTTGCCCACGCGCGGGCATTTGGCAGTTTCCCGCGGGCAGAATGCCCGCGTGGAAGCCTGAAATAACCGGCCCACGCCCCACTTGACCGGCTGCCGCCATTTGATAGCAAGCCGCGGGCAGAATGCCCGCGTGGAAGTCAAAAATGCCCCGTCCTCCCGGACGGGGCATCTCAAATTACATCTTCCTTCTTACAACACCCGCGCCCAGCAGTCCCAGCAGGCCGAGCAGGACAAGCAGCGGAACAGGCGCGCCGGGGTCGCCGGTGGGCGGCGATTTGGGAGGCACTTTGGCGGGCGGCGCCTTCGGGGGTGTCTCGGGCGGCAGTTCCTCGGGCGGCTCGATGGTGTTCTTCACGACGAAGCCGGTGTCCGCGTCGCCTTCGATGGTGCAGGTGTAGCCTTCAGGCACATCTTTCTCGACGATGGTGTAGACGATGGGCGCGCCGGCCTTCGTCTCGGGCAGTTCGGTAAAGCGGCCCACCCAGCGGCCTTCCGCGGTCAGGGTCTGGGTCTGGCCGGTGGCGGCGCCGTCGGCATACAGCTCCACGGTGATGCTTTCCGGGCGCTTGTCTTCGCTGCCTTCGTCAAACCAGTCCTTCACCACCGCCACGTTGCGGGCGCCGGGGTGATAGGTGTTCGTGACGGTGAAGATCTGGAAGTTCCCGTCGTAAGTCACCGCTGCCGTGTAGTTTTCGACGTGGTCCTCCGTCAGGCTGTAGGCGATCCTCTCGCCGTTGCGGTACACCGGCAGGTTCTCGAAGCTGCCCTTCCAGCCGTTGGCTTCGGAAAGCTCCAGGGCATAGCCCTGGCGGCCGTCGTGCAGGCGCACGGTGATGCGCACCGGCCGGGCGGCCTCGTGGCCTTCGTCGTCCCAGACCTTCTGCACTTCAAATCGGGTGGTTTCGAAGGTGTTCTTCACGATGAAGCCCGTGTCCGCGTCGCCCTCGATGGTGCAGATGTGGCCCTTGGGCACGTCTTTTTCGACAATCGTGTAGACGATGGGCTGACCGGCCTTCGTCTCCGGCAGGTCCGTAAACTGGCCCACCCAGCGGCCTTCCGCGGTCAGCGTCAGGGTTCGGCCCGTGGCGACGCCATCGGCGTAGAGCTCCACGGTGACGCTTTCCGGGCGCTTGTCTTCATGGCCGACGTCGAACCAGTCCTTCACCACCGGGATGCTGCGGACGCCGGGATTGTAGGTGTTCGTGGCGGTGAAGATCTGGAGGTCCGGATCGTAGATGACCTCGGAGGTGTAGTTCTCCACGTGGTCTTCCGTCAGGCTGTAGGGGATCTTCTCCCCGTTCCGGAAGACCGGCAGGTCTTCGAAGCTGCCCTTCCAGCCGTTGGCTTCGGAAAGCTCCAGGAAATAGTCCTGATGACCGTCGTGGAGGCGCACGGTGATGCGCAGCGGACGGGCGGCCTCGTGGCCTTCGTCGTTCCAGACTTTCTGCACGTCAAAGCGGGTGGGCTCAAAGTCGTTCTTCACGACGAAGCCGGTGTCCGCGTCGCCCTCGATGGTGCAGATGTAGCCCGGAGGCACGTCTTTTTCCACCACCGTGTAGATGATGGGCTGGCCGGCCTTCGTCTCGGGCAGGTCCGTAAAGTGCCCCACCCAGAGGCCTTCCGCCGTCAGAGTCAGAGTGCGGCCCGTCGGCACGCCGTCAGCGATCAGCTCTACGGTGACGCTTTCCGGGCGCTCGTTTTCGTGGCCGACGTCAAACCAGTCCTTGACCACGGAGACTTCCCGCACGCCGGGGTTGTAGGTGTTCGTCACCCGGAAGCCGCAGCCGTCCGCGAGGGGGACGATCTCGTCCACGTAGTTGGGGACGTGGTCCTCGGTCAGGCTATAGATGATGCGTTCGCTGCCGCGGAACACCGGCAGGTCCTCAAAGCTGCCCTTCCAGCCGTTGGCCGCGGAAAGCTCCAGGGTGCGGCCCTGGTGACCGTCGTGCAGGCGCACGGTGACGGTTTGGGGCCGGGCGGCCTCGTGGCCTTCGTCGTCCCAGATCTTTTCCACGGGGATGCGGGTTTTCTCGGGCTCGTGGGTGTTGGTCACGGTATAGCCCTCGAACATGTTTCCGCCGACGGCACAGGCGTAGCCCGCCGGTACGTCGATCTCCTCCACGGTGTAGGTGATTTCCAGGTTCTTGTAGACCGCCACATCGGGGTTGTTTTCCGGGACAACCTCAGGCAGGTCGCTCCAGGTGTGCTGCCATTCGTTGGCGTCGGAGAGCTCGATCTCGGATTCCGCGGTCAGGATGTCCACGGGGATTTCCGTGGTGACACCGCCGGCAATCACGGTGGCCCGAAGGCGCACCTTCACGGAGGCGGGGCGGATGCCGTCGCGGTTGTCATCGTCGTCCCAGGCCTTCTTCGCGGTGATGTTCCAGCGGGTTCCGATGCGCACGTTTCCGTTGCTGGCGAGACCGCCGCCGAAGACGCCGCCGTAGTTGCCGGTGATCCGCACCGTGGCGGCTTCCCGGGCCTTCTGAATGCTTTCCTCCGTGGGGAAGGCCTGCAGCTCCAGGGAATAATGGGTGGTCAGATGGGTGTGGCCGTTCAGCTGCCCGAGGGCGCTTTCTTCGGTGTACAGGTCTGCGCCGTCCCGTTTCCACTGGGCCTCGCCGCCGCCGAGCATGTAATGGGAAATGTAGGCCACATGCTCGGCGCGCATTCCGAAAACGTTGCTGCCCGTAGAGTGGTCCACCAGCACGTCGTGGGCCTTGGGGGCGTCGTTTCCGTAGATCGCCGCGCCGGAGCTGACGAAGATCAGGGTGCTGGAAGTGGGGCAGGCGCCGATGCCGCCGCCGCCCTGGCCCGCCCGGTTGTCCGTGATCAGCACGTTGACCATCTCCAGAAGGCCGTAATCGAGAAACGACTGACTGGCGTTGGAGTTGACGTAAATGCCGCCGCCGGTAAACAGGCCCGAGCTGGCCCGGTTGTTGGTGATGTCGCCGGCGGTCACACTGGCCCGGGTGTTCGCCTGGATGAAGATGCCGCCGCCGCACTGTTTGGCGTAGTTTCCGTCGATCACGCCGCCGGTCATGTTCAAGGTGGCCTTCCTCGTCTTGTCAGTGGCGATGGTGTGGGTGGTGTATCCGCCCAGACTGATGCCGCCGCCGTAGTATTCGGAGCTGTTTTCGGCGATCCGGCCGCCGCTGAGGTTCATCACGGTGTGGCCCGCCAGGAACACGCCGCCGCCGGAGCCTCGTCCCTCGCCGGCGTTGTAGGCCGTCAAGGCGCGGTTGCGAAGGATGCTTCCGCCGCTCATGTCCAGCGTCGAGCCTTTTTCGAGGGCAATGCCGCCGCCTAAGCCGGCGGTGTTGCCGGCCACGCTTCCGTCGGTCAGGGTGATTTTGGCGTCGTTGGTGCCCAGAATGCCGCCGCCGGTGATGCCGTAGGACGAGTTGGTGTTGTTCTGAAGAACCGTGCCTTCCGCCAGGACGAGGCTGCCTCCGTCCGCGATGACCAGCGGCGCATTCGCTTTGACGCCGCCCTCGGAGAGGCCGTCGATGACGATGTTCTCCAGTGTCAGGCTGCCGGTCACCTTCACCAGGGCACCGGTGCAGGATTCGTGGCGGATCATCTGCGTATTTTCCGGCAGAGACCAGCTCTCGCTGGCCGCCACGGTGACGGTGTTCAGCACGTAGATGCCGTCGACGCCGGCCTCTTCCGCGATTTTCGCTTCCAGCAGCTCCTTCCCCCGGGCGAAGGTTTTCACCGGGGCGTCTTCAGAGCCATCGGCGCTGTCGTCGCCGTTTACGCCGTCGATATAGATGCCGGTGGGTATTTTATCCACCAGATACAGGCCTTCACCCTTGTCGCCGGTCTTGTGAACGCGGCGCACGTGGGGGTTGTCGATTTCGGGCGTGGTGGTGACGCTTTCCAGCGCGGCTGTCCCGCCCCGGCAGATAAGGACGTCCTCGTGATCGTGGGCGCGGTCGTTTAAGGCCGTCCGTTCCGCCGCGTCCAGCAGGTAGATGCGCAGGCTGTCGGCCGTCATCTCCGCATCGGCTTCGATAAATTTGTCCTTACCCAGGGAAACCCGCAGATTTCCGTGGCTTCCGGTGATGAAGAATCGCTTGCCCCGGTGCAGGATCTTGTCCAGGATGGTGACGGCGCCGGAGATTTCCAGTTCGCCGAAGTTTTCAATGCTGCCGTCGATCTCGTTGGCCTCCAGGCTGCCCTTGTCGTTGGTCTTCCCGCCGATGATCGAAAGACGGGCGCCCTCCTTCACCTGAAACAGTTTTCCGTTCGAAGCATGCCCGGCAAGGTGGTGTCCGTTCAGGTCAATGGTCAGCTTTTTTTCGACGGCGATCGTGGTGTCCTCGCTCACCGCGTGGCCGCCGCCGTTGTCTGCCGCACAGAGCTGGATCGTGTCCCCGGCCTGGGCGTCCGCCACGGCTTCCGCCAGGGTGAGGTATTCGGTCCCGGTGCGCACGTTGCGCGCCACTTTGAGGGGTTCCCGGTCCACCTTCAGACCGGCAGCTTTGCTGAAGTAGGACTGCGAAACGCCGTTTTCATAGGCCGTGTTGGAAATGGTGTCCACCCACTGATAGCCCTTCAGATCCGCCGCGCCGTCGGTCATGTCCGCGGCCTTCGGAAGCGACACGTTCACGGAGCCCTTGTAGATATAGATGTCCGCGCCGGCATTGTTGACATTGGCATCATCGGGAGTGGCATTGCCGTAGATCGCGCCGCTTTCCAGCTTAAACCGGGTGTTGGAAAGGGTGGCTCCGCCGCCGCTGTAGCTTTTTACGGTCGCCCGGTTGCCGGTGATGACCGTGTTTTTCAGCGTGATCTCGGCCCGTGCCGAGGAGGATCCGCTGCCGTCCAGACCGCCGGTATAGGTGCCGGTATTGCCGGTGATGCGGCAGTTTTCCATGGTCAGCTTCGGGGCGGTCTTCAGATAATTGTCCAGCCCTGCTTCAACGGCCGCCGCGATCTCGCTGCAGTTCTGTATGGTGCAGTTCTGCATCACGAGGGTGCCGGATTCGACGGAGACCATGGCGGTGGCGCTGCCGTTGCCCCTGCTGTCTTCGATGACGCAGTTGGTCATGACCGCGTCGGAACGGCAGATGCAGACGCCGCCGTTGCCGGTGGCTTCATGCAGGTCGGTAAAGGTCAGGTCCTTCAGGGTCAGGTTGCGGGCATAGAGGGTGTCGATCCAGAGGGACGTCTTCAGTCCCGTAATGGTGCCGTTGCGGATGGTCGTGTCGCGGATGTCGCTGTAGCCGCTGGCCGCCGTCCAGGTCCCGCGGACGATGAACCCTTTTTTTCCGCTGGGGATGGTCAGGGTATGCCCGTTCAGGTTGATTTCCACCCCGTCCCCGGGAAACGTCAGCGCGCCTTCGTTCACCGAGGCAAGCAGGGTCACTTCGCCGCCGGCCGTCGCGGCGGACATCGCGGCCTGCAGGGTTTCGTACTGCGTGCCGTTGTATTCCGCCACCGCCTGGGTGTCCGTGACGGCAATGATATATTCAAAGCCGCCGATGACGACGGTCAACGTTTCCGGCGTGTCGAAGGGCTGCAGGGCCGAAACGGTCCAGCCTTCCGCCGTCTGCCGCACGGTGAACAGGGCTTCGTTGCTGCTTTTGGCGGAGGTCACTTCGCCGTTTAAGCCGAGGGCCGCAAGGATGTCCGAAAGGGGCACTTCCGTGTCGCCCGTCATGGTGTATTCCCGTTCGACGTAGGTGAATTCCACGGTGTAATAGGAGAAGCCGCCGGTCTGCACCGTGACGGTCTGCTCCTGCTCGGCCACCGGCTCGAGTTCTTCCGCGGAAAGGGCGCCGGTGCCTTCGTCCTCGCTGATGTGATAGACCGAGGTGTCCAGGTTCTCCTCGGCCACGGCGGCCAGGGAGAAGGACACCGCGACCTGCGCGCCGTCCTTCGGCTGGAGCTCCGTTTCGCCGTCCGCCGCGAGCACCTTGATGTCAAAGGTATAGGAAGCCGCCACGTTCCGGCTGGCGCTGCGGGAATCCTCCACCGCGGCGTCCACCTCCAAAAGCACCTCGGCCGGCGCCTTCTGCACCGACAGCGACGCGCCTTCGGGGAACACACCTTCCGGCGCGGATACGCAGATCCGCACGCCGTCGACGTTTACCGGGGATGGGGTGAAGGCAGGGAAGATAGCCGGGTCGGCATCCGGGTCGGCTGAGGCATCTGGGTCGGCTGAGGCATCCGGGTCGGCTGAGGCGTCAGGGGCGGTATCCGGGTCAGCGTCGGCATCCGGGTCGGCTGAGGCGGACGGATCCGCATCGGCATCGGCATCCGTATCCGCCGATGCCGGCTCATCGCCGCCGGCCGGGAGGATATCCTCTTCGGGTTCGGATTCGGGCGCGGAAAGGCTTCCCTCGCCGCCGGCCGCGGGAAGGCTGTCATCGCCGCCGGGCGCGGGTTTGTCGTAGCCGTTGTTTTCGTCTTTGTCTTCTTCCGAGGGTTCGGAAGCTTCTTCGCTGTCGGATTGGTCTTCTTCCTCGGACTGGTCTTCGTTCTGGGATTGGTCTTCTTCCTCGGACTGTTTTTCCTCGGATTTCTCTTTCTCCTCTGTCGAAAATCCTGCCCCGTTGTTTTCGCCCGGCGTCATCCCGCCGCCTTCCGTGAGGGCCGAGGCGTCATCGTTTGCCGGGGTTTCTGCCGGGGTCTGCTCCTCGGTCCCTGCCGTGATCTGCTCCGCGGTCTCTGCCGACGTTTCCGCCAGGACCTGAAAGCCTTCCGCCCCCAAGGTGGTCAGAATCATGGCAAGGGCCAGAAGCAGTGCGAATACCTTCGTGCGGCTTCTGGTCCTAAGGTGCTTCTCGGTGCGCTTCGTCATTCGTGTTTCCTCTGTCGCTTTCTTTCATGTTATCTCAAAAAAACAGATGATGTCTCTGGTTCCGTAAAGCATCTTTAAACATACCATATCCGGGCGTTTTTAGAAACAAAAAGGTGATACAGCGTCCCATTTTTCCTGTGTGAAAAGCGGAACGGGTGCCTGGCCCCCGTTCCACTTTTTTGGAACGGGGTTCAGGCACCCGTTCCTCTTTTTCAGAAGTCCACCATGTAGATGCCGATGCTGATTTTTCGGAAGCTGCCCTGGGTTTCGATGTCGTTGATTTTTGCCGCGAGCAGTTTGCCTGCGTCCATCAGCCGGGCGAAGATGATATTGTCTTTTTCGGGGACGTAGCCGATTTTCAGTTTGTTTTCGGTGATCAGCAGGATGGCGTTGTCGTCGAATTTGTTTTCTTCGCGCAGGAGCGTGAGTTTGTCGCCGGGGCGGAGGGTGTCGAGGACGGCGGGATCCTTCAGGTGCGCTGTACCGGCGACGTAGGAATCGAACAGGTGGATTTCCCGGACGAGGGGCTTTAACATGTCGCCGATTCCGTGGCCGTCGAGGGCGGCGATCAGGCTGGCGCTCTGCTGCGTGGTCAGTTCGTTGGGTCTGTTTTCATATTCCATTGCAGTGTGACTCCTTCTTCGATGAGCATCCGGTGCAGGATGTCGTTGAGTTCTTTTTCGTAGCGGATGTAGGAATCGCGCTCTTCTTCCAGCTCGGCTTTTCTGAGGCGGACGGCGTCGTCATCCTCGAGCAGTTCCTTGTAGGTGTAGGGTTCGGTGTGCAGGATGTCGAGGATCTCGTCTTTGAGCATCTCGATTTTTTCCTCGATGTCGGGGATGTCGATCTGCACGGCGTCGACGCCGAGATCCTCGAGCACCTTCTGCACCAGCACTTCCAGCTCCGTCAGGGCTTTGACGTTGTTCTGCCCGTAGGCGGCCAGGATGCGCTGCCAGAGCTCCTTCAGGGCTTCCTGCCGCTCGGTTTCGGGGAAGATGTCGGGGTGGATCCGCTTCGCGAGGCGGCGGTAGAGGGTCTTGCTGCGCTGCACTTCGTAGGGCGACGACGTCTGGGCCTTTCGGCAGTGGTCGTTTTCGTCGATCAGCTGCGACAGCTGTGCCTGGTAGACGGCCATCTCGCGCGCGAGCCATTCCTGCAGGGCGCCGGGTTCGACCGCGCGGCCGCGGTTAGCCGCCATCTGGATGTAGGACATCGTCTTTTTGATGCGGATGCACGCGATCTTTCTTTCAAAGGTGTCGGAGATCAGCGCGCCGAAGAGCTGCCGGTAGCTGATCCAGATCGACTTCGCTTCTTTCTGCAGCTGGTCGCGCTCGAGCAGCAGCGTCTCGTATTCTTCGTATTGGGCGGGGATTTCCACGGGGCCGGCGGGGTTCGGGTTCATTCTGTCACCTCCGTTATCTCAAAATCCTGTAATTCGTCATAGAGCATCGTGATCAGCTCGCCGTCGATCTCGGCTTTCTGGAAGAAATCGTCCACCGTGCGGAACCACTGACCGTCAAAGCGGACGGCGATTCCGCTTCCTTCGGGGGCGGCTTCCACCTCGTGGGTGTCGTCCTCGAAACGGAAGCGGACGAGGACCGGCCTGCGCAGCAGTTCGTAGAGGTCGTACAGTTCGACGGCATCCGGATCGAGGGGCCGCAGGCGGTACACGTCCTCGATCAGGCCTTTCATGATGGTCAGGTTCCCGAAGAAGGGGTTGAAGCGGATCCGCTGCTCCAGGAAGAAACGGGCCCGGTCGTACAGATCGAGGGCTTCATCGACCCGGCCGTCCTCCGCGCGGATGCGCGCGAGGCGTGTGAACACTTCCGGGAGCGGCGCGTCCGACATGCGGCTGTCCTTCACCTGGAGGTACAGATCCTCGATGATGCGCCGGTACTCCGCCGGATCCTGTTCGACGTAATAGCCGTTTTTATACATGTCGGCCACCTTGTAGGCCGCGATCGGATCGCCCATCTTCCGGGCCTTGTCGTAGTAGCAAAAGGCCTTCTCAAAATCCTTCACGCCCGTGCGGCCGTAGTACCAGATGTAGCCCAGGCACGTCATCGCGTAGAGATTGCCGTCCTCCGCCGCCAGCTCGTAATACCTGCAGGCCAGGTCGAAATGCCGCTTCCCGTAATAGAACCCGCCCAGCTCAAGCATGTAATCGGAATCCTTCGTCTCCTCGATCAGGAACTTCAGAGCCTCCGTAAAGAGAAACTCATCGTCCTCCGTCGGGTTCGTCAGGGCGTAATAACGGCTGCGCATCTGCTTTGCTTCTCGAATTGTCATGGAGTCGTCCTTTCTTCGGTGGAAAGTGGAACGGGGGTCAGGCACGCGTTCCGCTTTTGCGCTGCGTGAGGGGGTGAAAATGGCTGATCATCTTTGGATAATGACATTTTCGCACAGAGTCAGTACGTTGTTTGGGACTTTGGAACGGGGGACAGGCTGATGAGGGACCGCTGATGAGCAGACGGACGGGCTGATGAGGGACAGACGGACGGGGGACAGACATGCAAAACCGGAACGGGTGCCTGACCCCCGTTCCGGTTTTCCGAAAAAAGTGGAACGGGGGTCAGGCACCCGTTCCACTTATGATTTCGAGGAGGCCCTCGTAGTACCCCCGGATGTGATGTGTATGGATCAATCCGCCTTGCAGCGCCATGTGGTCGCCGTGGTATGTGGGCAGGATATTCCAGATGCCGGGCTGCAGATCATCTTTGCTGAAGGGTTTTGACGGTGCGCCGATGGGGCACATGGCCGAGTATGTGTTGACCAGGCCGTCGTTTTCACGCCAGCGCTCGTCGAGGACATATCCGCCGGTGGTTTTGCCGGTGTAGGCGCCGATCTGGCAGGCGCGGGCGAAGAACAGCGGCTCGATCTTCTTTTCGGGCAGCCAGGTGCCGTCTGCCTGGCGGCGGGTGAAGCTGCAGGCCACCGAATAATAGTACACGCCGGGCAGCGTGCTGATCCGGGCGTTTAAGGCCAGCGCGCGGTCGATCTGCATGTCGAAGCCGGCGTAATCCCGCTCGTCGCGGCCGTCTTTTTTCGGCGACGTGCCTTTGGACATCAGCTCGGCGAGGAGGCGGCTCCACCAGGGGACGCGGACCGTTGCGGCGTCGAAGGCCGGATCGAGGAACAGGTCGTAGGCCGTGGTTCCGTTGGTCGGCGCGGCGAGGGTGACGATGCTGTGAATCCGGTCTTCCATGCCGCCCGCGAAGAAGGGCGAAAGGGGGTCGGGCGTTCGCTGCGCGGCTTTGGGGTGTGCAGCCGGGATGTCGATGTCCGCCGCCTGCTCTTCCGCGTCGCCGTGGGCCAGCAGCTCCGAAAACAGCCGCACGGTCGCGCCGCCGAAGGAATGGCCCAGCAGCACCAGGCGCGTGTCCGGGCCCCAGTCCGGGATCAGCGGACGGCCGGTGAAGTCCGGCCCGAAGCGCTCGTGGCCGTAAGCTTTGCTGTGCGCCGCGCCGTAATCCGTGCGCGTCCCGGCCAGCTGGGCGTAGAGCTCACAGGCGCGGTCCCAGGCGCTTCCCGTCGGCGCGACCGAAGCCGCATAGCAGGCGTATCCCTTCGCGCGCAGATGCGCGATCAGGTCTCCGCCGCGCATGCCCCAGTAAGGCATGCGGCGGTATGCGTCGTCATAGCTGCCCCAGCCCGACAAGCCATGGACAAAGACAAAGGTTAAGGAAGATTTCATGGACGGAACCTTTCTTCGGCAAGGTTTGGCGAAACAAAAGCGGAACGGGGTAGCATATCAGTCAGGCACTCGTTCTTTTTTTCATTGTACGTTGTGTTCAGCGCAAATACAAGAACACGAAAAAACCGGCCTGAAAAGACCGGTTTGGTGAGGTGGGTAGGGCGGAATGGAGGCAAGCTCCTGTTCCGCTTTTGTGATCAAGGGTTTTTTATTCTTTTTGCAGCAATCAGAAATCCGATTCCGGACAAGAACGCAGCCAACGCTCCAACGATACATGCAATTCCGATGTCGCCGAACATCATTCCTCCTATCAGAACGCCAATAACGCCCAGAACAATAAGAAGTATGCCTATTAGTTTCATGATATGATCGTCTCCTTCCATGTGGGTTTTCTATATCTCATACGGATCACTGTTTCAAGACACTTTATTCACGCACTCATTAAAACTGGATATTAATTGGATCGGTATCCTTGATGGTGTCCCAGGAATGCATATCGAAAACATGGAACGAACATTCAACTTCATGTATTTCTGAGATGTCGTTTTCTTCGAGTTCGGAACTCATAAACGTAATTCCATCTACAGCATGTTTCCCTGCAAGAACGTCAACAGAAAACATCGGCGTTACCATGAATCCATTTAAAGATACGTCTCTCGCCTGGATCGTTACATCCTGACCGCTGTTGTTCTCCACATAAACCATGACTTCAGGTCCAAAGATCGAACTGTCTTCAGCCAACCCTTTAATGATCAGCCGGAGCCCGTTTTCGTCGTAGATCGGTGTTCCACTGTCATCAAAGCTGTATGTATATCCGTCTGCTGCTGACGTTTTTACCTGAACCATTGGAGAATCCAGTATGGTTTCCCAACTGCTGCTTTCAAAAATATGGAAAGAGAATTCCATATCGGCTATCGTACTGACCCCGCATCGCTCGAGTGAACTACGCATAAAAGCAAGCGAGTCGTTTGCTTTTTTCCCAGCAGCGACATCAGCAGAAAACATCGTTCCAATCATGTATCCGTTTACCGATTCGTTTCGTGTCTGAATCGTAATGTCGCGGTCAGAATCGTTTTCCAACAGGAGTTTCAATGAAGGGCCAAATGTATCCTTTGTGTCAAGTGACTTCATCGTAATTCGGATGCCATTCTCCTCAAAAAGAACAGCCTCTTCGACGGTTTCTGTTCCCGAGGCTGCCTCTGATGCAGACTGGTTTTCTCCTGTTGCTCCCGACGCAGTGTCTGTCGCCCCGCTGACATCTTCAACAGCTGAATTATTAACCGCTACCGGTTCCTTCGTTGTGGATGTCGTGTCCCCACACCCGGCAAAAAGAATCGCCGCAAGAACGGCTGCAATTACTTTTACTCTTCGATTCATCACTGAAATTTCCTTTCTTATACTGCATTCACGAATGCGTAACACCTTCCCGTTTCGCCTTCCCGTTTCGCCTTCACGTCATTTCATCGGTTTAATGCATCTGTAACCGCTGTAGTTGTCACAGATTCGCTTCAAAGGAATAGGAATCAAACATGAAGTCATCCTCATAAACAGAGAACTCAAATGCCTTTTTAGCACCGCTTTTAATATCATTTACATATGTCTTACTCACATAGCATATTTCCCCATTCTTTCTGAAGACAAGCGAGATGTCGGCCCTATCCAAATCCACGGTGCTGTTGTTTTTTAATTCACCTGTGTACGTCGTGTAATAATTGTTCCTCTTCTTGTACATATTGACAATTTCCAGGTCATTCTGATAAATGTATTCCGCTGAAGGAACATGATAGTACCATTCGTATGTTTTCGTTGGAACAATTTCCATTGTTGCAAACGTCTCTGTGTCCGGACAATACACACAATCAGAATATGTAACGACTTCTCCGGGATTGATGTATGCAATGTGCGATGATGCTGTTTTTATTACATTTCCCGCGGCGTTACGAACCGTCATTTCAATTCCCGGATATGTAATCACGTAACCGGAATTTGGGTTCTTTATCCGTACCGTGTACGCAATCTGATCATCCACAATGTTTGAGCTGTACTCGAATGAAATGATTTCAAGCTGCTTTTTTGTTTCTTCCTGGTCCGGCCCCGGCTCCGGTGTCGGATCCGGTCCAGGCACAGGTGTGCCGCCTGTGTTGACTCCGTACCATGCAATGCCCTCGTCGGTCCATCCCATCTGAGTCGTCAGCGTCTGATACTCGTTGTAATCAGTGGTGTAATGATGAGATCCGATCCCCGCATCCGCATTGAACACACGGTAAACCGGCGCTCCGGCCGCGTCATCCGAATACCAGCCGACGCCTTCATCGTTCCAGCCATTAGAAATGAGCACCCCGCGCTCGTTCGCGTCGCGCGTATAGAAATGCTCACCGCTCCACTGGTTAAAAAGACGGTATACGGGTGTGTCGGATTTGACCGGAGCGTTCCAGGAATAGCCTTCATCGTTCCAGTTCTGCTGCGTTGTAAGAACATATTTCTCATACGCATCTGCCGTATGCAGATGTTCATGTGTTGCCGGATTGTAAAGTCTCATCATCGAGATCACATCTTCGGCTTTTGCTTCCCGGGCAGGGACGATCATTCCAAGAACAAATACAAGCATCAATATCCCTGCCCATCGTTTTTGCTTTTTCAAGGTCCACCTTCCTTCCCTATCATACGAAACCCCTGGCAATAAAAAAGATGAACCCATTTTCGGGCTCATCTTCATTGTATCGAAACTCTTCTCTCTTTGTTGCCCCCGCCATGGGGCAATCGGTCAAATCGTTTCGCTGATAGTTTTAAAAAGCGGAACAGGGGTCTGACCCCTGTTCCACTTTCAGATCTCTCCTCCCGCCGTCTCAAGGGGTTCCATGCCATTCTGTGTGAGGATTCGGTTGAGCTTGGCCGCAGAACGTCTGGTATCTTTCAATACATGAATCAGGACGGCGTCCCGAGGGTCGCGGGCATACAAGTCCGGCATTCCATACAGCCGCAGCGCATTCCTGATTTCCTCTCGGGAGAAACCGGCCGCATAACAGATACGATAAATAACATCGCGCTTGCGTGTCGTTTTTTCTCCTGAGATCAGTTTGTATCCGTAACGTTCGGGGATATCAGCCTCCAGAAAGACATCCTGCCATCGCATGTTTTTTTCGCCAAGCCTCTGACGCATAAACTGCGTAAAAGGACGGCTGCCGGCAATGAGTTCGTCAGCATTTTCGACAAAGAAAGTCGAAAGATCCTCTGTATGCGTTCCTGTGAGTATTTTTTCAAGTTCGTCTGTCTTTTTCTTTGCCATATGTCCATCCTTCTTTTATAATAGTCGTGGCGTTTTATGCTGTCTTTTTGTACGAGGAATTATGATGGATATTCGCGACGCTTCCCAACTGCAAAACTACACAGTGGTTTCGGACATTAATATAGAACACGGCGTCCGTCTTGTCAAAGAACAGACAACAGGCCAACTGTATGTGCAGAAGGCGCTGTCCACTTATCACCTTCCGGTGTATCGACAACTGCAGATGCACCCTGTGATCGGCATCCCCGGCATCCATGAACTGTTCGAATCGGACGGTCATCTGATCGTCATTGAAGAGTACATCTCCGGAGAAAACCTGGAAGATCAGCTTGCGCGTCGCGAATGCTATCCCGCACTGGAGGTGCGTACGATCGGACTTCAGCTTTGCGATATCCTGATTGAACTGGAATCGCTGAACCCACCGGTGATTCACCGCGACATCAAGCCTTCCAATATCATTCGCTCATTGAACGGCTCCCTGACACTTCTGGATTTGAATGCAGCCAAACATGAAAACCCCGCGCAGCCTGCAGACACGCAGCTGATTGGCACACAGGGTTTCGCCGCACCGGAACAGTATGGGTTCGGTCCATCGCTGATCCAGACAGACATTTACGCCGTGGGAATGGTAATGAATGCGATGCTTCTGGGCGGACCTACGCGAACCGTTTCATCCGGCAGCCCGCTGGATCCTGTAATTGAAAAATGTCTGAAAATGGATCCGCGGGACAGATATGCTTCCGCGGCAGAACTGAAGAACGCTCTGTTACAGACATACAGCGCCATTCAAGGGAAGAAATCTCTGCCGGTGAAGCCTTCGAAAAAGCAGTGGCTTTCGTTTCTGCCACCCGGTTTTCGTACACTCAATCCTCTGCATATGATCCTTGCCGTTGCCGTTTATGCAATGATCGGCATTGCCTGCAGCCGTATGTATGGGGTCGGTGAATACGGCGATCAAATGACCTGGCCGACGAGGATTACCTTTCTGATCCTGTGTGCAGCCGTTATAATCTGCACATTCAACTATCGGGATGTCTGGCGATTCTTTCCTCTATGTAAAAGCCAAAACCGATGGGTGCGGATTCTTGGCGTTATTCTGTTCGATGTTCTTGCTGTCGTTGCGTTGTTTCTGATCTGCGTTACCATCATTTCATTGACTATATAAATAACGGAAGAGCTGCTTTGCGGTCGCATAAGAAAGCCGCCAGTCAATTGTTCGCCTGGTGGCATGGAACTAATGATTCTTCAGTGTCTATTTGACGGAGAGCACACCTAGGCACCCGTTCCGCTTTTCAGAAGCTCATACACGTCCCCGATGGTCATCAGGTTTTCGAGCTCCTCGTCCGGGATTTCGACATCGAACTCGTCTTCGATTCGCATGCTAAGTTGAAGCATATCCAGAGAATCCACGGTCAGATCCTTTATGAAATCTGTATCCAGGTTCAGTCGCTCGACATCAATAATAAGCGTTTCTCCGATGATTTCCTTTAAACGATCCAGCATGGCATTCTCCTAATCTAATCTAAATCTAATCGAAACGCAAAAAAGGAACGGGGTTCAGCGTCCCGTTCCATTTTAGCAATTCATCCGCAGAAAGCAAAGTGGAACGGGTGCCTGACCCCCGTTCCACTTTTGGGAAAAACCGGAACGGGTGCCTGACCCCCGTTCCACTTTTTTAGTTTCCTAACGCTTCGTTGAAGTATCCGACGATTTCTTCTTCTCCGAACTGCGCGAGTTCTTTTGTATACGACTCCCATTCGGCATCATCGCTGATGTCGGTCCGGCCGGTGACGAAGTCGGCGGCCGCCTGGGCCATGTAGGTTGTGCGCTGTGCGTCGGAGTCGGCTTTTTCTTTGGACTGGCTCGCGGTCAGCTGGCTTAAGACAGGTGTGTCGATGTAGCCGGTATTCGGGTAGAGCACATACTGATCGACGCTGTTCTGCTTGAAGGCCGGGTAGTTGTGGTTGACGTTCTTCGCAACGGTCTTGCCGACGACGCGGTTCATCATGGCGGCGAAGGCGAGGTTTTCTTCTGCGTAGGTTTCGTTGTGCAGGTTGTAGATCTCTTCGCCGGCGTCATTTTTGGTGATGTCGTACGCGCCGCGGTCGAGATGATGCGCGGTGTAGAAGGGATCCTGAATCTCTGCCTGCTGCACGTCGGAGAAACCGTAGGAGCGGAGCAGTCCGCCTTCCTGGCTGTAGAGGTAATCCAGCGCGGTCAGCAGGGTGGGGATGTCTTTGTCTTTTGCCTTGTCGGTGATGATGATGCCGGTGCCGAGCAGGCTGTTGCTGTAAAATGCGGAGGGGGTTTTGTTCTGGCAGTCGGCGTCGCCGTACTTGTCGTTGATCGGCTGCGCCGCGCCGAACACCACGATTCCGTTGGTCGGGTTGCTTTCGTCTCCGCCGCTGACGTCCATGACGTCGCCAAGCTGGCTGCTGACGCCGTACCAGAGGCCGACTTTGCCGCCGTAGACAGCTTCGTCGTTGATCATGAAGAACATGTCGTTCGGACGCTCGTCGAACGCCGGATCCACCCAGCCGTTTTCATACCAGGTGTTCATGCATTCCAGGTAGGCGCGGAACGCGTCGCTGTCGCCGCCGAACTGAACAAGGCCGTCTTCGTCCACATAGTAGTCCACGCCGATGCCGAAGCTCGCCACGAGATCGGAGTACTCATAATACCCCTGGTAGGACAGGGAGAAGGGATATCCGCCTTCCAGGTTCTGGTCCTCGATCGCTTCCGCGAAGATCTCCAGCATCCATTCCCAGTCGGTGATGGTCACCGGATCCGTATTGCCGCTCGGGAAGACCACGTCATCCTCCCAGTTGCTGCCGTATTCCGTATCCTTCCATTCACCGGAGAAGGCCGCGCCGGTTTCCGGATTCTTTCCGTATTTCACGATCCAGTCGCGGCGGTAGTCGAAGCCGCCCCACATTTCCGGCGTCTTGTCTGCAAGCGCATACAGCTGAAGGATCTTGTCCTCGCCGTCGATGTGATTGTAGATCACGTTTTTCATCTGCGGATGCTCGTTGACCCAGGCCATGTAATTGGGCATGTATTTTTCGACATATTCGGTCATGTCCTGGGCGATGCCTTCTTCGTACAGCTCCAGAACACCCGACGTGCTGTAGGTGGTGGAGACCACGTCCGCGTATTCCTTTGTGGCGATCAGCGTCGTCAGCGTGTCCGACTCGGTGCCGGCCGGCAGTTCGACGAAGTCGAGGGCCAGCTTCTTCGGCGCGCCGTCCACGTTCCATTCCATGGCGGACCAGTATTTGTAGATCGGGTTCTCGCCGTAGGTTTCGTACATGGTGTCCATGACGCCGCCGTCGATCAGGTACGAAAAGGTCACGGTTTCGGCCTTCTGCGAGGAAGCTCCGCCGTTCGATCCCGATCCGCCCGCGGTTCCGCATCCGGCCAGCGCAAGCACCGCCATCGATGCCGCTGCCGCAAGCGAAATTGCTTTCATCCATCTGTTTTTCATCATCACGTTCTCCTTTATGCAAAGCAGACATAAGGTTTTCATGCTCACAGTGTATCAGCGAAAACCGCGCGCGTCATGTAAGAAGATGGAATGAAAAATGATAAAAACTGTACCTGTACCTCCGCCGGCCGCCGATCGCCGCGGACGCGGATCTGCCGGCCGCAGACGCGTATTTGCCGGCCGCGGACGCGGATTTCCAGGGCCGCGGGCACAGAAGCATCAGCCTTCGCGGCGCGCCTGCATGGGCGTTTTTCCATAGGACTTTCGGAAACTGGCGATAAAATAGGACGGCTCTTCGTACCCGGTCATCCGCGCGACCTCGGCGATGGGGAGTGTCGTTTTCTGCACCAGATCCATCGCGTTTTTCATCCGCGTTTCCAGAATGTACTGCTTGATCGTCCGCCCGGTGTGCTTCGAGAAGACGCGGTTTAAGTACGCGGAGGAAAAATGATAATGCTCCTGCACTTCGGTGGTGGAGATGTCGGCATAGTTGGTCTCGATGAAGAGGCGGACGGAGAACGAAAGCGCGCGGCGGTCGTCCGCGGCGATGCCCGGCGACTCGATGCCGTTCTGATAGCGCATCAGATAAAAGAAGAAGATGCGCAGCTGGTTGTCGGAGATCTCATCCGCGAAGGCCGCGTCTTCCTCCTGCTCCGCCGCCATCGACAGCAGCAGCTCCTCCATGCGCGGCTCGCCGTCTGTGTGAATCAGAATGAAGCCGGGCGTGTATTCCGAGGAAACCACGCGCGAGAAGAAATCGTGGATCTCGTTCTGGTCGGGCAGCATAGTAAGGAAATTCTGCGCGAACGTGTCGGTGCGCATCAGGATGTTGAGCATGACGCTGTCCGTGTACAGCTGCACCTCGTGCTTCTGCCACGGTGGAATGATCAGCACGCTGCCCGGCTTCATGTACGAGCAGGTCTCCATGCCGTCGAGCTCGAACCGGTGAACGACCTCGCCCTTGAATACATACACCATCTCGATAAACTCATGGTCGTGCATGTAGCCGTCGATATACCGGCCGTGGGGCGAAAGCCGCACATGCCGTGACCCCGTCAGGCCGAATTTCCCCTGAGTTTCGTGCAGCGCCGACTGCTCCGTGGGCGTGTTCGGATCCCAGAAACGGTCGTCCGCCGTTTCCATATACTCGAGCATGCTCCGGGACAGGTTCATCGACGGACGGATTTCCCCCGCGCGGATGCGCTTCTGAAAATCAACAAGCAGATGATGCAGCTTCCGGCGGCGCTCCATCCCGGAAAGTGACGCGTCATGCGACACCTCGTACCCGGCCTTCAGAAACTGCTCGAAGGGCGACATTTCAAACAGCTGACGGCGGACTTCCTCGATCTCCATCTTGCTCTCCTGATAAAAAAAGTGGAACGGGTGCATGTCCCCCGTTCCGAAAAAGTGGAACAGGGGTCAGGCACCCGTTCCGGTTTTGCTTCCTTCAGCGCGTTTCCTTCAGCGCGTTTACTTCAGCGCTTCTGCAAGCACTTCTTCAAACTTCGGTCCCCACCATTCGACGTAGCCTTCGCGGGTCGGATGAATCGGATCGCTCATGTAGACGTCGTACGTTTCGGTGCCGCGCACGGCGCGCATATCCTCCTGCTCCCAGAGGTTCACGACGCCGGCGTCCCATTTGTCGCAGACGTCATAGAGGCCCGCGACCATCATCGCGTATTCTTCGCTTTCATAATAGGAGCCGGTGTAGAAGTACACGGGGCAGTCCCAGGTTTCCTTCGCGTAGGCGATCAGGAATTCTTCGGCGCCGGTGATCGTGGTCACGTCGAAGTCGTCCATCGAGGTGCTGTCAGAAACCTCGCCCATGGGCTTGCCGTTGGTGGCGTCGTTGGTGGAGAGCTGGATGACGACCAGGTCGACGTTCAGGTCTTTGTCGACTTCCTGAATGCGCTCGACGTAGGATCCGGGCTTGTCGCCGTCGTTGACTAAGGTCGTGCCGGAGATCGCGTATTTGTAGCAGCGGGTCGCGGGATGGCTGTCGGCGATGTAATCGGCCATGGAATAGCCGCCGGCGGCCTGGCCGTAGGTGACGGAGGAGCCGACCCAGAGGATGTCCTTGCCGGACAGGGGATCGGATTCGTCCGCGGTTTCAAGGGGCGCGACGGCGGGTTCGCCGTAGCCGACCGGAACCGGCTCGTGGTTCGGGGCGAGGATGAGCCCGCCGAGCTGCGGAATCAGCGTCACGCCGGCGGAAAACGCGAGGCCGTCCTTGGCGATCACGGCGACGGTGTCTCCGGCTTTCAGGTCGATGTTGGTGGCGGCGGCGAAGACGCCGGTATCCCACAGGTTGGTGCCGTCTTCCTCGCTGGCGCCTTCATAGGGGATCGGCAGGACTTCCTGGGGACCGCCGTTGACGGAGATGCCGAAGGGCGTGCTGCCGTAGGGGAAGACCGAGCGGCCGACCTCCAGGTAGATGTCGTAGGTGCCAGCGGCGAAGTCCTCGGGCATGGTGTAGACCGCGGACGCGCCCGGGAACAGGTCGGAGACGACGCCGTGCTCCGCGTCATAGACCGGAACGCGTTCGGCATCGGCGAAGCTGACGGAATTCAGCACCGCGTCGGAAACGGCAAAGGTGCGCGCCTCAGCCGTGTTTTCTTCTTCCGCGGCTGCTGTATCGTCTTCCGCGGATGCGTCTTCTTTTGCTGTTTCATCTTTTGCGGTTTCATCTTCCGCGGCTTCATCTTCCGCGGTTTCTCCTTCCACGGTTTCTCCTTCCGCGGCGGCTTCATCTGCTTTTGTACCACCCGCTTCCTCTGTGACAGCCGCGCCGCTCTCCGGCTGGGCCGACGGCGCATCCGCCGGCTGCTTCTGACCGCAGGCTGCAAGCAGTGAAATGCACAGCAGCGCAGACAGCGCAAGTACGATCTGTTTCTTCATGATTCCCCCTCCTGGTCCATGTGTAAAACAATACAGCCGATGTGCCCGATGATTCCGATCGGAACAAAGCGTTCCGGGCCCGCACCGGCATGTGACCTCTGTATTATAGCATTTTTACAGCATGATGGACGATAAAAGTGGAACGGGTGCCTGACCCCTGTTCCACTTTTCCGGAACGGGGGTCAGGCACCCGTTCCGAAAAATGGTATAATAAATGCAGCACGGAAGGCATGCCTTCCGGAAAAGAAACATTTATGGACTCATTTACTTGTTCTGCATGGAGGTGCAACACATGAAGATGACAAAGATCGGCGGTCCTCAGAGCAGCGAAACCGCAGGCATTCCTGTCGAAGAGCTGCAGAAGGAAATCACATTTCCCGAGTTCACGCGCGCAGATGCCATGAAGCTTGCAAAGATTGCAATGCAAAAGAACGACATGGTCAAAGAACAGTTCGGCATCTCTTTCGCTGTGATGATCAAGCTTTACGGGCAGGTTGTTTTTCAGTGTTTTCCCGAGGGTACGGGCGAGTTCAATCAGGCATGGATGGAAAAGAAAATCCGCACCGTGGAGATGATGCACGTCAGCACCATGGCGCTGTGGGCGGGAATGGAATCCGTCGGGCGAAAGCGGGTTCCGGAAACACTGCCGCTTTCCGATATCGTGCTGTGCGGCGGCGGGTACCCGATCAAGCTGGACAACGGGGAAGTGGTCGGCGTGTTTGCCGCGTCCGGCCCCGGGGATCAGAATGATCATTATTTCGCCGTCGAATGTCTGGAGGAACTGAAAAACGGAACCGGAATCTGAGCGCAAAAGCGGAACGGGGGTCAGGCACCCGTTCCGCTTTTTCAAAGGAGGCTGCCATGAGCGAAACCAACTGCCGCCCTTTTATCCATTACACGCCGCCGTTCGGCTGGATGAACGATCCGAACGGTCTGGTCTGGCATGACGGGGTCTATGAGCTTTATTACCAGAGCAACCCTTCCGGGCTCTACTGGGCAAACATGTCCTGGGGACATGCCCGGTCCCGGGATCTTCTGCACTGGGAGAATCTGGGCACGGTCCTGGTGCCCGATGAAACGGGGATGATGTTTTCCGGTTCGGGCATTCTGTCCCGCCCCGGCGACGCAAATGAAGCGGATGCCTGTCTTTGCTTTCCGTACACAGCGGCGGGAAGTGCTGCGCCGGAAAGTGCTGCGGCGAAAGACGAACCGTCCCCCGGGATGTTCCGTCCGCATTTTACGATTCGGCTGGCGAAAAGTCACGACGGCGGGCTGACCCTTGAAAAAACGGGAAAGGAGATTCTCCCGCCGTACGCACCGGACAACCGGGATCCGAAGATCTTCTATCATGAGGAGAGCGGCGCGTATATCATCGTTCTGTGGCTTGCGGGGGATCTTTTCGGCATCTACCGGTCCGAGGATCTGACCGATTTTACGCTCGCCTCCACGGTGTCGCTTTCAGGCGGCTTTGAATGTCCGGATCTGTTCTGTCTTCCGGTATACGGCGCGGACGGGCAGCCGACCGGAGAGCGCTCCTGGGTCTTCTGGGCGGCGGACGGGTCGTTCTACGTCGGCGATTTCGACGGGTATCGCTTCACCGGGACCGCGCCCCGCGCAAAAAGCTGCCTGAGCGCCCTGCCGTATGCGGCGCAGACCTTTTCCGGCGATCCGGCCGGCCGGATCATCAGCCTTTCCTGGCTGCGGACGATGACCATCGCGGATACCTATACCGGTGCGATGAGCCTGCCGTGGGAGCTGTCGCTTGTCAAAACACCGGCGGGATGCATGCTTCGGCGAACGCTGCCGGAAGAAATCCTTGCGGCGGCTGTCCCCGTGCCTGTCGCGGGCCGGGAGACCGCTCTGCCTGAAGACGGGGCCGTCCTGATCCGCACGCCGGTGACCCCGGGGCTGTCCTTCGCCCTGACCGGCGACGGCGGCAAGGAAGTGTTCTCCGTCCGGGAAGAAGACGGCCAGGTGTTCCTCTCCTCCCTGGGGGCAGGCGAATATGTCAACGTCTACGGAAAGCACCTCCCGACGGAAATCGAACTCATCTACGACCGAGGCATCATCGAACTGACGGCGGCGGGCGGCCCCCTCTATACCGCGCTTGATTTCCCGCATCTGCGCACGGAAAAACTGACCGGCGTCCGATGGAACGCCGGGCCGGGACAGCAGCCTTCTCTTCTGCTTCTTCGGTAAACGCAAAAGCGGAACAGGGGTCAGGCACCCGTTCCGCTTTCTATCATACGCCCGGCGCGGCGGAAACGGAAGAAGCGTTTTTCTGCGGGGAGTCTTTCTTTTTCCATCGTTTCCCGTTAGAATGAAGACAGGTTTTTGTTTTATTCTTTATCCATCTAAGGAGGAAGGAGGACACGGCGATGATTTATGATTTCAAACTGACCACCGGCAAGGGGGATACGCTGGATCTGGCCGATTTCAAGGGCAAGGTCATCCTTGTGGTCAACACGGCAACGGGCTGCGGGTTCACGCCGCAGTACGCGCCCATCGAGCAGATGTATCTGGACTACCATGATCAGGGGCTCGAGATCCTCGACATTCCCTGCAACCAGTTCGGCGGACAGGCGCCCGGCAGCGACGATGAGATCCACGAATTCTGCACGCTGCACTTCAACACGACCTTCCCGCAGATGAAGAAGGCCGATGTCAACGGCGAAAACGAACTGCCGCTGTACACCTACCTGAAATCGCAGAAGGGCTTCGAAGGCTTCGGCCCGCACGAGTACAAGGATCTGCTCGAGAAGATGTTTGCCGAGGCCGACCCGGACTGGGACAAGAAGCCGGACATCAAATGGAACTTCACCAAGTTCGTCATCGACCGCGACGGAAACGTGGTTGCGCGGTTTGAGCCGACGGCGGATATGGCCGAGGTGGAAGCCTGCGTGAAGGCTCTGCTGTAAAAAGCGGAACGGGTGCCTGACCCCTGTTCCGGTTACTGTCGACCCATAGGGCGGAAGTATTCCATAGGGAGGAAGTATTCCATGAAAAAGCAGAACAAAAAAACAAGTGTCGTGCTGTTGATCGTCGGCATTCTGTTTCTTGGACTTGCCGTTTTCTTTGCGGCGATCAAAGGAAACTACATGCTGACGGGCAAGGCCTGGGAGATCAACGACTTGCTTCTGGCGAATACGTTTGACTCGCACAAGGGCGATACGGTCCGGGTGAAGGTAGACGCGGTCATCGAGAACTATGCGGAAACCAAGCACACGACGAACGGCATTCCCACCGGCACGGACCAGCACTACGTGGTCTGGCTTGACGACGATTCTGTCATCTCCGTCGTCGTCCCCGGCAAGAAGTCGGCCGATCTGGACCGGGTGATGGACGAAACCTGGAGCTATCTGAATGACGAGGCGGAGCAGCTGACGACCAACCCCGTGACGATCGAGGGCGAGCTGACCTCTCTGACCGGCGAGCTGCGCGGCTTCTTCGACGAGGCCGTGGATTATTACAGCCTTGACGACAACTTCGAGATCCGCTATTACCAGATCGACACGACAAATTCCCGTCTGATGATGATCCTCGAGGAGCTGCTGTTCTTAGCCCTCGGCATTATCCCGATCTGCCTGTTCATCTTTGGAAAGAAGGCGGAAAAGAAAGCCGCCGCGGACGCGGCGCAGGCAGCTGCCGCCGATCCGTTTGCCGCTTACGACAAGGATCCGTTTGCCGCCGCGGATGGCTTTGGCACCGCGGACAGCAGCTTGAACGGCAGCACCGACGGCAGTTTGGACGGCAATTCAGACGGCAATTCCGGAAACGGAGCCGGGATCTGATGAAAAAGTGGAACGGGGGTCAGGCACCCGTTCCGGTTTTGGGTGAAAAGTGGAACGGGTGCCTGGCCCCCGTTCCGGTTTTCGCCGGAAAGAAGAAAAGAGGGAATGATTATGTGGACAATTGACAATCTGAAAGCACGCGGCAAGCTGGCGTTCAAAGCAAATTACTGGCCCTGCGTCCTGGTGGCGCTGATTCTCATGGCGATCGTCGGCGTGCCCGCCGGCCGCGCGGGGTCGCAGGCTTATGAGACCTCGCAGCAGACATCGCAGATCCTGCAGAGCGACGGTACGCTGCAGTCCGATTCCACGCTGATTTCCCCGTCCCCGGTGGAGGTCAACGTGCGCATCGGTACCGGCACGGCGGCCGCCGGCGGACTCGTCGGTCTTCTGCTCGGGATTCTTGTGATCAATCCGCTGGCAGTGGGCTGCTACGCTTTCTTTAAGAAGAATTCGGAGTTCGGCCCGACCCAGATCGATGAACTGAAAACCGGCTTTGTCCCGTCCTGGGGCCGCAACGTGCTCGCCATGTTCCTCACCGGCCTGTTTACCGCACTGTGGACGCTGCTGTTCATCATCCCCGGTCTGGTCAAAATGTACTCCTACCGTCTGGTTCCGTATATCCTCGCCGACGACCCGAACATCGAAGCCGCCGAAGCCATCACGCTTTCCCGCCAGATGATGGACGGCAACAAAGGCCGCGCGTTCCTGCTGGATCTGTCCTTCATCGGCTGGATCCTGCTGACCATCATCACGCTGGGCTTTGCCGGCATCTTCTACGTCAACCCGTACAAATCCGCGACCGACGCCGAGCTGTACCTCGCGATCCGCGAAGAATACACCAACCGCTAATGCGATTCACAGACAGAATGAAAAAAGGAACAGGAGCTCCTGTTCCTTTTTTTGTGGGGATTTCTGTTCCGAAAAGCGGAACGCGTGCCTGACCCCCCGTTCCGGTTTTTCAGCAGTTTCCGGTGTACACATATTCCAGATATTCCCGGGCAGCGTCGGCGAGGCGGTATACCTGCGCGACGTCTGTCGCCGCGCGGTCCTGCATGTGAAACCGCGGGAAGAAGCGGGTCACGTGGAGGGGAACGCTTTCCCCGTCGGGATTCTTCAGGCGGGCCGCCCATCGGGCGAGGGCGCGCATCTCATCTTCGGTGTCGTTCTCGCCGGGGACGATCAGCGTGGTCAGCTCGACGTGGCTGTACGAGACGGCCTCTTCGATGAACGCCATCACCTGGGCGCGGTCGCCGCCGAGGACGTCGCGGTAATAGGCATCGGTGAAGCCCTTCAGATCGATGTTCATCGCGTCGATCCAGGGACCGATTTCGCGCAGAACCGACAATTCCGCAGTGCCGTTGGAAACGAGCACGTTTTTTAATCCCTGTTCGGCGGAAAGCCTGGCGGTATCGCGCACGAATTCATAGCCGACGAGGGGCTCGTTATAGGTAAAGGCGATGCCGATGTTTCCCCGGCTTTTCGCCCGCACGGCCAGATCGACCAGCTCCGCCGGCGTCCACTCCTCCGCGCGGGAAGCGCTCCGGCGGGCCTCCTCGGACCAGGAAATGTCGTAGTTCTGGCAGAAGGGACAGCGCAGATTACAGCCGAAGCTGCCCGCGGACAGGATTATGCTGCCCGGGAAAAAGCGCGCCAGCGGCTTCTTTTCGATCGGATCGAGGGCCAGTCCTGTGATCCGGCCGTAATTGAAGGCCTCCACACGGCCCCCGCACGCGGTGCGTGCGCCGCAGAAGCCCAGCGCGCCGTCCGGGATCCGGCAATGGCGGAAACAGACATCACAAACCGGCATTCGGGTGCGTTCCTTTCATGATCGGAATGTATCGGAGTTCATCGGAATTCATCGGCGTTCGTCGGCGTTCGTCGGTGTTCATCGGCGTTCGTCGGCATTCATTGGCGTTCGTAAAATAGAAAAGTGGAACGGGTGCCTGACCCCCGTTCCACTTTTTCGGGACGGGGGTCAGGCACCCGTTCCCGTTTTTCACTCGTGTCTTACGACTTCAAACCCCTGCAGCCGGTAGGGCTCGTCTTCGCGGATGAA
>JAZQBE010000028.1:0-87851 GCA_045545575.1 Shuttleworthella sp.
AGCACATCCTCCAGGGTTCCGCTGACCACGATTTCACCGCCGTGGCTTCCCGCACCGGGACCAACGTCCACGATGTAATCGGCAGCCCGCATGGTGTCCTCGTCGTGTTCCACCACGATCAGGGTGTTGCCCAGGTCACGAAGCTGCTTCAGAGTGCCCAGCAGCTTGTCATTGTCCCGCTGATGCAGGCCGATGCTGGGCTCGTCTAAGATATAGGCCACGCCCACCAGACCGGAGCCGATCTGGGTCGCCAGGCGGATGCGCTGGGCCTCGCCGCCGGAAAGCGTCGCGGCCGCGCGGGACAGGGACAGGTAATCGAGTCCCACGTCCACCAGGAACTTCACCCGGCTTTTGATCTCTTTTAAGACCATCTCGCCCACTGCCTGCTGGAAGGCGGACAGATGGATTTCCTCCAGAAAGCCCTGCAGATCCCGCACCGGCATCTGGGTGATTTCGTGGATGTTTTTATCGCCCACGGTGACGGCCAGGGCTTCCTTTTTCAGGCGCTGGCCATGGCACAGCGGGCAGTCGCTGACGCGCATGTAGGTCTCGTATTCGGCCTTGGTATACTCCGACCCCGTCTCCCGGTACTTGCGCTTCATGTTCTCGATCAGGCCCTCGAAGAGCACGTCGTACACACCCACGCCGCGCTGGCCGCGGTAGTGCACCTTCACCTCCCGGTCCGCGCCGTACACGAACATCTGGCGCACATCCGCGGGAAGTTCGCCGTAGGGCGTGTCCAGCGAGAAATCGTATTCCTTCGCCAGCGCTTCGAGCAGCGCATGGGCAAAGCTTTTTTTATCGTCGGCCGACTGCCAGCCCATGGCCTGCACGCAGCCCTGGTTAAAGGAAAGACTTGGGTCCGGAATCATCAGCTCTTCGTCGAATTCCATCTTATAACCAAGTCCGTAGCACTCGGGGCAGGCGCCGAAGGGATTGTTGAACGAAAAGCTGCGGGGCTCGATCTCCTCGATCGACGTACCGCAGTCCGGACAGGAAAAACTCTCGGAAAAACGCATGGTTTCGCCGCCGATGACGTCCACTAAAAGCAGGCCCTCCGCCAGTTTCAGGACACTCTCGGCCGAATCCGTCAGGCGCTGCTCGATGCCGGGCTTCACCACCAGACGGTCCACGATGATTTCGATGTTGTGCTTGATGTTCTTTTCGAGCTTGATCTCCTCGGACAGATCGTACGTGTTCCCGTCGCAGATCACGCGCACGTAGCCGCTTTTGCGGGCGCGCTCCAGGGTCTTTTCATGGGTGCCCTTCCGGCCGCGCACGACGGGTGCGAGCAGCTGGATGCGCGTGCCTTCCGGCAGGGCTAAGATGGCGTCCACCATCTGATCTACGGACTGGCGGCTGATCTCACGGCCGCAGTTCGGGCAGTGGGGAATACCCGCCCGGGCGTAAAACAGGCGGAAATAATCGTAGATTTCCGTCACAGTGCCCACGGTGGAACGGGGGTTTCGGTTGGTGGATTTCTGGTCGATGGAAATGGCCGGCGGAAGGCCTTCGATCTTCTCCACGTCCGGCTTTTCCATCTGCCCTAAGAACTGGCGCGCGTAGGAAGACAGCGACTCCATGTAGCGCCGCTGCCCTTCCGCGAAAATCGTATCAAATGCAAGGGAGGACTTTCCGGAACCGGAAAGCCCTGTAAAGACCACGAAGGAATCCCGCGGGATGTCCAGGTCTAAGTTTTTCAGATTGTGTTCTCTGGCGCCGCGGATGCGGATCAGCTTGTGTGCAGCCATGCAAAACCTCAGAAGAAAACGGATTCGAAAATATGTTCGATTTGTGACTGCTCTATTCTATCACCGCGCACCCATTCCTGCAAGAGGGAAACGGAACCGGCCGCCCGTCTGTGATTACTCTGCCACCCCTGTGGAGCCGAACACTTCGAGCACCGGCAATCCATTGACGAAGATCTGATCCCACGACCGGGTTACCGCTGCACGATAGTACTTTTGAGGGCTGTAAATATCCAGAAAATCCCTGCCGTCAGAACGCACAAACTGAATCCGGCTGCCTTTGGGCAGGGTTTCCCGCTGCCCGGTTGGCACGCCATAACGATCGATCACTTCAAGTTCCAGATCCTGGAGCGTGCACTCCAAATAAAACAGGTCCCGCTGTTTTGGATTATACTCTATTTCAAAGATGCTGTTTTCTGCAATGGGAATCCCGGAATCTGACACACGAAAGATCTGATATCCTTCCATATGAGAAAAATCATATGCACTCAGAACACCCGGATACACCCCTCCCATCAGAAAAGCAGATGGCAGCACCGGCAGAACCGTTCCCGTCGTCGTTTCGAAAGAATCAATAACCACCTGGCGCCTGCTGTACCAGCTGTACGGAACCACGGACGCCTCTCTATCCGGCACTGTGCCCGGTTTCCAACAGTATGTGCAGTCTTCCCGGCTGTCAAAAGGATGCTTCAATCCGAGGAGAAGCACGTTCTCCCCATCCGTGGTATGCATCCAGACCGCATACAGGTTCTGCTGTGAAAGGACCCAGATTTCCTTCAGGTTCCAATAGAGACTATACTGTCTTTCAATGCCGCTCTCCGGCATTGGATCATCCGTTCTGTAAATGGTCCAGAAATCGGTTTCTCCGTTGTGGTCCGGATCCCCGCGATACTGGATTCCGGAAGGCATCGCAACAGCATATTCGTCCGGCACATGACAATAGGTCTCATTGACTGCTCCGGACGCCATTTCCAGCGGGATACTGAACGCATGCGCAGTCTGTCCGATCAGCTGCCCGGATTCGTTCTTTACCGGCACATAAATCGTTACGGCATCCGCATCCAGTGTCCATATCATTTCGTTTGATATGTTCCGGATCTGCTCCGCGAGTTCATCGGTGACCGGATCCATTACCGCCAGTTTGAAAAACATTTCTTCATCTGCGATGATATCCGACAGTTTGAGCATTCGCTCTGACTGAAGATCATAGGATGCGCCCCAGTATACATACTGTGTCGACTCCCGTTTATGAATAATCATTTCATACAGGACGGAAAAAACCCGGTCATCCAGCCTTCGAAGATAAACCGCATCGTTCAGGCTGAAATCCGGTTCCATATGATGGTCACGCAAAAGAGCGGATCGTTCTTCGTCCGTCAGACTCTCCGCCACAGACTCCGCCTCATCCGCCAGCGATGAAAACTCCTCCGTCATCCGCTGTTTCCATGTCTCGTTCAGCGCCTTTATCGCCTCCGTCAATCCGGGATACAGCACCGATTCTTCCGAAACCGTCAGCTGGCTGTAAGTCACAGGCACGGACAAAATGTAATCCATATCACCGGATGTGGAGAAGCAAGTGTTCCGAACATCGGTACGCACATAGGAAACGATCTCCGGAACCGTCTCCTGATACCGCGCCGCCGCGTCATTCCCGGCCTCCATCGTTGACCGGCTGTCCGCCGGATCCGAAATCTCCCGCTGCGCCGAAGGTTCCGGGGCGGCCAATCCGTCTCCGCATCCGGAGAAAAGCAGAAATGCTGCTGTAACGAATAAAAGTATGGAACGCTGTCTTGCTTTCATTCCTCACCTCTGCCCTGATACTCTCTGACCATTATGTTTCCGGAAATGTCTGGCTGCATACAGCGGAGCGTTTTACCCGATCACTTTTTTCACCGCCTCCACGACCCGCTCCGTCTGGAACGGCTTTACAATAAAATCCTTCGCGCCCGCCTGAATCGATTCAATTACCATTGCCTGCTGGCCCATCGCGGAACACATCACAACGCGCGCAGAAGGATCCTCTGCCCGAATCTCCTTCAGCGCCTCTATGCCGTCCATCTCCGGCATGGTGATATCCATCAGCACCATAGCCGGCTTCAGCTCGCGGTATAACCGGACCGCCTCTGCGCCGTTTCCGGCCTCCCCGATCACCTCATAGCCGGCCTTTTGAATGACATCTTTCAGCATCATCCGCATAAAAGCCGCGTCGTCTGCAATCAGAATGGTTTTTTCCATGGCTCGTTTCTCCCCCTGTAAGACTGTTGTTTTCCCTACTCCATCTCGAAGGACACTGTTACCTGTGCCGTAATCTCCGATTCACCCGGCATCATCACCACCTTGTCCGCTGCGGCGGTTTCCATGGTTACATTCGAGGACGAATACCGCGCGTTGGTGTTCTGATATCCTTCCGTTACCGCGCACACCTCCCCGAGTGTCTTTCCGGAAGCCTGTGCCAGCGTTTCCGCCTTTATGCGGGCGGCGTCCACCGCATCGGCCAGAGCTTTCCTGTATGCCTCATCGTAGCCGGAGCAGGTGAAGCGGACACCGTTCGCTTCGTTCGCGCCGGCTTCCACGCCCTTCTGCAGCACTTCACCGGCCTGATCGATGTCCAGATCCTTTATGGTCAGCGAGGTGGAAACCACATGTGCCTGAACGGTGTTTGTGTTGTAGTTATAGTCCTCATAGATGGAGAAGTTGCCTGTCCGGATGCTTTTCTCGTCCACGCCGAGGGCTTTTACGGCTTCAATGACCGCTGCAATTGTTTCGTTGTTTTCCTGCTGTGCCATTGTAACATCCGCATTCCGTGTGCGCACGCCCAGGTTCACCTCTGCCTTGTCCGGCACAAGATAAACCGTGCTGCTTGCCGACACAGTCACCTGATTCGGTTCCTGCACTTCCACCGGAAGTGCACCCAGTCCCGGCTGAATTGTCACCGGAAACGCACTTCCGGAAGCCGCCGCGCCGGCGGCTGCCTGGGCGTCGTCTGCATTCACAGCGGTGCCTGCGCCGCATCCGCAAAGGGTGACCGCCGCAAGCAGACCGGCCAGGGAAACCGCCGGGATTGCCTTTGATCTGGTGCGTGCTTTCACTGTATTTGAGATATTCTTTCCTCTGATCATCTGATTTTCCTCCTTATACATGCATCGATGGTTTTATTCAGAAGTTGCTGCTTCTAAACAAGTACTCGCATTTTTCCGCTGCAGATTACGGACGGCATGGGGATTACTGTCACGGAACAGGTCGCCGACAGATAATCCGTCATAAGGGCCTACAGGTCTTTTCTTTTTATACCAATGGATTCCCCGTAACAATACTATATAACACAAAGGTATATAATACAAAATGAAAAGCAAAAAATGATCTTTGAAACACCCGTACTCTCACTTAGGAATTATAAATCTCTGTCACAAACTGTATCTCTTTTTCGTTATGATAAGCAGAGACGTCTCAATCACAGCTTTTAACAGCCATCTGCATCAGGAGGAACCAACGTGCCGCATAAGGACGCTACAGACAGCATCGTCCGCTGTTATCAACTGTATAAGCAAAAAATGTATCATATTGCTTTTTCCATTCTAAATGACCCATTTCAGGCCGAAGATGCCGTCATGGACGCATTGGAAAAACTTCTGAAGCAGGGAAAAGGCATTCCTGATCCGGACGCTGCGTCTGCGAAACACCTCATCATCAAGGTGACCCGTTCCGCTGCCATCGATATCTACCGGAAAAACCGGAGGCGGGCTGAAAATGAATATCTGGCCGCAGACGAACCGATGGCTGCCGAAACGGTGGACGAATCTGCCGATCCGGCACTGATTAATGATGAGATGCCCTCCGTCCTGCTTCATCTTCCGCCAAAATATCAGGAGATCCTGTATCTGAAATATGTGCGGGAATCATCCACGCAGGAAATCGCACAGGCAACAGGCCTGTCGGAAGCTGCCGTTCGAAAGCGCCTGCAGCGTGGTCTGGAAATGATCCGCGGAGGGCGTTTCACCGGAATCGAGTAAGAAAAGGAGAACTATTCAATGGGACAGAATTCACATGATCTACATCCACTTCCCCCTGCTCTTTCTCTGGAGGAATTTGACGCGATTTCCGAAAACCACACGTTTTCCGATGACTTCCTGCGGCGTGAAGCAGCCCTGCTGCGCCGTTATCAGCGCAAAACAAAAGCAAGTTCCCGCCGTCTGCTGCGTTCAGCCGCTGCGGTTAGCCTGGTGATCCTGCTGGGCGCGGGCACCGCATACGCCGGCGTGCAGATCTATCGTCTGCGCACGGAACAGAAAGCACCTTATGCCATAGAAGTGATCCCCGAGGGGGAAACCTCCGATGCATCCGCTGACAGGGAGACTGCCGATCCGGCCCTCGCCGCAGAGGGATCCGCCGATTCTGCGATCCGGACAGAAGGATTCGGTTCCAATGTCATCACCATCCCGATCGTAAAAACCTCTGTGGGATACCTGCCGGAAGGGATGGTTCCCCCCAGCGAGACGACCAACATGTTTTTCACAAAGATGGAAGCGGACGGTGTCACGGTGGACTGGTCTCTGAAAGGAAAACTGATCTCCACCATCATGGACACGGATGATCCGACGCTGGCCACAAACGTTGTCGAACAGCGCACGGTCATCGTCAATGACCGCGAGTCCCTTCTGATCGTTGAAGCACCCACTCTGGTCGGACCGGGGGAGGAAAGCGTCAGTCTGCAGATACCGTTTCCGGAAGTTCTGCGTATCATCACCATCCGGCTGACCAGCACCGGCGGCGCGATGGATACGGAAACGCTGATCGAGGAAGTACAGAAAACCGGTGCATCCGTAACCCTGACACCTACCGGTGAAGAGCAAACCTTTACCGGCCCGGATCTCCGGGGCTCAATGATCATGGACGCCGACTGGGATGAAGGTTTTATTATGGAGACCCGTCGCAGCGACGAGATCGCCCTGCAGCGGCGGGCGCAGGAAATGAAAGATGCAGAAATCGCTGCCCGCCAGGCCGAAGACGAAGATCTGACCTTTGACGCCGCAGACATGGCCAATCTGCGCCAGGTGGGTGAAGCCATTGACCTCAGCACATTCTGGAACGCCTCAACCTTCGGTTCCTCTCAGATGCCCCTTGAGGCCACGGTCACGGATGTTCAGATATTAGATAATCTGTCCGTCCTGCAGCCGGAGGGCGTACTGAATGAAAAAAGCTGGTATGAACTGACGGATGCCGAGGGAAACCTGACGGCGGACACGCTGCAGTACATCAAGGCAGGCGACGGTATGGAAAGCATCGATACCACTGTAGCCGAAACCCCGATTCCGGTCCGCCTGCTGTATGTCACAGTGGAGTACAAAAACACCGGCGATCAGGCTCTGAAAGATGTGTGCTTTATGCATGAACTGCGTCTTCTGGAACGGGGCGATGACCGCTGGATATGGCGGGAACTGAATGATTATCTGAAGCTGTACGTCGATCCGGCTGTTACTGATGCCTATGACTACGTGACGGCACGGATCCTGTCCCACACGCTGCTCAGTGACTACTACGATGTCTCCGGCGTAAGCATGACGCCAACCATGAAAAATCACATCCCGGTTATTGAGGCAGGCGAAACGCGAACCGTCCACTGTGCATGTCTCATCACGGAAAATATGCAGGATGACCTGTATCTGGATCTGACTTCAATGTTCAGAGGACCCGGAACGGAAACCGGCCGGAATCTTTTCTGGGGTGCAGCAAAAGATGTAGGACTGGTGGAACTGCGGTAAAGCTTGATAGGCCTTATTTCGCGACAAAGGCTGGTGCATGGAGTGCTTGCTCCGTGTACCAGCCTCTGTTATTTTATCGATAACGCCTTCGAATGCACCTGCCTACTTGTCAGCTCTCCTGTAGTCATATGCATCCTTGCGGACATCCAGTCTGATATTGTTAATCACCACAATATAATCGGATTCCCATTCTACCGTTGCATCTTCGATCCGATATTGCCAGTAAATGTTCCTTTCTTTGTCTGTGCTGACTTCTCTGGCTGTGCAAAGCACCGCGTAGCCTGTCGTTGCACCTCCGTTGTTTCGGTAAACCGAAAGTTCATATTCGCCGGTCGGTGATGTCGAGGACGAAATCAGTTCTTCACCTTTGATCCTGTTGATATCAAAAAACAGATAGTGAACCATAAAAATACCGACAATCAGCAGCACTGCAGCCAGAATAATTACGGCGAAGATATTGAAATACGCCCGCTTTTTTCTGTGATTCTGATTCGGGTCATGTACAGCATTTCCCATAGTATACCTCCTTCTGCCCTATTTCATATCCTCCAGCATTTTTTTCATCTCGATCAGACGATCGCGGTATTCCGCTGCCGCTTCGAAGTTTAAGTCCCCTGCCGCGCGGTCCATGCGCCTTTTGACTTTTTCGATTTCCGCCTTCAGTTCCTTTTCGGTCATGCCTTCCACATCCTTCGTAAAGGATGCTTCCTCGGCCGCCAGTTCCTTGGAGATGCGGATGGCGTCCTGCACCGCCTTTTTGATGGTCTGGGGTGTAATGCCGTTGGCTTCGTTGTATTCCTGCTGAATTTTCCGCCGGCGCTCCGTTTCGTCGATGGCGGCGCGCATGGAATCCGTGATGGTATCCGCATACATAATGACGTGGCCTTCGGCATTTCGGGCCGCCCGGCCGATGGTCTGGATCAGCGAGGTCTCCGACCGCAGGAAGCCTTCCTTGTCCGCATCCAGAATGGCCACCAGAGAGATTTCCGGAATATCCAGACCTTCCCGCAGCAGGTTGATGCCGACCAATACGTCAAACACGCCCAGGCGCAGATCCCGGATGATTTCCGCCCGCTCTAAGGTGTCGATGTCGGAGTGCAGATACTTCACGCGGATGCCCAGTTCCTGCATGTAGTCCGTCAGATCCTCGGCCATCCGCTTGGTCAGCGTGGTGATCAGCACCTTGCTGCCCTTGTCGGTCTCCTTTCGGATTTCGCCGATCAGATCGTCGATCTGCCCTTCCACCGGCCGCACGTCGATGGCCGGATCCAGCAGGCCCGTGGGGCGGATGATCTGCTCGGCCCGGGCCAGTTCGTGCATTTCTTCATACTCTCCCGGTGTTGCGGAGCAGAACAGCATCTGGTCGATTTTGTCCTCAAATTCGCCGAAGTTTAAGGGCCGGTTGTCCAGGGCGGAGGGCAGGCGGAAGCCGTAGTCCACCAGCACCTTTTTGCGCGCCTGGTCGCCGTTGTACATGCCCCGGATCTGGGGGATGGTGATGTGGCTTTCGTCCACGATGATCAGAAAGTCGTTGCCGAAATAGTCCACCAGGCACTTCGGCGCCTCGCCGGGCAGCGCGCCGGTGAGATGGCGGGAATAGTTTTCAATGCCGCTGCAGAAACCGGTTTCCCGAAGCATTTCAATGTCGAAATTGGTGCGCTCGGAAATCCGCTGGGCCTCTAAGAGCTTGTCCTCCCCGCGGAAATAGCGGATCCGCTCGTCCAGCTCCGCCGCGATCGTTTCGCAGGCGCGGTCCAGCTTCGCCTTCGGCACCACGTAGTGGGACGCCGGAAAAATGGCCACGTGCTCCATCTGCCGCTTCGGTGTCTGGGACAGCACGTCCATCTGGGTGATCCGGTCGATCTCGTCCCCGAAAAACTCCACCCGGTAGGAATAATCCGGCACGTTGGCCGGGAAGATATCCAGCACGTCGCCCCGCACGCGGAAGGTGCCTCGGGTGAAATCCATGTCGTTGCGCACGTACTGCATGGCGATCAGCTCTTTGATCACGTCGTCCCGGTCCTTGCGGTCGCCGGGGCGCAGGGAGATCATCAGGTTC
This sequence comes from Shuttleworthella sp., assembly GCA_045545575.1. Taxonomy (GTDB): domain Bacteria; phylum Bacillota; class Clostridia; order Lachnospirales; family Lachnospiraceae; genus Shuttleworthia. Next base: position 9,567 of record JAZQBE010000028.1, read on the forward strand.
TCGTAGTCCTCCGGCGAGCCGATGCCGTAGATGCAGGACACGGAAGCCACGATGATCACGTCCCGCCGCTCCGCCATGGACGCCGTGGCGGACAGGCGCAGCCGGTCGATCTCGTCGTTGATGGACGAATCCTTGGCGATGTAGGTGTCCGTCTGGGGCACATAGGCCTCGGGCTGGTAATAGTCGTAATACGTCACAAAATACTCCACGGCGTTTTCCGGCAAAAACTCCTTGAACTCGCCGTAGAGCTGGCCCGCTAAGGTCTTGTTGTGGGAAATCACCAGGGTGGGCTTGTTTAAGGCCGCGATGATATTGGCCATGGTAAAGGTTTTGCCGCTGCCGGTAACGCCCTTTAGAGTCTGAAACTGGTTGCCCTCTTTAAAACCCGCCACCAGGGCATCGATGGCCTGGGGCTGATCTCCCGTAGGGGCATACGGGGAGTGTAGTTTAAAGATCGATTCTGTCATCATAGTGTCCTTTGCATGATGCAATAATTACATTTTGCCCATCATATCGATACACAATCCTGTTTGCTGCATCAATTCTTCGTGACCACCATCCGCTGAGATCTCCCCTGAGTGGCTCCGGTTTTGCAATTCCCTCATACGGGTTTCTCTGTACATCCTTTAATACCAGATTGATCCGTTTGAGGGTTTTTCGGTCCTCGCTCAGCCACTGCAAATACTCAGCCCATGCTCTGTCATCCCATAAAAGTCCCATAGATCAGTCCTCAATCAGAGAATGCTCCTTTAACACCGATTTCCCGTTGTCGATCTCCGAAGTCACTTCCTTAAGCCAGGAAAGATTACTTTCAGAGTAAAACGGATCCAGGGAAACCTCAAATGGAATCCGCCGTTCTCTCGTCATTTTAACTGCAAACATCGTAAACGCTGTCGTCATGTTCATTCCCAGTTCTTTGCAAAGAGCATCCATATTGTTTTTCAGTTCTGTATCCATACGGAAATTCACCATTGACTGTGCCATATCGTTCACCTCCTTACATACAAAGTAAATCATTTGACTTGCGTTGTCAATACAAAAAAGACACAAGAACAAAGCGTTGCCCTGTCCCTGTGTCCTTTTTATCATTTGGTTTCGCTAGTTTCCCAGCACTTCGTTGATGTAGTCTACGTATTTCTCCGGCTGCTGCGCACCGACTTCGTCGCACCACTTCTGCCAGTCGGCGTCGTTTTCGATGTCCAGATCCCCTTTGATGAACTGGGGCAGCCAGACGGCCGTGGCGGTCAGCAGATTGCTGTTCATCAGGGATGTAAACTCATTCTGTTCCTCATTCAGCTGCCCGGTCACCAGTCCGGGAATCGTGCCGGTGTTGGCGTACCGGTTCCACTCGTCCTGCGCGTGCTGCAGCACGTCGGTGTAACCCATGTCGACGTGATCGTTGATGTTTATGCCGCAGGCGATCCGGCCGCAGGCCGCCGCAGACTGCAGGCCGTCGGTCAGCTCGATGGCGGGATTCTTCAGAATCCACTTCTCGCCGTCGCGCTCCTCGAAGTCGTAGGCGCCGTCCTGCAGACCGTATTCGTTATAAAACGCGTTCTGCAGCTGCGCCTGCTCATCTTTGGAGAAGCCTTTGCTGTGAAGCAGGCCGCCCTCTTCGGTGTAGAAATCATCCAGGAAGGTCAGAAGCGTGGCGATGTCCTTGCCTTCCAGCTTGTTCGTCAGCGCCATGCCGTTCTGCACCATGTTCGCGGTGGTGAAGTAGGTGTCCGGCAGTTTCATCTGCTCGTCTGCGCTGCCGTAGATATCGTTCACGGGATACGCTGCGCCGTAGACACAGATGCCTTCCGTCGCGGCGTTTTCCGCGCTCTCCAGCAGGCTGCCGACCGCCGACTGCTGCCCGTACCAGCAGCCCACCTTGCCGGCGTAAACCGACGGGATGTCCACCTTCCAGAACAGGGCGTCCGAGGTTTTTTCGTCAAAGGTCCGATCGATCCAGCCGTTTTTATACCAGGTTGCAAGACAGGTTAAAAATGCCCGCTGATGCTCGGAGGTGTAGCCGTTTCTGCAGACGCCGTCCTCGTCGAGATAGAACGATCCGCAGCCGCCGCCGAAGCCGGACTCCAGCATGCCGTTGCCGTTGCTGCCCCGGTAGGGAAGCTGCATCGCGTAGCCGTCCGTAATACCTTCTTTCTCCAGTGCTTCGGCAAAGATGTCCAGCATCCACTCCCAGTCAGAGATGAAAATGGGATCGCCGCCTTCCCAGTCCGGGTCGATGTTCTTCTGCACAAAGGCGCGCAGATCGTCGTCATAGTAACTCGGGAACACCACGTCGTCTTCCCAGCTGTCCTTCGCGTCGTTCGTGTACTTTCCGCTGAAGGCCGCGCCGGTGGACGGGTTCTTTCCGTATTTGACAATCCAGTCTCTGCGGTACAGATAGCCGCCCCAGAAATCCTCCGGCACGTCGCACACGATGTACAGCTGCAGCATCTTGCGTCCGTCGCTCGTGTTCACGTACATCTGCGAGGCCAGATCCGGATGGCTGTCCAGCCAGGCCGAATAATTCGGCATATACTTCAGATACTGTCCGACGTCGAGGAGCACACCGTCCTCGTAGAGCGCCGCGGGGGAATCCGCACAGTAGGATACCGGGATCAGATCCTGGTATTCCCCGGTGGCGATCAGCGTGTTCATGGCATCCTGCTGGGAGCCGTCCGGCAGCGCGTCCACTTTGAGCGTAATCTCCTTGCCGTTCCATTCCTTTTCAAGAAGATAGCTTAAGGTCGGGTTGTCCAGATAATCCGCATAGAAGAACGACGGTTCCGTGTTGCCGATCAGGATGTTGTAGGACGCCGGCAGTCCGGCGAACTCGTCCGGCTCTTCCTCCGGTTCCGGTGCGGTCTCCGATTCACTCTGTGCCTGCTCTTCCCCGGCGTCTTGCGTGACGGTTTCCGGCTCCTGCTGTTCGTCCTGCTCCGCGGCGGGCACGTTTTCTTCCACGGCCGTTTCAGGCTCGTTTGTTCCGCCGGAAGCGCCGCAGCCGGCCAGGAGGCCGACAGCCGTCATCACAGCCAGAATCAGTGCTGCTGTTTTCTTTCCCCTCATCTTTCGTTCCTCCTCAGATTCTGACGTTCCCCTTCCGGTGCCGGTCGATTCTGGTCCGGCGGAAGGATCTTTGTTTTTGTCTTACACCCTGAGGATACGCTCTTTTCACGGGTGGTTTTGCGTTTTTGGGATCGAATTGTTCAATATCGTATGCTTTCTGAAGTTTTTGTGCGAATTCATCCGATTTCGTCAATGCATCCAGGGTTTTTCTTTATTGACATACTTCAGGCCCTGCGCGCGGTAGGCCGAAGGCGTCACGCCAAACGCCCGGGTAAAGACCCGCGTAAACTGGCTCTGGGAGGAATACCCCGCATTCTCGGCGATCAGCGACATGGGCATATCCGTCATGCGGACCATGCGCTCCGCGTCCTCCATCTTCGTTCGCATGATGGCGGTTTTGAGATCCTCCCCGGTTTCCCGCCGATATTTGCGCGCCAGCACCTGCGGGTTGATCTCCAGAGCCTCCGCGATCGACGCAATGGTCATCGGCTCGTGGCTGTGAAACAGGATGTACTCCCGGCACCGGGTAATCACCACGTCCCCGGTCCAGTCCTGACGGATGGACCGGATGCGCTGAATGGCATCCGCCGCAATCATCCGCAGCTGTTCATAGAGTCCGTCCAGCGTATTCTCCCGCCGGATCGCGCTGATATGCATTTCCTGCAGCATCCGCGTCATCTCCCAGGCGACCCCCTGCGCCGCCATGCGGTCCGATACGTAGGCCGAAACGGACGCCGCGCGAAACCGTGCACTTTCCAGTTTCTCACCCGGATCCTGAAACGTCTCGCTCCAGGTCAGGTCCGGAAGCGATGCCTGCGCCGCGTCGAGATCCAGACGCTCAATCGCGTCCAGATAGGCGCCGACGCTTCGGACGTACCGCTGCCGGCTTTCCTCGTCGCGGTCGTACTCTTCCGCGGCGTCTGCCAGCATCTTTTCGGAAAATGTAACCCTCTGTTTCATGTGTTCCCCTGTATTCTGCTTTCAGACAGCTTCCGCAGCATCGCTTCGATCTGCCCGGCCTTCTGCGGCGCCTGCTGTGCCACGTGTGCCAGCGTCTGCCCCCGCAGATACGCCCGGATCGATTCCTCCGCCAGCTCCGGCATCACGTTCGTCAGTACGCGCCCGGCTTCGGGGTCGTCCAGCAGCGCCCCGATCGTCGACTGCATGGAAAAACGCGTCTCCGTCAGGGAAAGATCCGTATCATATTCGTACTCAAAGACGCCGGATCCGGTCTCAACCCGCTCGCCGCTGCCCGGAAGGACGATCTCCGCCGTCGTGTTAAACGGTACTTCCACGCGAAGACGATACCGGCCGTTTTCGCACCGCGAATCGACCGACGCCCGTCCGTAGGGCGTTTCGGCAGACGCCTCCACCCGGGGCAGTCCCATGGTGGGCCGCGGCGCGATGCGGATCTTCTTCCATCCCGGCGCGGCCGGCCGGATGCCTGCCACGTCTTCAAACAGCCAGGTGCCCACCGAGCCGTAGGAATAGTGGTTCAGGGAATTCATTCCGGATTCGTCAAACGATCCGTCCGGATGCACCGAATCCCAGCGCTCCCAGATCGTCGTGGCGCCTTTTTGGATGGCGTACATCCAGCCGGGATAATCCGGCTGCATCAGGATCTCCGCGGCCACGTCGTGCATTCCGCAGGACGACAGCGCCGGCAGGAGGCTGGCCGTCCCCACAAACCCGGTGGTCAGATGGCCGCCATGATCCGACACCGTCCGCTTCAGAATCGACGCGGCGCGTTCCCGGTACTGTTCTTCTATCATATCATAATGCAGCAGCATTGCGGCCGCGGTCTGGGTTTCCGAAACAATTCTTCCGGTTTGGGTTACATACTCCCGGTTAATGGCTTTTTTGATCCGCTCATATCGGCTCCGGTACGCCGCCGCGTCTTCGCCGTATCCCAGTTCTTCGGCCGCGCAGGCGGTCCGCCGCACGGATTCGGCAAAAAAGATATTGGCGACCAGGTTTTTGTCCGTTCCGCCGCTCATCAGCCCCGGCCGGGACTGGGGCGCGTCTAAAGCCAGCCAGTCGCCCCGCTGAAAACCGTTCGTCCAGAGGTCCTCCTCGCCGCAGGCGCGGATCATGTACTCCGTCCACTGCTTCATCAGCGGATACTGCTCCCGCAGCAGCGCGCGGTCGCCGCCCGCCATGTACAGATTCCAGGGGATGAATGTCGCGCAGTCGCTCCAGACCGCGGTGCCGACCGCTTTTCCGACCACGGACGGCACGATGTGGGGCACGCCGTGTTCGTCGTCGGTTTCCTCCGCCACGTCGCGCAGCCACTTCGCGAAAAAGAGCTTCGTGTCAAACAGCAGACCGGCGGTCTCCGAAAAGATCGTCGCGTCGCCCGTCCAGCCCAGGCGCTCGTCGCGCTGGGGGCAATCCGTCGGGATGTCGAAGAAGTTGCTGCGCTCGCCCCATTCGATGTTGTTCATCAGCTGATTGACCAGTGGATGGCTGCAGGAAAACTGCCCGATGGGACGCATCGCGCTGTGCAGCGCACAGGCGGTAAACAGGGCTGCGACCGCGTCTTTTTCTTCCGCCGTCGCCGGCAGGGGCAGGCCCGTCACCCGCACGTAGCGGAAGCCATGATAGGTAAAATGGGCCATCACCGTTTTCCCGGCCGAAGATGCGTCCGCGATAAAGACGTCTTCCGAGCGGGCCGTGCGCAGGTTGGTGTTGTAGAAATTGCCCGCCGCGTCGAGGGCTTCGCCGTGCTGCAGCACCAGTTTACAGGGCTCCGCCAGCGCAGGCAGCGTCACCTCCACCAGCCCTGCCATGTTCTGGCCGAAATCCAGCACCAGTTCCCCGGCGGGCGTGATCAGCACCTCTTTGACAGGGATCCGCTGCTGCACAAAGACGCCTTCGTCCTGCTGCGCGACGATCCATCGGTGATCGCCGTTTCCGGGATCCACCAGCGGCTTTTCGGCCGCGGAGGGCAGGGTATCTCCGTCGAAGACCTGCGCCTGCTCGCGGCGGAGCCGAAGATCTTTCGTCAGGTCCTGGGTTTCACCCATGTAGATTTCCGACGAGCGGATCTGCCCGGTGCGCACCGTCCAGGAGCCGTCGGTACCGACGGTCTGTTCCTGGCCGTCGGCCGCAGTCAGGTGCAGTTCGGCCAGAATGGCCGGCCGGTCGCCGTACAGATGACGGCTGCCGTCGCCGTTCAGATAGCCCGCATACCAGCCGTTCGCGGCCGTGATCGAAAGCGTGACGGCGCCGTCCTTCGCGGCCCGCACCTGTTCTGTCACGTCACAGGTCTGGTACTGAACCGCATGATTGTAGGACGTAAAACCGGGCGCAAAGAACCGGCTGCCGGCTTTTCTGCCGTCGACGGCCGCCTCGTAAAGTCCCAGCGCCGTCACGTACAGGCGGGCTTTCGCCACGGCAAAGGGAATCGCGATCTCTTTTTCAAACACCGGGCAGGACTCTTCGCAGAGTTCCTCCGATGCCGTGATCCATTTCGCGTGCCAGTCCGCGGATGCCGCCCCGTGCACGATGCGTCCGGATTCGATCCGCGGGGCGGCTTCCGTTCCGGCGAAAAGCCCGGTTTCAAATGAAGCCGTGCCCTCATGGACCTGTCCGGCGCTGTCTGTTACGGTCGCCTGCACCTGATACGGCGTGCAAGGTTCGAGCGCGGGCCCGTCATAGGGCACACAGACCGATTCGGCCGAGGGCACGAATCCGCTGTCCCATACCGTTTCGTCCGCCGTCCGGACGCATTTGGCCACCACAATCCGAAAGCCGGTCTGAAACGCGTTTTCGTGATCCGCTTCCACCTTCCATGTAAACCGCGGCGGCTCGTCGAGCCCCAGCGGCGCAAACTGGTTGGAAATCAGCAGTTCCTTGATCATGGCAGTCCCCTTCCCATTTCCTGATTTGCCCGATTATGCCGGAATTCCTTTCCATTCTATGCCGGCTGTCGAATGGCATTTGCTGATTTCGTATGATCTTTGCTTAAATCGGACTCCGCAAGCGTCTCAGGGGTACCGTCACGGCGCAAAACAGGCCATGGTTTCCCATGGCCTGCTCTTACATCTGTTTTGCATCACACCTTACAGTTTCTCACTGTCCAGCACGATCGTAAAGGGTCCGTCGTTTACCAGCTGCACCTGCATGTACGCGCCGAAGGACCCGGTTTCGCAGTGCCAGCCTGCCTCGCGGCAGCGCGAGACAATGTAGTCGTACAGCGCTTCGGCCTTCGCAGGATCGCCCGCGTGGATAAAGCTCGGCCGGTTGCCCTTTCTGCAGTCGGCGTACAGCGTAAACTGCGAGATCAGGAGCAGCTCGCCGCCCACGTCCGCTAAGGACAGATTGGTCTTGTCGTTTTCATCCTGAAAAATCCGAAGGGCCGTCATCTTGCGGATCATCTTGTCCGCGATCTCCTCCGTGTCACCCTCGCCGACGCCGATCAGCACCACGAACCCGGTGCCGATCTTCCCCAGCACCTCGCCGTCTGCCGAAACGGACGCTTCCGTCGTTCTCTGAATCACAAATCGCATGCTTCACCCCTTCTTCAGAAAATGAGTCAAAAGGGAATGTCCCTTTTGACTCATTGTATGACAAAAGTGCCTGTCCCTTTTGTCACTTATGCCTGTTTCGCGCCGTGGCAGTATTTGTATTTTTTGCCGCTGCCGCAGGGGCAGGGGCTGTTCGGGTAGATTTTGGCTTCTTTGCGGCGTTTCGGTCCGCTGGAGGCGCTGTCGTCTTTGTTGGTGCCGGTGACTTTCGCCACTTCTTCGCGTTCAACTTTGCGTTCGATGCGGACGCGGTACAGAAGCGCGACGGTTTCTTCGCGGATGGCGTCGTTCATCGCGTCTAACATGTCGTAGCCGGCCATTTTGTATTCGTCCACCGGGTTGCGCTGGCCGTAAGCCTGCAGGCCGATGCCCTGACGCAGCTGGTCCATGTCGTCGATGTGCTGCATCCAGCGGCGGTCGATGACGCGCAGCAGGATGACGCGCTCCACCTCACGGAAGTCCTCCGGCCGCGGGAATTCGGCTTCCTTGGCCTCATAGAGCTTCAGTGCGCGCGCAAGGAAGAATTCCTTGACGTCCTCCGGTCCTTTCATCTTTTCGACGTCGGACGGCATCAACGGCGCCATGGGAATGATGCGCAGCACGCTGCGGTTGATTTCCTTTAAGTCCCACTCGTCCTTGCCCAGCTCCGAGGAAATGACCTGGTCCACGCCGTTTTCGATGTTGCTTCTGATCATGTCGAGGATATTGCTCTTCATATCCTCGCCGGCCAGCACGCGGCGGCGCTGCTCGTAGATGATCTCCCGCTGTTCGTTCATGACGCGGTCGTATTCAAGCAGGTTTTTACGGATCGCGAAGTTGTTGCTTTCAATCTTCTTCTGGGCGTTTTCGATGGCGGACGACAGCATCCGGTGCTGGATCTGCTCGCCCTCCGGCACGCCTAAGCGGGTGAAGGTATCGATCAGGCGCTCGGAACCGAACAGGCGCATCAGGTCGTCCTCGAGGGAGATGAAGAACTGGGATTCACCCACGTCGCCCTGACGTCCGCTTCGGCCGCGCAGCTGATTGTCGATACGGCGGGATTCATGGCGCTCGGTGCCGATGATCTTTAAACCGCCGGCGGCGCGCGCTTCGTCGTCGAGCTTGATATCGGTACCACGGCCGGCCATGTTCGTCGCGATGGTCACGGCGCCGTGCAGACCGGCGTCGGCGACAATGGCCGCTTCTTTTTCATGGTATTTCGCGTTTAAGATGTTGTGCGGAATGCCCTCTCTCCGCAGGGCTTTGCCGAGCATTTCCGAGGTCTCGATGGTGATGGTGCCCACCAGCACCGGCTGTCCCTTTTCATGGGCGGCCTTGATCTCCTCGATGACCGCCGCGAATTTTTCCTTCTGCGTCTTGTAGACGGCGTCCTCATGGTCCACACGCGCCACCGGCAGGTTCGTGGGAATCTCCACGACGTCCATGCCGTAGATGTCGCGGAATTCCTGCTCCTCCGTCAGCGCCGTACCGGTCATGCCGCACTTCTTCTCGTATTTGTTGAAGAAGTTCTGGAAGGTGATGGTGGCCAGCGTCTGGCTTTCCCGCTTGACCTTCACGTGCTCCTTCGCCTCGATGGCCTGATGCAGACCGTCGGAATAGCGCCGGCCCGGCATGATACGGCCGGTGAAGCTGTCGACGATCAGGATCTGGTCGTCCTGGACCACGTAGTCCTGGTCGCGGTGCATCAGGTTGTGGGCGCGCAGAGCTAAGATGATGTTGTGCTGGATTTCGAGGTTCTCCGGATCGGAAAGGTTCTCGATGTGGAAAAACTCCTCCACGCGCTTCGTGCCGTCCTGGGTCAGGCTGACGACCTTGTCCTTTTCGTTGACGATGTAGTCGCCCGTCTCGTCCGGCGTCACGCCCATCAGGGCGTCCATCTTCGTGTATTCCGGCATGTCCTCGCCGCGGTGCATCTGGCGGGCAAGCACGTCGCAGGCCTCATAGAGGCTGGTGGATTTGCCGCTCTGTCCGGAGATGATCAGCGGTGTGCGGGCTTCGTCGATCAGGACCGAGTCGACTTCGTCGATGATGGCGTAATGCAGCTTGCGCTGAACCATGTCCTTCTCGCGGACGACCATATTGTCACGCAGATAGTCGAAACCGAGCTCGTTGTTCGTGATATAGGTGATGTCGCAGTTGTAGGCTTCCTGGCGTTCTTCCTTGCTCATGTCGTTTAGGACGACGCCGACGGTCAGTCCTAAGAACCGGTGCACCTCGCCCATCCACTCCGCGTCACGCTTGGCCAGGTAATCGTTGACCGTGACGACCTGGACGCCCTCGCCTTCAAGGGCGTTCAGATAGGAAGGCAGTGTCGCCACAAGGGTTTTACCTTCACCGGTTTTCATCTCAGCAATGCGGCCCTGGTGCAGCACGATGCCGCCTAAGAGCTGGACCCGGAAGGGCTCCATGCCGATGGCGCGCAGCGCGGCTTCGCGGACGACGGCAAAAGCTTCGGGCAGGATGTCGTCTAAGGTTTCGCCGTTGGCCAGGCGTTCTTTAAAATACGGTGTCTTTGCACGGAGCTCCTCATCGGACAGCGCCTTCATCCCGTCGCGGTAGCTTTCGATCTGATCCACGATCGGCTCTAAGCGTTTGCATTCCCGCTGGCTGTGCGTACCGAAAATCTTATCAATGATACTCATGCATTCTCCTTTGATCGAAAACCCGCGTGTGCGGCCTTTTCGATACTCCTCAGTCTGTATTACAATCCGCTCAATTTTACCACTTCTCCCTGCGATTTTCCACTTCCCGCTGCATTTCCTCTGCGGTTTGCGGCTCCGTTTTCCGCACTTTTGCCTAATAGATCTTATTATTGTTTGTTCAATTTCAATAATCTCGAAAAAGTTTCTGAAATAGGGGTTGACAAATCACGATTGACGGTTTATGATGTGGCCATAAGAAGAACAGACAAACAGAGAGCAGCAGTAAGCTCCAACAGTCAGAGAGAAAAGAAAGCTCTCGAAAGTTCTTCCGAAGGTTTCGATCGAAAATAAAGAAATTCGGAAGAGACCAAATCTAAACGAAAGGAGGACAAACCACCGAACAGTTAAATTCTCACGGAACCGTCTTCCGGCCGGTATAAGTCGGAAAACCCGTTCGCTCATATACATTCCACTTTAAAACAGATGCCGTTTTGGCAGGTGGCAGACAAAGCCAGAAATAAGAAGTGAAACAAGAATGAAGCATATATGATGGCAGCGCGGGAAGGAGTTTAAAAGTTCACATAGATGCATCGATTCGATCATCGTCGCGGAAGCTGGACAAGGAGATTGTCAGACAAGAAGAGACGAAAAAGAAAGATGCCACCCCGGCCGCAAGGACGGCCGAACAGGAAACATCGGTAACACAATTTCATAAACAGCTGCAAATAGATTGAAAAAACAGCAAAACGTACATGGAAACTGAATAAACCATTCTGCAAAAGAAAGAACGAGGTACAGTCCATTGGATATTGCAGAACTCTTTGAATAAGAGGGGATGTTGATCGGAATCAGCATCCCCTCTTATGTTGTGTCCTGCGATCTGTACACAAAAAAACCCCGGGACCGGCCCCGGCCCCAGGGTGAACCGGATTCTACCGGCTTAGCACTTCATATCCGTCTTCCGTCACCAGCACGTGGTATTCCCACTGCGCGGACAGGCTTCCGTCGAGCGTATACACTTCCCATCCGTTCTTTTTATCGGTATAGACCCGGTGCGAGCCCATGTTGATCATCGGCTCGATGGTAAAACACATGCCGGGCACCAGCAGCATCTCCGTGCCCCGCGTCGTCACGAAGCTGACGAAGGGATCCTCGTGGAAATCCTCGCCGCAGCCGTGACCGCCGATTTCACGAACGACTTCATAGCCGTTTTCCTTCGCGTGGTCGTTGACGGCCTGGCCGATGTCGCCGAGAAAGCCCCAGGGCCGCACCTGCGCAAGCCCCAGATCACAGCACTCCTTCGTCACTTCCACCAGCCGGCGCGCCTCGTCGGACACGTCGCCGATCAGAAACATGCGGGACGAATCCGCGTAATAGCCGTCCTTGATCGTGGTGCAGTCCACGTTGATGATGTCGCCGCTCTTTAAAATCACCTTGTCTGACGGGAAACCGTGACAGACCTGGGAATTCACCGACGTACACACACTGTACGGGAAGCCCTCGTAGTTCAGCGGCGCCGGAATGCCGCCCAAGGCCGTGGTGGTCTCGTGGACGATGCGGTTGATTTCCGACGTCGGCATGCCCTCTTTGATCTGCGCGGCCACGGTATCCAGCACCTCCATGTTGACCTTCGCGGCGCGGCGGATGCCCTCGATCTGCTCCGGCGTCTTTAAAAGGCTGCGGTCCGGGACGATGTGTCCCTCGCGGGCGTATGCCGCGATCTTCCGTTCAATCGGTTCATGGCAGTTCTTGTATTTCAGCCCGCTGTGGCACCAGCAGGGATCGTTCCGTCCGATCTTCATCCTTTTCTCTCCTACCGACAGCGGGCCGGAGAATCTCTCCGGCCCGCATAAAAAACTTACTCTACCAGACGGCGAATGGCAGTGACGCGGCCGCTGTTCCAGGCGCGGTTTGCCGTAATGCCGTGACTGTAATCCTGTGCTTCCACGATGAGGCCGCCGCCGGCGTACATCGCGACGTGTCCGGGATAGACGATGATGTCACCCGGCATCAGCTGGTCGGAGCTGACGGCGCGTCCCACGGACGCGAAGGCCTGCGAATAACGGGGCGTCGGGATGCCGAAGTGGGCATACACCAGATGCACGAAACCGGAGCAGTCGCAGCCGTTCGTCAGACTGTTGCCGCCCCAGACGTAGGGGTTGCCGACGAACTGCTTCGCATAGGCGACAATCGCGCTGCCGCTGCCGGAATAGGTCCTTCCGCTGCTGCCGGAGGCCGGTACGTAGGTCTGTCCGGAGGAGCTGCCCGAACCGGAACCGGAGGAGGTCTGTGCCGCGCGGGCCGCAGCCGCCCGGGCTGCCTCCGCCTGGCGCTGGCGCTCCGCTTCCGCCTCCTGGCGGCGCTTCTCTTCCGCAATCCGGCGCTGCTCTTCAAGCCAGGCCATATATGCGGCGATCCGCTCGGCTTCCTTCTTCTCTTCCTGTGCGTTGGACAGCTGACCCTGCTTGGAATTGACCATCGAATTCAGAGATGTCTTCTTCTGCTGAAGCGTGTCCTTCTGCACCTGCAGCTCCGCGTTCTCCTGCTCGAGGCGGGCCTTCATGTCGCTGATCTCCATGCACAGGCCGCCGTAGGCGTCGAGGAGGTCGCGGTCATAATCGTAAATCGAATTGGAATACTCCACCCGGTTCAGGAAATCCGACACGCTGCCCGACTCCAGAAGCGTCGTCAGCATGCTCGTCTGCCCGTTCTCGTACATGTAGCGGATGCGGACCTTCATGTCCTCGTACTGCTTAAACGCAGCCTCTTCCGCCAGACGCAGGTTCTCGGTGGTCACCGCGATCTCGTTTTCCTTTTCGCTGATGTCGGACTCCAGCTGATTGATCTCGGCAACGACGTTGTAAATCTGGCTGTTCAAGGAGCTGATCTGGCTCTTTAAGCTGCTGATTTCCGCGTCGATTTCCGTAATGGAACGAACCGCCTGTACGTCCTTTGCCGCAAGCGGGCTTCCTAAGACGACACAGGCCGCCAGAAGAAGTGCCGGGATACGCAACATCGTTTGTTTGCTGTTCTTTTTCCGGAAAATAGTATGCATGAGAAATTCCTTTATGCTTCGCAAAGCTGCATGCGGATTTCTTTGGTGATGATATCGGTGTAGCTGAACGAAAGCAGCTGCGCGGGTTTCTTGCTCTCCCGGTTGTCAATTAAAATGGTAAAAACACTCGGGTACGCTTCCTTGATCACGCCTTCCTGAATATCCACCTTGTTGCGTCCCCTGTCCAGCTGAATCCGCACTCTGCTGCCGCACTGCTGCTGAACGGAGGCGCGCACCTTCTCGAAATCTGCCTGCTCCATAAAACTCTTTCCTCCCAATAACTGTCAAATAAAGCTTTTGCCTGCCCGCAGGATCCCCCTGCATGCAAGCGCATAGTATTGTAACATCTCTGTTACAATTTGTCCAGTGCCTATAAAGACGGATTGCTGATGCTGTGCGGCCGTTCTTTTTCCTTCGGCAGCGCCTTCTCTTCCCAGACAGCCGCGTTTTCTTTGAGCATTTCCGCGATCCGTGTCTGCACCTGTTCCGGAAGCGCACGTTTTTCTTCCATGGAAAGATTTTTCGTCTCGACGGGGGTGCCCACCTGCAGGATCACGGTGGACCGGCGGAGCCACGGCAGATGGTCTTCAAAGACTGCGGAGCTGTTTGTGATGGCGATCGGGACGATGCGCGCGCCGGACTTCGTCGCGATTTTGAAGCTGCCGCCCTTAAACGGCAGCATGTCCGTTTCGCGGGAACGCGTTCCTTCCGGGAAAATCAGAACCGAAATCCCGTTCTGCACGAATTCCGCGGCGGTCTGCACCATCTTCACGCCGGCGCGGATATCGTCACGGTCCAGAAACAGGCAGTACAGCCGGCGCATCCAGACCCGCAGAAGGGGCACCTTTTCCAGCGCGTTTTTGGCAATGAAGCCGGTCAGCCCCGGGCAGAGCGGATAGGTGAATACGATATCGAAAATGCTGCGGTGGTTTACGATGTAGACGACGGCCTCGTCTTTCGGAAGGTTCTCCTCTCCGATCACGACAAGGCGCGTTCCGGCGATGACGCGCACCACGCGAAAGGCCCACTGCACGATGTGCAGGCTGCTTTGATCCCGCAGTGCGGGATTCCGCTTCCCGATCAGCCACTCGATCCCGAAGATCGGGATGCTGCAGATCAGAAACAGGACGACAAAGATGCCGGCCAGAATCAGACGAATCATCCGTCACACTCCTTTACATGGTTTTTGTGCCCTTCGCACCGCCTAAGGTCTGCATGTTCAGGATGTTGGTGTCGAAGGTGAAGGTCAGGGTATCCTGGGTACGGCGGCGGCGAAGCGCCAGGGTAATCAGGCTGTCCAGAAGCTGCGGATAGGCAATGCCGACGGGCTCCCACAGATAGAAGGCCAGCGACCCGGGGATCGTGTTGATTTCGTTGAAGAAGAGGCTTCCGTCCTCTTCGTCGATCATGAAATCGATGCGCGCCACGCCGCTGCAGCCGAGGGCCTGGAACGCACGCACGGCCATGTCGCGCACGAATTCACGCGCCTCCGGCGAAAGGTCCGCCGGAATCCGGCGGCTGACACCGGCCATGCCTTCGGATTTGCCGTTCTTGCCCTGGTTGACGTATTTATCCTTGTAGTCGAGGATTTCGCCGGTATGCATCGGCTCCTCGCACTCCGAGGCGATCGCTTCGTTTTCGTCGCCGAGCACCGCGCAGTTGATCTCGCGCAGCTTCAGGATGCCGCGCTCCACCAGCACGCAGCCGGCATAGCGGAAGGCGTCGTCAAGGCGGCTGTAGAGTTCCTCCCGGTCATGGGCGAGGCCGATGCCCACGCTCGAACCGAGGTTCACGGGCTTGACGATGACCGGGTAGCCGATCTGGGCTTCCACGGTGTCCATGACGCGCTCGATGTCGGCGTAATCCTTCGTGAAGAACCGCAGGCAGTCGAGCACCGGCACGCCGTTGTCCTTCAGCACGGCCTTCTGGACGTATTTGTCCATGCCGATGGCGGAGGCGGTTACGTCGCAGCCGCCGAAGGGCACACCCACGGTCTTCAGATAGCCCTGCAGCGCGCCGTCTTCCACGTTGGTGCCGTGCACCACCGGAAGCACGACGTCGATTTCCACCATTTCGCTGTGGAACAGCCGGCGCGGATACGGCATGAAGTAGTAGCGCTGCTCCTCGTTGATCAGGATGACACGGCGGGATTCGGACAGCAGCCTGTCGATGTCCTTGTAGGCATCGATGTCGCCGATCCGGTCGCCGATGTACATTTCGTTCTGCTTGGAGATGTAGACCGGCATCACGTCGTAGGTTTCACGGTCGATGTTCATGTATGCCTGAATGCCGGAAATGACAGAAACCTCATGTTCCACGCTCTTGCCGCCAAACAGAACCGCAACTCTTGTTTTCATACTCTCCTCCTGTGTCCTTCCCATGGGCGGCGCGTCTGATGCGCGGGGTCCGTTCCCCGGCCCGCGAAACGCGCAAAGTGATCGTCAGTAGTTATCCGGCAGATCGTTCTCGAGCAGAATGTATTTGTGCCCGTGATCCTTGATCGCGTAGACGTACTGCATGGCTTCCTCGATCCGTCCGAACACCGCGATGCGGTTTTCGGGGAAGCCGGCGTCCACAGCGCCCCGGTAAATCGGCTCCGTGTGCTTCGGTCCCACCAGGACGATATGGTCGCAGCAGCCGGTCGCATACGTGCCGAATTTATAATTGTATTCTTCTTCCTGTTCGCCAAGCTCCACCATGCCGGGCGTGACAAGGATGCGCACACCATCGAACATGGCGAGCGTCTCCACCGCCGCCCGCGAGCCGATCGGATTGGAATTGTAGGCGTCGTCGATGATGGTGGCCGCCGCCCCGGGCTTGATCTGCATCCGGTGCTCCACCGGCTCCAATCGCCGCACCGGCACCTTCAGTGCCGGAAGCGAAATGCCCAGCTTGTGGGCAACCGCGATGGCGCCTAAAACGTTGATCACGTTGTGCCGGCCGATCAGGTGCATGGAGAAGCGCTCCGTCTCGCCCGAAGGCGCCGTCACGGTGAAATCGGTTCCGCGGGACGAAACCGAGATCTCCGTCGCGTAATAGTCCTCATACGCGGCGCTCCGGCCGGTTTCCGCCGCAGCCGCCGGTTTCGCGGAGAGCTCCGGCCACAGGGAGGCCGGGTTTTCAGCGGCCGCGGGCTGCGGGCGCATCGAGGCGGCTGCCGCCGGCACCGCGTCTGCCCAGACCTGTGTCTGGTAGCGGACGGCGCCCGGGTACTTCGCGATCTGCCCGCGGATGTACTCGTTGTCGCCGTTGACAAACAGCATACCCCCTTCCGGAAGCGCGTCCGCCAGCTCGAACTTCGTGGAAATCACCTGTTCGATGCCCCCGAAGGTTTCCAGATGCTGGGGGCCGATGGACGTGATGATGCCGTGATCCGGGTGGACCAGGTCGCAGATCTCCTTGATCTCGCCCACGTAGCGCGCCCCCATTTCGCAGAGGAACACCTCGTGGGTGGGACGCAGGGACGAGCGCACCGTCCGGGTAATGCCCAGCGGCGTATTGAAGTTGCCGGGCGTAATCAGCAGGTTGAAATGATCCTGCAGCAGGGTCTGCAGATAATACTTGACGCTGGTTTTCCCGTAGCTGCCCGTAATGCCGATGATGACCAGGTCCGGATTCTCGGCCAGAAGGCGCCTGCAGTCGTTCAGGTAATAGCGGTTGACGGCCTTCTCCATCGGATGGTTGATGAGATTCACCAGAAGAATCATGACCGGCAGCAGCATGCAAAGCACGTTGGCCGCCGCCAGCGCGCCCGCGGCCCCGAACAGCCGGCCGCACAGAAGGATGCCCGCCGCGCACAGCACCAGCGCCGTCGCGGCCTGGCGTTTGACCCGGTTGGTAAAGACCAGTTTTTTCTTGGTCAGATACCGCTTCAGGAAGCGGAAATAGTACACCGTAAAGCCCAGCACCGCGGCCAGAAGCACCAGAAGCAGAAGCCCGAAGACCAGGCGCGCGCCGGACCGTCCTCCGGTCAGCAGGAAGGAAAGAAGCTTCCCCTCTTTCTGCGCCGCGGCCGTCTTCACGAGCAGGCCTTTGCCCAGAAGCAGCGCCGAAAGCACCGACAGCACAGCCGGGACGGCGATCACCGCCTCGCGCTTCCAGTTGCCGCGCAGCCAGGTGATCTGCTCCCCGTTCATGTAGGTGTTCAGCTGGAACATGTGCAGATTGTAACGCAGCACGTACCAAATCGAAGCCGCGGAAAGCGCCGCGCAAAGAAGAAACAGAAAGATCATGCTTCACCTCCCTGCGGTTCCCCGGATTCGTCCTGCGGCATCAGAAACGCCTTCAGGATGCCGGCGAAAACGGCCGGCTGCTCCAGAAACGCGTAATGCCCCGCCCCCGGGATCACGGCCAGGCCGGCGTTCGGCATCAGCGTCTCCATCTTCTGTCCGTCGGACAGCGGGGTCGCGTCGTCGTTTTCACCCCAGATCAGAAGCGTTTCCGCACTCACTTTTTCAAACAGACCGGACAAATCCTCGTTCACGGCCATCACCAGCGTCCGCCGCATCAGCGGCGTCGCGTTCCGGTAATCCTCGGAGCCCTGCCGGCTGCGCCAGTCGTCGATGAGATCCGGGAAGAATTCGTACACCCAGGGCTTGCTCAAAAAGTCCCGCATGCGCTTGTAGCGGCGCGTTTTCGCCTCCTGCGCCTTCGTGCGCTGCGGAAGGACGCCGGCGCTGTCCATCAGCACCAGCCGCACCAGCTCAAAGGAGCGCTCGGGCCGCGATGCCAGAACGATCGACACGCGTCCGCCGTAGGAGTGCCCCAGAAGGATGACGCGGCGAAGCTTCAGCGCGGCCGCGAAGTGATCGACGAAATCCGCGTAGGTGTTCACGTCCCAGGGCTCCGCCGGCTCTTCGCTCGCGCCGAAGCCCGGGAAGTCGAGCTGGATCACGCGGTATGCCGGCAGGAGGAGATTTGCCACGCTGTCGTACAGTTCGCAGCGCGTGCCCCACCCCTGCAGGATCAGAACCGCCGTCTCCGCGGTTCCCTGATCTTTATAGTGGACATACTGTCCGTCAATGGTGATTTCCATACTTTATCGGTCTCCGAAAAACAACCCGGCCGCAACTAATTCAGTATACCACATCTTCATCCGCTTTTACAGCATCCGGATCAGCAGTCTTCCGTCTGTCCGCCCCTCTTTCACTGCCCGCCGGATCCCCCGGATCCGGCTCCACAGATTCATTGCGTCCGACCGGTACAGAAGCCGTTCCGCGCGCCGGGCATAATCGGCGGCAAAGGCGTCCTGTCCGAGCAGGGACGATGACACCGCCAGGTTCGCGCAGAGCGCGGCCTTCTGCGTCCGTTTCACCGCGGCCCGCGCCGAATCCCGGGACAGGCCGCTCTGCAGCAGCGCCGTCCAGATCCGGACGGCGATCACCGGCTCCCGCAGGGCCAGAAGCGACACCGCCATCGCGTTCCAGGCCTCCATCTGCTCCCAGCTGTCCGACGCCGCGTGCGCCGACCGCGTCTCGATCCAGCGGATGGTTTCCTCCTCGGTCAGCTCCGGAAAGCCGTCGGATCCGGCGACAAAGCTTACGGTGCTGTCTTGTTCAGCGGACTGCAGGACCGCCGCAGCCCGGCAGACCGCGTGGCGGTTCCAGCTTTGCACCAGCAAAGGATCCGTGTCCGTCTGGCGGTCAATGCGCATGCCCTCCAGCAGCAGCATGGCGACGGCCTCAAACCGCACCTCGTTCGCGCCGCCGTTCTGACAGCCGCACAGCCAGCCATGGTGCTCGGCCAGCAGCCGCTCGGCTTCCGAAAGACGTTCCGCCAGAAGTTGGGCGCGGATCTCCCTTTTTACGGAATCCAGCCAAAAAAAGACCGGATCCGCGGAAAACGGTGTTTCCGTCGGATCCAGCCCAATACGTTCCATCAGTTGGCAGAGGATGCGGCTTCCGGCATTCCGATACCCGTTTTCGATACGGGAAAGGGTCGCCGGGTCACAAATGCCGTCCGACAGCTGCTCCTGTGTCAGGCCCAGCTGAAGGCGGGTTTCCCTGATCAGGCCGCCTGGGTTCTGTCTGTCCACTGCTGGTTGTCTTTTCTGTTTACGTCATCCGGTTGACTGCTGCACTATGATCATAAACAAGAAAGGCGCAAAGAGCAAGGACCATTTTGGGCCGAACCGCAAAGGGGCGGCCGGCGGCCGGTCAGGCTTCCGGCTCGATCATGCCGTAGGTGTTGCCGCGGCGCTTGTAAACGACGTTGACCTCGTCCGTATCCGCATTGCGGAAGACGAAGAAATCGTGTCCGAGAAGCTCCATCTGGATGCAGGCATCCTCCGGATACATGGGCTTTAAGCCGATGCGCTTCGTGCGGACGATCTGGATTTCGCTGTCGTCCGGAACGTCTGCTTCGATGAAGTTGTCATTGAACATGCCCGCGGCCTGATGCCGGTCGATCAGCTTCTGGCGGTATTTTTTCACCTGCCGTTCGATGATTTCTTCCACCACGTCGATGGAAACGTACATGTCGTTGCTCGTCTGCTCCGCGCGGATGACGTTGCCTTTGACAAAAATGGTGGCTTCGACTTTCTGACGCTCTTTTTCCACGCTTAAGGTCACATTGACCGGCGTGTCTTCAACAAAAAACCGGTCCAGCCGGGAAAAGGTCTTCTCTACCGCCTCCTTCAGGGATTCTGTCAGCTGCATGTTTCGTCCGGTAATTGCAATCTTCATGAAACGCCTCCTTTCGGGTTCCCCGGTCCGGCCGATGTTACGTTCCCGGCGGACCTTCCTATATAAAATACTATAGCGAAATCCGTCCCACGGTGCAAGAAAAAACCGTCCTGTTTTTTGACTTTTTCTTGACATTTTGAAAGTTAACAGACACAATGAACCAAGGTCCGTTTCATTGGACAGTATTCAGCACAGGAGGCTCCCATGGCAGGCAGACCGGACAGCAAAAAGAAACTGCTCTGTATGCTCTCAATTCTGAAAAACGAAACCGACAGCGAGCATCCCATGAGCATGCAGCGGCTCCTCGAGCGGCTTTCCGAAGAGGGATACGACGCCGAGCGCAAAAGTATCTACGCGGACATCGCCCTCTTCAACGACTTCAGCGCGGACTTTGACGCCGCCCGCGCCGACGAAATCGCCTACGTCAAGCCGCGGGGCTATTATTACGCCGGCGGCCTGTTCGAGATGGCTGATCTGCGGATGCTCGCCGAGGCGGTCGCGTCCTCCCGTTCCATTACGGAGCGTCATTCAAAGGAGCTGATGGAAAAGCTCGCCGGCCTGACCTCGCGCCACCAGTCCCGGCAGGTCTTCCGCCAGATCCTTGTGACGGACCGCGTCAAGACCGAGAACCGCACGGTTCCCTACACCATCGACGTCATCAACCAGTGTGTAGAGGAGGACCGGAAAATCCGTTTCCTGTACAGCGACTGGGTGCTGAACGAAAAAAATCATCCCGTGCTCGTGCCCAGGCACGGCGGCAAAGTCTATTCCGCCAGTCCCTACGCACTGCTCTGGGATGATGAAAAATACTATCTGGTCGCCCGTGAAGACGGCCGCGGCCTCCTGCATTTCCGCGTGGACAAAATGACCGACGCCGCGATGCTTGCCGTGCCCCGGGAAGGGGTCAAGGAGTGGAAAAACACCAACCCCTCGATCTACACCCGCAGCACCTTCGGCATGTTCGACGGCGAGCGCAAAGGCGTACAGCTCGTCTTCGCCCCGCATCTGCTCGGCGTGATGACCGACCGCTTTGGCCCGGACATCCGGGTGCGGCGCATCGCCGGCGAAGAAGAGCTCTTCGAAATCAAGGTCGACGTCTGCGTCAGTCCCCAGTTCTTCGGCTGGATCACGGGCATCGGCCCGGACGTGCGGATCACCGCACCCGCATCCGTCGTGGAACAGTACAAAGCGCACCTCGACGGAATCCGGGGCCGCTACCTCGATTAGCGCCGCGCCACGGCGCGGGTCGCCACGATATCCACGCCGGTTCCGCAGACGTCAGGCAGCAGGACGTCGCCGATGGCCACCGGCGCTTTCGCGGTGACGTCCTTCAGCGCGGCCGCCACGTCCCGGACGCGCTCCTTCGGCACGTCCGCGGCGGTCTTGCACGAAACCATCGGAAAGACGCCGCCCTCCACATGCACCGTCGACGTGACGATGCGCGTCGGCGCGGTCACCTCTTTTCGCGCATATGCCTCGCCGCGCGGGCAGGTGTTGCCCGTCACCGACGTCACTTCGCCGTCCTCAAGCACCACGTGGATCGGGCACCCCAGCGGACAGCGGATGCAGATCAGATCCCGTTCTTCTTTCATCGCAATTCCTCGATTCTTTTTACTCCGCCACGCGGATGGTAATGCTCTCCAGACCCTCCTGCGCGAGCAGCTCCGCTTTTTTCAGCACGATCTGCTCCATCTCGCCGGGCGCCATGACCGGCCGCGTCTTCCGGCGGATTTCCCGATCATTGCAATACAGAACGATGGCGGCCTTGCGGTACGGCTTTGCCACGCGGAAGCGGACGACGATTTCGTCGGCCATCGTTCCGGGGTGTACGCACGCCGGCACGGTGTAGCGCACGCCGTCTTCCGCGCGGATCGGGACAACGCCCGCTTCGGCCTTTGCGTCCGCCCGGGCGGTTTCTGCCGGGCCGGTCGTTTTTTCCGCCAGGTACGCGGCCGCGTGACGGCCGGCCAGCGCCGCTTCCTCCGAGACGTAGTCCACCAGATCATGCACGTGCAGCACGTTTCCGCAGGCGAAAACGCCTTCCACGTTCGTCTGCAGCGTATCGTCCACCAGGGGGCCGCTCGTTACCCGCGACAGGTCCACGCCGGCGCTCTTCGACAGCTCGTTTTCCGGAATCAGTCCGCAGGACAGAAGCAGCGTGTCGCACTCGTAGGTGTGCTCCGTGCCCGGAATTGGCCGGCGGTTTGCGTCCACCTCGCTGATGGTCACCGCTTCCACGCGCTTGTGGCCGTGGATCTTCGTGACGGTGTGGGACAAAAGCAGCGGGATGCCGAAATCGTCCAGACACTGGACGATGTTCCGCTTCAGACCGCCGGAGTAGGGCTCCAGCTCCGCGACAGCTTCCACCTTCGCGCCTTCCAGGGTCATCCGGCGCGCCATGATCAGACCGATGTCGCCGCTGCCCAGGATCACGACATGCTTTCCGGGCATATAGCCTTCCATGTTGACAAGGCGCTGCGCGGTGCCCGCCGAGAAGATGCCCGCCGGCCGTTCGCCGGGGATGTTTAACGCTCCGCGGGAGCGCTCCCGGCAGCCCATCGCCAGGATCACGGCGCCCGCCTCGACGGTGAACAGCCCGTCTTCGGTGTTGACCGCCGTCACCTTCCGGTCCGCGGAAACGGACAGCACCATTGTATCCAGTTTAAACGGGATGCCCCGCTCCTGCACCTGTGCCACGTAGCGGGCCGCGTATTCCGGTCCCGTCAGCTCCTCTCCGAACGTGTGCAGGCCGAACCCGTTGTGAATGCACTGGTTTAAGATCCCGCCCAGTTCTTTATCGCGCTCCAGGATCAGGATCTCCTTTACCCCGGCGTCATAGGCCGATGCCGCCGCGGCCAGTCCGGCCGGTCCGCCGCCGATCACTACCAGATCACACTTCATCATTTGGCTTCCTCCAGATGCTTGTTTTCGCCAACGATCAGACAAGACGCCCCGCCGCTCTTTGTCACCTCGCGCGGATCGAGTCCGAGTTCCCGCTCCAGGATCTCCATGACGCGCGGCGAGCAGAATCCCGCCTGGCACCGGCCCATGCCGGCGCGGGTGCGGCGCTTGACGCCGTCTAAGGACCGGGCTCCCGGGACGCGGTGAACGGCCTCGACGATCTCGCCCTCCGAAACGGTCTCGCAGCGGCAGATGATGCGTCCGAAGGCCGGATGTGCTTTGATCAGCGCCGCATGCTCTTCCTCTGTCATCGAAAGCGGTGCCGGCATGCCCTCGCGCGTCGGAATGAAGTCCTCCTTCGCGGCCAGATCCATGCGCTCCGCGACAAGACGCGCCAGTACGTCGCCGATCGCCGGCGCGCTTGACAGGCCCGGCGACTCGATGCCGGCCGCCTCAAAGCACAGCGGCGCGCCCGGCACTTCGCCGATCACGAAATCGCCGCCGGCTTCATGGGCGCGCAGTCCGGCGAAGGACGTGATCGTCTGGTTGAAGGGAATGTCCTTCACGCCCTGGGCGGCCATCGCCCGAAGCGACGCAAGCCCTTCGGCCGTCGTCTCGGTTCCGTCCTTGTTTTCCGTATCCGCGGCCGTCGGTCCCACCAGCAGATTCCCGTGCACCGTCGGCGTCACAAGAACGCCCTTGCCCATCGGTCCCGGCAGCTGGAAGACGGTATGGGACACATGCTTCCCGGCCGCCTTGTCGAGCAGCTGGTATTCGCCGCGGCGGGCGGTAATGGACAGCTTCTGTTCGCAGACCGCGTTGTGCAGTACGTCGGCATACACGCCGGCCGCGATCACCACGGCGCGCACGGTAAAGGTGTCGGCGCCGGCGGCAATCTCATAACCGTCCTCCGCCCCCCGGGGCCGGATCTGTGTCACAGGACGGTCAAAGAAAAATTCCACGCCGTTGGCCGCCGCGTTCTCCGCATAGCCAAATGTCATATGGAAGGGGCAGACAATGCCGCCCGTCGGCGCGTACAGTGCGCAGGTGACGTCGTCTGCCAGGTTCGGCTCCATCCGGATCAGCTCGTCCCGTTCGAGGATCCGCAGCCCCGGCACGCCGTTGGCTGCGCCCTGTGCGAGCAGCTCGTCGAGTTTTCCGCGGTCCTGGTCCTTTGTGCAGACGACCAGCGACCCGTTGCGGACGAAGGGAATGGCAAGATCCCCGGCAATCCGGTCCATCATCGCATTGCCAAGCACGTTGAAATACGCCTTGTGGCTGCCCGGCTGTGCGTCAAAACCGGCATGGATGATTGCGGAATTTGCCTTCGTCGTACCGCAGCAGACGTCCTCCTCCCGCTCGATGACACACACCGAAGCCTGATACCGGGAAAGCTCCCGCGCAACGGCGCAGCCGATGACACCGGCGCCGATCACTGCGATGTCAAAGCAGCGGCTTTCTCCCCCTTTGTTCTGTTCCTCTCGGACCATAACGTCCTTCCTCCTGTTTCTGATCAGTGAAATGTGTCGGTTTCCCGCTGTCTACGACCTTAGCACTGTGTGAAAAAAAAAGCAATGCAGTGCGGTAAAGCGTTCCGAACAAAAAAACAGCCGCAGGTTTCCCTGCGGCTGCTTTCGTTATTCATGTATTACCAGGTTACGGCAATGTCGAGCTGATACGGGTTGCTGTAGGCGAAGGTACCGGTGTCACACACCAGGCCGGTGCCTAAGCTGCACTCGACGAGGCTGCCGCGCGGGCGGATGTTCAGCGCTGCCGCGACCATGACGTACGGTCCAAGCATCTTTACGCCGTCATCACGCACCCAGTAGGGATACTCGGCTTCGGAGAATCCGATGCTGCGCATGATTCTGACCACGCCGTTCATGTTGAGATTGTAATAGGTTTCCTTTCCGCTCGGTCCCTGGAACACGCCGGCTCTCTTTGTCAGATGGGGACCATCCCGGCGGGTGGAGTTTACGAAAGCGATGTAGGCTTCAAATTCCTGACGGGCCTTCTCTTCCGCGGCGATGCGGGCTTCTTCTTCCGCACGGGCGGCTTCTTCCGCGGCCTTCGCGGCGGCTTCCGCTTCCAGGATGCCCTGCATGCACTCTTCCACGGTGGGGAAGTTGTGCGCGCGCATGTTCTGCATCTTCTTTAAATGTTCTGCCTGCGAGGAAGCAACGGCTTTGTCTGCAGCCTGAACCGCATCCGCAGCGCCGAGGCCCATCGACGGAGCACCCATGACGCACAGAACGGCTGCCATCGCAGCGGCAATGATTTTCTTCGTTGTTTTATGCATGTTACAAAACCTTCCTTTCCCAGACACATTCAGGCCGTTCTTCATCATTTTGAAACAGATTACACCGTCAAGCCGATGTAAATGCAGGCCTGTTTCTGTCTGCGAACGGAATTGTAACATGTATGTAACATTTGCGCAACCCCTTTTCTTTGTGCAATTTGCACAAAAATGAGGTTTTCAAAAGCCCAAAAAACAAGATCTGGTAGTGCAGATCTCAGCATTTTAGCCGGATACACCATAAATTGTGGCAATGTTTTTTTGAAAAAATGTCGCAACACTCTTTGAAATAGTTTTGAAACATAAAAAAACCGGATCCGGGAGTGCTTTCTCCCGGATCCGGCCGGTTTTCGAGCCGTTTTCCGCCGGCCTTACGCTTCTTTTTTCCAGAGGCCGTGAAGGTTGCAGTACGCATAGGCCGCGACGACTTCGTCGCCGGGCACCAGGGCAAAGACCGCCTTCGGCTCGGCCCCCGGCACCAGCGCCTTACGCTGATTGCCGCTCTTCGTCTCGAGGGCGATCCACTCGATGTAATGCTCCTCGAGCATCGGGTGCGCCACGTCGCCGACACAGACCGTGACCAGATTGCCGTCACAGGCGATGACGGGCACGTGCTTCTCCACCGCGGCATCCGTGGTGTTGGCCACAAGCTCCACCATCGACTCGCCGCAGCACTTGGTCGGGCAGGCGGAATCCTGGATCACGCCGACGATCTTTCCGCACATTTTACACTGATAGAATTTCATGGGTCTCTCCTCCTTTACTGAACTCGTTTTCTATTCCTTGCAGGCCTTTTTCATGGCGGCGATGACAATCTTCAGCGCCTTGATCCGGGCATACTTCTTGTCGTTGGATTCCAGAACGTGCCACGGCGCATAGGTCGTGCTTGTCTTCTGGATCATCTCGTCGATCGCGGTCTCGTACTGGTCCCATTTCTCGCGGTTGCGCCAGTCTTCGTCCGTGATCTTCCACTGCTTCTCCGGGGTGTTCTGACGGTCCGTAAAGCGCGCCAGCTGCGTCTCGCTGTCGATCTGCACCCAGAACTTGATGATGACCGCGCCCCATTCCGCGAGTTCTTTTTCGAACTCGTTAATTTCATTGTAGGCGCGCTGCCAGTCGTTCTCGCTGCAGAAGCCCTCCAGCCGCTCCACCATCACACGGCCGTACCAGGTGCGGTCGAAGATCGCGATGTGGCCGGTCTTCGGCAGACGGTTCCAGAACCGCCACAGGTAATGACGGGCCTTCTCGTGGGGCTCGGGACTCGCGATGGGATGCACGGTGTAGCCGCGGGGATCGAGGGCTCCGGTAATCCGTTTGATGTTGCCGCCCTTGCCGGCCGCGTCCCAGCCCTCGTAGGCGATGATCACCGGGATCTTCTTGCGGTACAGCTTGTAGTGCAGCTGTCCGAGCTCGTCCTGCAGGCGGTCCAGTTCGTCCTTGTATTCCTCGTCCGGAACGGTCTTGTCCAGCGGGATGTCCGCCAGCTTCGGCACCTTCTCGAGGGGGAAGGTGTTCTGCAGAATCGGCACCGCCAGCGACTGATTCATCAGCGCCGTGCAGATGCCCTGGTTCAGGAACTGCAGCACCTGAAGCTCCGCCCATTTTTTGTTCTTCGCGTCGATGATGTACCACGGCGCCTGGGACCGGTTCGTGTCCGACAGGTAGCGGTCGTAGACCTTCAGGTATTCGTCGTAATGCTTGTTCTCTTTGCGGTCGCCCTCGCTGACCCGCCAGGCCGTGTTCTTGTCCGCAGCCAGCGCGTCAAGGCGGCGCTTCTGCTCCTTCTTTCCGATATGGAAGAAGAATTTCATCACCAGATAGCCGTTGTCCGTCAGCTGACGCTCGGTCATGTTGACGCTGGCGATCCGCTCGACGTACTCCTTTTCGGAAAGGGTGCCGTCAATCACGCCATAGGTGATCTCCTCCATCCAGTAGGAGTCAAAGAACTCGAACTTCCCGGCCTCCGGGATGTCGAGCATGTAGCGGTACAGGAACGGATAGCGCTTTTCCTCCTCCGTCGGCTGCGCCATGGTTTTGACCTTGAAGAAGCGCGGGTCGATGTTTTTGATGACCTTGCCGATGATGCTGCCCTTGCCGGCCGCACCCCAGCCTTCGAAGATAACCATGACCGGAAGCTTCGCTTCCTTGATCTTCATCTGATAGCCGCCCAGGGTTTCCTGTGCCTTCTTCAGTTCGGCCCGGAGCACTTCATCCTCCGGCGGAACCGCCTTCACAAAATCCTTTAACATATTTCCCCCCTTTTACCCCCGTTTTGTCCCGCGGGCAGCCGCGCGGCGCCCTTACGGAAGAACGTTTAAAAGATCCGCAAAGGATGTCAGGTCGTAATCCTCCAGTCCGCAGTCCTTCGCGTCGCCAAACAGCGCCAGTGCGGTCATGCCGCCGGCCTTCGCGGCCTCGATGCCGGATTTCGCGTCCTCCACCACGGCGCAGTCCGCCGGATCCATGCCCAGCTTCTTCGCGGCGGTCAGGAAGACCTCCGGATCGGGCTTGGAATGCGTGATGTCCGTGCCGTCCGCGATCGCGTCGAAAAAGCCCTCCAGACCGATCCGACGCAGGATGAACTTCGTGTTCTTGCTCGAGGAACCGATCGCCAGCTGATAGCCGCGGGCACGCAGCTCGTCGAGGGTCTGTTTCACCTCGTCGGAAAGATCCGCCGTGCTCATCGTCGCCAGCAGGTCGCGGTAGGTGTTGTTCTTCTCTTCCGCGAACGCTTCCTTTTCGGCGTCGGTGTAGGCTTTATCGGCGCGCTCCAGGATGATCTCCAGGCTCGCCATCCGCGACACACCGCGCAGGCGGTTGTTGATCTCTTCGTCGAAATAGATCCCCAGACGGTCCGCCAGCTGCTTCCAGGCCTGATAGTGGAACTTGTCCGTGAAGCAGATCACACCGTCCAGGTCAAAGATCACTGCTTTCTTCTGAAACTGCATATGTGCACCCCCCCTGTTTCCTTTTTTACTGACCGTAATACGCGTTCGCGCCGTGCTTGCGGAAGAAATGCTTGTCGCGGTAGCAGTCCGGAGCGTGCGTGATGCGCGGATTGATCATCTCGGTGCGGGTGGCCATTTTAGCGACCTCTTCCAGAACGACAGCGTGATACACGGCCTGCGCCGCGTCCTTGCCCCAGGCAAAGGGGCCGTGGCTTGCGCAGAGCACACCCGGCGTATAGACCGGATTGATCCCCCGCTTCGCGAAGGTCTCGATGATGCTTAAGCCGGTGTTCTTCTCATAGGCTTCGTCGATCTCCTCCGGCGTCAGATGGCGCGCGCAGGGAATCGGGCCGTAGAAATAGTCCGCGTGGGTCGTGCCGTACAGCGGAATATCACGGCCGGCCTGGGCCCAGGGCGTCGCCTCGGGCGAATGGGTGTGGACGATTCCGCCGATTTCCGGCCAGGCTTTGTACAGCTCCAGATGCGTCGCCGTATCCGAGGAGGGTTTGTACTTGCCTTCCACCCGGTTGCCTTCCAGGTCGATCACGACCATGTCGTCCGGCGTCAGCTCGTCGTATTCCACGCCGCTCGGCTTGATGACGAACAGACCCGCTTCGCGGTCGATGGCGGAGACGTTGCCCCAGGTGTAGGTCACCAGACCCCGGCGGGGCAGCTCCATGTTCGCTTCGTATACCTTTAATTTCAGTTCCTCAAGCATGATATTCTCCTTTACGCAAGCGCTTCCACGGCCGCCTTCTGCGCGGCAAGCGCAGCCACGTAGCCTTCCATGTACTTATCGAATCCGGCGACGTCTTCGGGATCCGGCGCGAGGGTCTCCGCTTCCATGCCCGCGAAGACACAGCCGTTCAGGTAGTCCGGAAGCGTCTGGCCGGCCGCCTTCTGCACCAGATAGGCCGCCAGCACGGCGATGCCCCAGGCGCCGCCTTCACCGGCAGTCTCCATCAGAGACACCGGCGCGTTCATCGCGGCGGCCATGTAGCGCTGGCCCACGCCCTTCGTCTTGAACAGGCCGCCGTGGCCGTACATCTTCTCCAGCGGAACCTGCTCTTCCTTCAGCAGGATGTCCAGGCCCACCTTTAATGTGGCCATGGAGGAATACAGATTGCTGCGCATGAAGTTCGCCAGCGTAAAGGCGCTGTCGGGCATGCGGATCTGCATCGGCCGGCCCTCCATCAGACCCGTCACCGGCTCGCCGGAGTAATAGTTGTAGCTCACGAGACCGCTGCAGTCCGGATCACCCTCCAGGGACAGCCGGTACAGCGTGCCGTACAGCGTGTTCATATCCATCTCGATGCCGGCCGCCTCGTTGTACTCGGCGAACAGACGCACCCAGGCGTTCAGGTCCGACGTGCAGTTGTTGCAGTGGACCATGGCCACCGGCTTGCCGTCGGGTGTCGTGACCATGTCGAGCTCCTCGTGGACGTTCGGCAGGTCCTTCTCCATGACCACCATCGCAAAAATCGACGTGCCGGCCGAAACGTTGCCGGTGCGCACGCCCACGCTGTTCGTGGCGGTCATGCCCGTGCCCGCGTCGCCTTCCGGCGGACACAGCGGAATGCCGGCGCACAGATTGCCGGCCGGATCGAGGAACTTCGCGCCCTCTTCCGTCAGCACGCCGGCGGCCTCGCCCGCGGAAAGCACCTTCGGCAGAATGCCGGACAGCGTCCAGGCAAAGCCCTTGTCCGCGACCAGCTCGTCAAACTTCGCGAGCATGGCCCGGTTGTAATCGCCGGTCTCGGCGTCGATCGGGAACATGCCGGAGGCGTCGCCCACGCCGAGCACCTTCTCGCCCGTCAGCTTCCAGTGGATGTAGCCGGCCAGCGTCGTGAAGAAGCGGATCTCGGGCACGTGGGGCTCTTTGTTCAGGATCGCCTGATACAGGTGCGCGATGCTCCAGCGCTGCGGAATGTTGAAATGAAACGCTTCCGTCAGCTGCGCGGCGGCTTCGCCGGTGATGGTGTTGCGCCAGGTGCGGAACGGAACGAGCAGCTCGTCCTGTCCGTTAAACGCCAGATATCCGTGCATCATGGCAGAAAAGCCCATGGCCGCGTAGGACGTCGGCGTGACGCCGTACTGCTTCTGCACGTCTTTGACCATGTCGGCATAGCAGTCCTGCAGGCCGGTGTGGATATCCTCCAGCGTGTAGGTCCAGATTTTGTTGTCGTACCGGTTCTCCCACTCGTGGCTGCCCTGCGCGATCGGTGTGTGGTGCTCGTCGATCAGCACGGCCTTGATCCGTGTCGAACCGAACTCGATGCCCAGTACTGCCTTGCCGGCTTCAATACACTCTTTTGCGCCCATGATTCACCCCTTCTTTCTACGATGGACAGGTATATAGTTCAGTATACCGCAAACGACCCGGCCCATTCAATGGGCCGGGCCGAAAAATGATTGCAGTCAGACAGTTTTATTTTGCTTCGATCTCCGCCGACGCATCCGCGAATCCCTTCGCGGAGAAGGTCACTTTGATCTTGCCTGCCGCCGTCGCCTTGACCACCGCAAGCGCGCGGCCGTACCAGGTGGTGTAGGCGCCGTCAAGGTAGTTTTCCTCGCCGCGCGGGTTGGCGCTGCCGAAACCGACCAGCTCGCCGCCTTCGACGGAAACGGTGACCTTCGCGTCCGCGTTGGACTCCAGCACGCCGTTCTCGCCGCAGATGGATACCGGGATGTAGGCGATGTCGCCGACCGCGACGCAGGTCTCTTCCGGCGCCGGCACCAGGGACAGCGCGCCTGCCGCGGAGGTCAGGGTGTTCGTACCGGTGACGCTGCCGGCGGCATCATAGGCCGTCACGGTCAGGGTACCCGGCTGGTAGGAGGCCTTGAAGGTCGCCTTGCAGCCCTTCAGTTTCTTTTTGCCCAGGCTCTTACCGTTAATCGCCACTTCGCAGGACGCCGCGTTGGAATACACCTCCAGCACGCACTTCGCGCCGTCGCAGCCCTTCCAGCTCCAGGACGCCATCGCGTTGGTGCCTCTCCAGGCCGCCTTGCGCACCTTGTTCGGGTGGTTGCAGGGCTGCACGCCGACGAAGGGCACGTCGGTCACGTCCCAGGCGGCCTGCGCCAGCGCGACCTGCGCGTCGCCGTCGCCGATGATGTTGAACGCGCCGGCGTCCGCCAGCTTCCACGGGTAGGGCTTGGCAAACGCGCCGCCGTCGGCCTCGTAGGTCCAGGCGCCGATGCCGTTTTCACCCAGGTAATCCCAGGAGGTCCACATGAAATCGCCGACCACGTAGGGAAGCTTCTTCACCATATCCCAGTTTTTCGCGATGTCCTGGGGGAACGTCTCGGAACCGAACACGACGCGGTCCGGATGCAGCTTTCCTTCCATCGGGTACCGGCCGGAGGCGTAGTTGTATCCGGCGATATCCAGCGCGTCCAGCGACGGGCTGCAGACCTTGTCCACCTTCGAGGAATTGGCGGCCTTCGTCATGCCGGTGCCGACCATGGAGACGATCATGTTGTACATGGTGGAGTTCATCCCCATGTCCTTGGTCTTGTCCTGCTGCGCCGCGCCGCCCTCTTCGTACAGGCCCTTGCCCTTGGCCGCCTGGCTGATGATCATCAGGTTGAAGCCGCCGGTGACCGGACGGGTGCCGTCGATCCTGTGGAGATGGGCCACCATCTCCTTCGTCTTTTCGATGCCCTTTTCCTTCGCGGGCTCGGAGACTTCGTTTCCGATGGACCACAGGATGATGGACGGGTGGTTGTAGCCGCGGTCCACCATGGCCTTTAAGTCGTCCAGGTAATGGTCTTCCCAGAAGGTGGCATAGTCGCCCGGGTTCTTGTGCTGATACCACATATCCCAGGCTTCATCCATCAGGTACATGCCGATCTCGTCGCAGGCGGCGATCAGCGCCGGGGACGCCGGGTTGTGCGCCATGCGGATCGCGTTGAAGCCGGCTTCCTTTAAGATACGCACGCGGCGGGCTTCGGCCTTCGCGAAGGTCTTCGCGCCGAGCACGCCGTTGTCATGATGGATGCAGCCGCCCTGCAGAAGCACGGATTTGCCGTTCACGAGAAGACCCTGCGCGGCATTCCACGCGATCTGACGGATACCGGTGCGCTCCACGGCGCAGTCCACCGCCTCGCCGCCCTTTTTCAGGGTGACGCAGACATCGTACAGGAAGGGATCCTCCGCCGACCAGAGCCGGGCGTCGGGAACGTCGAGGGTTACGGTGCCCAGGCCGTCCGCGACCGCCGCTTCGCCGGTGACAACCGCGTCCGTCATCCCTTTTTCACACAGACACACCTCGACGGCATCGCCCGCGCCGACAGTCTGCACGGAAACCTCCAGCACCGCCGGGCTGACCGACTTTGTGGTGCAGCGGATGCCTTCGGGACAGATCGCGTCTTTGCCGCCGACCCACAGCCAGACCGGACGGTAGATGCCGGCGCCGGAATACCAGCGGCTGGCGGGCTGATTCATGTTGTCGCACTCCACGCGGATCGTATTGACTTCGCCGTATTTCAGTCTGCCGTCCGCGGATACGAAGAACGGAATATAGCCATAGGGGCGGGGGCCTTCGGCCGGCTCACCGTTGAAATAGACCTTCGCGTCCTGATACACGCCTTCAAACTGGAACAGCACGGTCTGGTTTTCCCACTCCGCCGGCGCTTCAAAGGTCTTTTCGTAAACATACGCGCCGCCCGGATAGTAGCCCTGGGCGTCGCCGGCCTTCGCGTCGCGGCTGCGGACACGCTCAAACATGGCGTCGTGGGGCAGGCAGACCGTCTTGCTTCTGCCGGTCTCGTCCGTCACGGTCCAGTTTTCAATGAATGGCAACTTCTGCATGGTATTCTCCCTTCTTCTCTTGACATCTGCAATCCTGCATTTGTTCCCGGATGTTCTGTTCGCGGCGTGCAGTCCCCACGGCAGCGCCTGCGTACCTGTGCTATCATCGTACCGAATAAACGCCGCGCTCCTGTATCAATATTCTGTCACTTTTCTTATTATTCAGCCCAGTCCTTGAACTGTGCGCCTGTTTCCATTAGAATAAATCAAAGCATCCGCGCTTCGCCGCGCGGGGGTTCGCGGCCGCGTCTGCCGCCTGTTTTGAAAAGAGGTCTTCTTATGAAAATCCAGGAATCCGCCCAGGACTACCTTGAGTCCATCCTGATCCTTTCCCGCCGGCAGGGCAACGTGCGCGCCACGGACATCTGCTCCTACTTCGGCTATGCCCGCGCGACGGTGTCCGTGTTCATTCACCAGCTGGAGGACAACGGCTACGTCGTCATCGACGAAAACCGCCACATCTCTCTCACGGACGAAGGCCGGCAGATCGCCGAGGAAATGCTCGAGCGCCATGAATTCTTCTCCGACTTCTTCATCCGCCTCGGCGTGGACGAACAGACCGCCCGCAACGATGCCTGCCGCATCGAACACTATATCAGCGAGCAGACCTTCCGCGCGCTGCAGAAAGCCGCGGAACAGCTCCTGCCGAACGACTGAAACCCAAGAAGCGTGACCGATCCGGTCACGCTTCTCTTTGTTTTTCCGGTTTACAGCCGCTCCTCCACCGTCACACCGGCCGGCAGTTCGATCCGCCTTTCCCCAAGCACCAGCGCACCGCCTGCCCGGCTCGCCGTCACCGATACGCGGCCGTCTTCCAGGTGTACGTGCACCTCGCCGCCCTCGATCGGCACGACGCCGTCGTACATGGAAAGCGGTCCGGGCACCGGACGCACCTCAAAGGTCTTCCAGGCAACGTCCGTGCGCTTGACGCCCAGCCGGTAACGGCCCAGCAGATAGACGGGGCTGGTGCTCCACGCATGGCACAGCGATTTGCCGAAGGGCCGGTTGTACATCGCGTAATTCGACACGCGGTCCTGGTTCGGATCGAACTCCTCGTACAGCGTCGTCGCGCCCTGGTCGAGCATCGGTCCGAAGTAGTCGCAAATCAGGTCCTCGATGGCCTCCGAATGGCCCATGCGGCATTTGACCCGCATCTCATAGAAGCGGAAATAGGGCGTGGTGATCGGCGGATAGGCGTCGTTTTCGAGGACGCTGTGATAGACCCTTTCCTTCCACGCGTCGTCGCAGTGCAGATACAGGAGCGCCAGGATGTTGTTCTGCCGGGTCACGTGGCGCAGACCGGATTCGTGGCAGTCCACGAAGGCTTCCAGTTCTTCGTCGTAGAAATCCGCCAGGATGTGCTCCTCCAGCACGTCCGCCTCCACGTCCCAGTCAAAGGACGTGTCGAACCGCCGCAGAATCGGCGACTGATGCTCTCTGAGCACCCGCTGCAGGCGGCTGAAGCTGCGCATCGCGATCGACAGCAGGATCTGCTCTCCCAGAAGCGCGCCGCTCTTGTCCATTTCCGCCCAGTCGATGAACACCCAGTCCGTGACGCGTCCGCGCACGTAACCGTCCACGCTGCGGCGGCTGTCGCAGAATTCCATCACGGCCTGCGCCCGCGGGTAGATCAGCTCCAGGAAGCGCACGTCGCCGTATTCCGCGTAGTACTCCCACAGGCTCATCAGCCAGAAATAGCTGTAGTCCATGATCGTGTTGATGTACTGCTTCACGGGCAGGCGGCCGCCCAAAGCGATCAGCGTGCGGCGCTCGGCCTCGCGGTCGCGGAACAGATAGCGGTCCACGAACAGGCTCTGGTAGGCATCCGCCGACCACACCCAGCGGTCGCGCTTGACGCCGTCGAGGAAGAATTCCCGGTCATTTAATTTGAACGTGTACGCCGCCGTGTTCCACAGCTGCGTCACCTTCGGATCGCTGCAGGAAAACGACGCCCGCTGCTCCACCTTCGGCAGCAGCGACACGACATGGGGCTGCGCTTCGGCCTCGCTGAAAAACAGATAGCGGAACGCGTTGTCGCAGAGGGAAATCTCCTGTCCCTTCCGGATCCGGCCCGGGTTCTCGATCAGCGGCTGCGCCAGGTCCTGAAGCAGCGACGGGTTTTCCATCGGCCCCTCTTCGCCGCGGTACACCTCGCAGATCTCGCTGTTGCCGATATCCAGCGCTTCCTCGCGGGATTCGCCGAAGCTGATCACCAGATCGCGGCCGGAGGTGCCCGTAACGGTCAGCTCGGCCATCAGCTCCTTCCCGTAATCGTAGAGCACACCGCCGTTGACGGCCTCTTTTGCCACGGGTTCTTCCGGGATGCGGTCAAAGGCGAATACCGTCGGCAGCACGTCCGGATCGGTGTACAGCGGCGAGCATTCCGCCGGCGTCCAGTCGCCCGTCACGTCGTCCGCCTCCCAGGTGCCGTCCGTCTCCACCAGGCCGGACACGTACAGTGCCCCGAAGGTATCAATCGCCTGCACCGTAATGATCAGAGAATACTCGCCCGCGTGCAGGTCGAGTTCCGCCGTGCCGACGTATTCCTCCATCGAATAGCCGCCGGTGGACATCTCCGGAAGCAGCACCACGCGGAACGGCCCCGTCGTGCGGATGGAAATGTGTCCGCCTTCCGTTTGAATATCCTTCTTGAAGCGCACCGTCGGCTCCGGGCTGTACAGCTTCCAGACCGCCGGGTAATTCGCGCCGCGGTTGCGCCGCCGTCCCTGCACCAGCAGGTGATGATACATTTCAAAATCGCCGAAACGCCAGATCCATGAACTCATAGAGAACCTCCGAAACCGGTAAAGAACGCTGCCAATGTGTCTTTTGTTATTCTAACATAGTTTACCCGCCGAAAAACAGAAAAAGGAAATCTGAAATAAACCGTTTTCCTTCGTGTAACCTTTGGCAGTTATGATACAATAGTTTTATCGTACCCGTTATTCTCAAAAGGAGGTTCTCATGGATTACCGTCAGATGATCGGCTTTGTCACCGGCAAGCCGAGCAGGCACCCGTTCCCCGAGCACATGAAGGACATCCGGCGCATGGCCGCCGACGGCATGGTGCTTCTGAAGAACGATAACAGCACGCTTCCGCTGCAGAGCGACCGCGTCGCCCTCTTCGGCGGCGGCGCCGTGGAAACCGTTTTCTGTGGAACCGGATCCGGCTTCGTATTCGCCCCCTGCACCGTCACGGTGGAGCAGGGTCTGGAAGACGCCGGATTTGAAATCACGTCCCGCTCCTGGCTGGACCGTTTCCGCGCGGAAAACGAGCGCGCCAACAAAGAGGACAAGACGCTCTCCCGCATCGACCGGATGTGGAGCGGCCTGTCCGTCTTAATCGATGACATCCCGGTCACCGACGCAGAGATCGCGGTCGCGGCTTCCGCGGATACCGCCGTCTACGTCATCCGCCGCAACGCCGGCGAAGGCGGCGACCGCAAAGCCGAAAAAGGCGATTACTATCTGTCCGATGTCGAGCGGGACAACCTGACCCGCATCGCCGCCGCATTCCGCCATGTCGTGGTGGTGTTAAACACCTGCGTCATCGACGCAAACTTCATCGACGAGATCCCCGGCATCGACGCGGCCCTCATCATGAGCCTGCCCGGCGCGGAGGGCGGTCACGCCCTTGCCGACGTCCTGTGCGGAGACACCTGCCCCGGCGGCCGTCTGACCGACACCTGGGCGCGCCGGTACGAGGACAATCCGGCCAGCGCCACCTTCAGCGAAAACGACGGCGATTCCCTGCAGGAGGATTACACCGAGGACATCTTCGTCGGCTACCGCTGTTTCGACAGCTTCGGCATCGATCCGCTGTATCCCTTCGGCTACGGCTTAAGCTACACCACCTTCGAAACGAAGGTGACCGGTTTTGCCGCCGACTGGAAAAATGTCACGATCACGGCCGACGTCACCAACACCGGCGATGCGTCCGCCCGCGAAGTCGTCCAGGTCTATGTCTCCGCCCCGGAGGCCGGCCTGCCCAAGCCCTGGCAGGAGCTGCGCGGCTATAAGAAGACCGGTCTTCTCGCCCCGGGCAAGAGCCAGCAGCTGACCATCACGATTCCGACGGAAAGTCTGGCCTCCTATGATACGAAAAAGGCCGCCTGGGTGCTCGAAGCCGGCGACTATCTGTTCCGCGTCGGCAGCCACAGCCGCGCCACGTCCGTCGCTGCTGTCCTGACCCTGGACGAAACCGCCATTGTCCGCCAGCTTTCCAACAAGCTTTCGCCGGACCACGAACTGGATCTTCTTGTCCCGCCGGCCCGCGGCGAAGCCGCTGCAAGAGCCGCCGCCGGCCGCTGGCCGCTGCCGGATTCGGACGTTCCCGCCGACGCGCTGCGCTGCGCCCTGGCCGCCGCCGGCTGCGAAACCATCGAAAACCGCTGCGACACGCCGAAGGAGCTGCTGGCCTCCGTCGACGGAACCCACGTCCGCTGCACCGCGTCCTATCCGTCCGAAGGCGACTGCGCGGCCAATCCGGCCGCGACCCTCATCGACGTCGCCGAAGGCCGCGTGCGGATGGAAGCCTTCGTGAACTCCCTCGATCCCCAGGTGCTGCTGCGCCTGATCGCGGGCGCCGCCAACGAAACGAAATACAGCGTGCCCTCGCGGTTTGCGTCCACCGGCACGGCTTCCCTGCCCCCGTTCCTGCAGAAGCTCGCGGACGCCGTTCCTGCCGCCGGCAAGCTGCCGCTGCCGGCCCTCGGCGGATATCGTCCGATCAGCGGACCGAGTTCCTCCGGCGGGACGACCGCCTTGTTTGCCTCCACCCTCGGCATCCCGAACTGGCTGGTCACCGATGGCCCGGCCGGCCTGCATCTGCCGCTGTGCGGCGCGACGGACAACCCGGTCGGCATGGCCTTAGCCCAGACCTGGGACGACGATGCCCTGGAGCTTTCCGGTGAAATCATCGGCCGCGAGCTGAAATTCTATAACTACAGCATCATCCTCGGTCCCGGCATGAACATCCACCGCGACCCGCTGTGCGGACGCAACTTCGAATACTTCGCGGAAGATCCGCTGCTCTCCGGCCGCTGCGCCGCCCGGATCACGATCGGCGTGCAGAAGACCCCCGGTGCCGGCGTCTCCATCAAGCATTTCTGCTGCAACGACCAGGAGGAAAACCGCACGCTGATGAACGCCACCGTCTCCGAGCGCGCCCTGCGCGAGATTCATCTGCGCGGCTTTGAATACTGCGTGCGCGAAGCCGATCCGAAGACGATCATGACCAGCTACAACAAGCTGAACGGCGTGCAGACCTCTTCCAGTTACGAGCTGCTGACCGAAGTGGTGCGCGGCGAGTGGGGCTTCAACGGCCTGTTCATGACCGACTGGGGCACGAAGAGCGTTAAGGCCTATGACTACGCGGCCGGCAACGACCTGGTCATGGGCGGCTACCGCAGCGAATTCCTGACCGCGGCCCTCGAAGCGAAGGCGCCCGAATTCGCCCCCGACGGCTTCGTCAAAACGGAAACCTTCAAGGTCTTCGGCGGATTCTTTAATGAAGAAGTGGAATTCTGGAACGTCTTCGTTCCGGATGCGGACGGAGAAGATACGGTGGAAACCACCGTGGAACCCGGCGTGACGCTGAACGCGAAAGTCGCGGAATACGTCGAAGCCGGCAAGGCTTCCGTGGAAGACCTGCCCGGCGGCCGCAAGAAGATCACGTACAAAGGCAAAGACCGCGGCCAGTACCTCTTCCTCGACGACGTGAAACGCTGCGCCGCCCGCGTGCTGTGGCAGTTGGTGGATTCCGTATCGTACCGCGTGATGACAAAGAAAGAGCCGGTGGTGAAGCGCGGGTAAGGCGTGCCGCCGTCGTCGTCTTTAGGCGAAGCAGAAAAAGAGGCGTATTTTCGGGCATTTTGCCCGAAAATACGCCTCTTTTGGCTTCTGGCCGCTGTTTTGCGCGAAAACCGCCATTTCAGCGCCTGCCGCGGGCAGAATGCCCAAAATAAAGCCCTGTTTGGCGCCCGGCCGCCATTTTGCGGAAAAACAGCCAAATCGGGGTCTGATGCGGGCATAATTGCCCGCGTCAGACCCCGATTTGCCTTCAAACTTCTGATTACGGCCCCGGATAACCCGCGCCGTTTTACACCACATGCGCCTTCAGCAGGTTTGTCGTTCCGGCGATGCCCAGCGGTACGCCGGCCGTCATGACGACGGTGTCTCCTTCGACGACAAAGCCTTTCTCTTCCAGCACTTCGATCGCATAGTCAAACAGCTCGTTGATGTCGCTTTTTTCCTCTAAGAGCAGCGGCGTAATGCCCCAGCACAGGTTCAGCTGCCGGCACACCTTGTCCGTCAGGCAGCCGCCGATGATCGGGCTCTGGGGGCGGTAGCGGCTGACCATCTGCGCGGTCCGGCCGGACTTCGACACCGAAACGATGCAGCGCGCGTCCAGGTCGCCGGCCATCATGCAGGCCGTGTGCGAAATGGCATCGGAAATGCTCTCGTGGGACATCAGCGTCGCTTCGCGGTTGCGCAGCTGCTGCAGATACGGGATGTTCTTCTCCGTGCGCACCGCGATCCGGTCCATCATCTCCACGGCCTCCACCGGATACTTACCTGCCGCCGTCTCGCCCGAAAGCATGATGGCGCTGGTGCCGTCGTAAATCGCGTTGGCCACGTCCGTCACCTCGGCACGGGTCGGCCGCGGATGCTGAATCATGGAATCAAGCATCTGCGTCGCCGTGATGACGACCTTGCTGGCGGAAACGGTCTTTTTGATGATCATCTTCTGAATGATCGGCACTTCTTCGAGCGGGATTTCCACGCCCATGTCGCCGCGGGCCACCATCACACCGTCCGCCGCTTCGATGATGGCGTCGATGTTGTCGATGCCCTGGTTGTTTTCGATTTTCGCGATGATGCGGATATCGTCGCCGCCGTACTGGTGCAGCAGGTCGCGGATCGCCCGGATGTCGTCCGCCGTTCGCGTAAAGGACGCCGCGATGTAATCGAAGTCGTTCTGCACGCCGAAGAGGATATCCTTCTTGTCCTTGGTGCTTAAATAGGGCATGGACAGTTCCACGTTCGGCACGTTGACGCCCTTGCGGTTGGACACCTTGCCGCCGTTTCGGACCTCACAGGTGATGTCCGTCTCGGTCACCTTCCGGACCACCATCTCGATCAGGCCGTCGTCGATCAGGATGTGATCGTCCGGCTTCACGTCGTCCGGCAGGTCGCCGTAGGTGATGGAGACGATCTCGGACGTGCCGGGCACGTCGCGCGTCGTCAGCGTAAAGGTCTGGCCGGGCTCCAGGAACACCGGGCCGTTTTCAAAGGTCTTTAAGCGGATTTCCGGACCCTTGGTGTCCAGAAGCGCCGCCACCGGCAGCCCCAGTTTTTCCCGCACGGCCTTGAAGTGCTCCAGGCGGGCCAGCTGTTCGGAATGCTCCCCGTGGGAAAAGTTGAAGCGGGCAACGTTCATGCCGGCTTTCATTACTTTTTCAAGCACGCCTTCCTGGTCTGTGGCGGGGCCCAGCGTGCAGATGATTTTGGTTTTGCGTCGGTACGGTTTTTTCTTCATGGATTCCCTCTCCATATGGACAAAAAAATGCGGCACCATAATAGTACCGCATCTAAATCCGGTTGTGCAAGACTCATTTCGCCGCGTTTACTGCTGCGGAACGGCTTTCAGGGTGACCGTAACGGTTTCTTCCTCTTCATAATCCGTATTCCAGGAGGAATAGACGATTTCGATCTCATCCCCCGGTTTCTTTGACGTAATGTACTCTTTCACCGCATCCATGGACGCGACCGCGTCGCCGTCAATGGAAAGAATCACGTCGCCGCGGTTTAAGCCGGCTTCATCTGCCGCGCTGCCGCGGATCACGCGGGAAACATACACGCCGGTGGGCATGCTGTACTGCTCGGCGGTCTGCTCGTCCAGATCCATGCCGTAGATGCCCAGGTACGCCGTGCCGGGCTCGAGCGTGCTTCCGCCGTTCTCCGCAAAGCTCTCCTCCGGCACGCCGCCTTCGGTCAGCCGGTCAATGATCTCTTTGGCCTCCGTAATCGGCATGGCGTAGCCCATGCCCTCCACGCTGGTATCGGAGTACTTGGCCGAAACGATGCCCACCACTTCGCCGCGCATGTTCAAGAGCGCGCCGCCGCTGTTGCCGGGGTTCACCGCCGCGTCTGTCTGGATCAGCATGTTGCTGATTTCGGTGCCGTCTTCATTCTGCAGCGTCACTTCGCGGTCCTTCGCGCT
Organism: Shuttleworthella sp.; assembly: GCA_045545575.1. Lineage (GTDB taxonomy): Bacteria > Bacillota > Clostridia > Lachnospirales > Lachnospiraceae > Shuttleworthia. The sequence goes on from JAZQBE010000028.1 coordinate 50,721, forward strand.
GATGTAGCCGACCGTCACGGACTGGCCGTAGCCGAGGGCGTTGCCGATCACAATGGCGCCCTGGCCGACGATCAGGTCGTCCGAATTGCCGATCACGGCCATGCGGATCTCGCCGAGGGTCTCCTCGGACACGTCGGAAAGCCGGACGGCAACGACGGCCAGGTCATGTTCCGGATCCGTGCCGACGATGGCGGCTGCCACACTGCTGTCATCGCAGAAGGTGATAGTCAGCTCGTTCGCGTTGGCCACCACGTGGTTGTTCGTGGCGATGTAGATGTATTCGTCATCCTCGCTGATAATGATGCCGCTGCCGGCCGAGGGCAGTTCATAGGTGCGAAGCTGGCCGAAAAAGCTGCGGTACTGGATCAGGGAAATATTGCTCACCTGCACGATGGACGGCAGCGTCTCCTGCGCGATCTCGGACACGTCCGTCGCAAGCGTCACCTGCGACACCGGGGTGCTCTCCACCACACCGTCCTCATTGCTGTCCGCCGCCGGAATCGTCGTCTCGATCTTCTGCGGCTCTTCCTGTTCCTTTGCCGGGGCGTCTGATCCGCCGGAAAAGCCGACCCCGCCCACAAAGCGGAGCATCAGACCGGCCACCAGGCCGAAGACCAGCGCCAGCGCCACCGTGCGCAGCAGCTTGCGTCCGAAGGAATCCGGGTTCGTCTCTTTCGGCGTCTTCTTTTTGTTTTCGTCCGCGTAGGGACTGTAGACCGCGTCGCTGTGATAGGCCGCCCGGTAGGACGCGGAGGCGTCGCTGGCCGCGCTGTACTCACCGGTGTAGGTCGTGTTCGTATAGGCGGTGCTGCCTAAAGGCGCTGTCTCCGGTTCCGGAACGTCTTCCGAAGTCTCCGGCACATCCGGGGTTTCCGTTTCTTCCGGGACGTCGATGTCTTCCGGTTCCGGAACGTCCGTGATCGGCTCTTCCGGGATCGGATCGTTTTCTGTGTTGAAGTATTCGTCGTTTTCGTATGCCATGATGAAACCTCCATGTGTGTTTTTGTTTTATGCCCCATAGTCTACGGTTCATTTGTGGCAAAATTGTGTCCAAACCGGGACAAATACGTGAACGGTACTTAAAACGAAACAAAAAAAACGCCTGTCCTAAGACAGGCGGCCCATGCCTTGTTTTTCGAAAACCGCCTTTACGGATTCAATCCGTACCAGCCGATTCCCTCGTCCTCCCAGGCGCCGGAGGCGGCGTTCACGGCCCGTTCATAGGCATCTGTCGTATAGTTGTGGGTTCCGGTAATCAGGCTTTTCGCGAACTGACGGTACACGGGCACGGCCCGGTTCCGGTCGGAATACCAGCCCACACCTTCCTGATTCCATCCGATGTTCCCGAGCGTCATGTACTCGTAAGCATCCATCGTGTAATGGTGATCCGTGGAATAGGGATTGTACAGGCGGTACACCGGATCGCCCGTCTTCGGCGCATACCAGCCGATGCCTTCGTCGATCCAGCCGGCGGTGGTGATCAGCACGCGGAACTCGTAATCGTCCCCGGTGTAAAAATGCTCGTGGGTTCCCGGGTAGTACAGCCGGTGCATGCCGATGAAGCTGCCGATCCTGGGAAGGGTTCCGGGGATGGTTTCGCCGCAGTCGACACAGGTAAACACAATCCTCCCTTCAGCCTGCGCCGTGGCCGCCGCCGTCACCCTTCCGCCGTCCCACGTGTGGGTATGGGTGTGGCGGAAGTAGTCGTCCAGGGTGTGAAGACACGGCGGCCGGTGAAACACCGCCCAGAAGTCTTCCGGCACGTGCGATCCGCTGACGCCCGCCAGCCGGTCGTATTCCAGCAGCATTTCATCGGTAATACAGAAAAAGTTGTCGTCCACACCCCAGCCCTGGTCCGCCCAGGTCAGGTCCACGGCATACCAGTTGCCGTCGTCCAGGCACACCTGGTTCCACTCGTGGCCGCGACTGGTGATGCAGACCGTCTCCACGCCTGCGGCGTTTAAGATCGCCGCGTAGGCCTCGGAATAGGCCGCGCAGACCCCGCGGCCCTCCAGCAGGGCAGCGTAGACGGACTGGTCATAGTGGGAGTTCTCGTACCTCATCTCCGCGGCCAGGCTGTCGAAAACCGCCCGTGCTTTTTCGAGCTTGCCGTGTACGGCATCGGCCTTTTCCCGATAGTACAGGATCTTTTCGAGCACCACGTCCGCCGCCTGGCGGCGGGCGGCGCCGGAAGCGAATTCCGGATAGCAGTGAAACGACACGCCGTGGATCGTTGTGTGCCCGTGCATGGTGGCCGAGAGGGAGAACCCGTTGCTGATGAAGAAAAACTCCGGCTCGTTGTACAGGAACTGATAGGCGATATTCTCCGCCTCCTCCCCGGTCAGCGCGGTGTATACCGCCGGTGTGTATGCGTCCTTTCCGTCGTATTCCAGATCCTCCGAGCCGCACAGCACCATCATCAGTGTCCCGTACAGGCTGTCGTAAAACGCCTGTTCCTCTGACGTCATCCGGCTGCGCCAGTAACGGCCGCCGGAGCAGGCGTTCCACAGATCGCGCTCCGCGATGACGGCCTTGTAGGTGCGGACGGAGGCTTTCCGCGCATACTCCTCCGCCGACGGCCCGAGGTCTTCGCCCGTGACGTATTCGATAACCGGCTGTTCCCTGCCGCCGGTGTTCACTTCCGCATACACAGACGGCGCCGGCGCGACCGGCGGCGTCAGCAGAGAACAAAAAAGGGCAGCCGCAAGCCCGAAAGCCTGCAGCGCCCCAAAGAATCGGTTGTGATTCCGCTTCATCTTACTTTACTCCGAACCAGCCGATGCCTTCGTCGAGCCAGGCTCCGCCGGCGGCGTTGACCGCCCGCTCGTAGTCATCGGTGGTGTAGTTGTGCCGGCCCGTCGGCAGCGACGGCGCAAACTGGCGGTACACCGGCACCTGCTCGTTGGGATCGGAATACCAGCCCACGCCCTCATAGGTCCAGCCGCCCTCGACGAGCACATCGCGCTCGTATTTGTCCCGGGTGTAGTGATGCTCGCCGTCGTAGGGATTGAACAGGCGGTACACCGGAACGCTGCTCGTCCGCGGCGCAGTCCAGCCGATGCCTTCGTCGTTCCAGCCGTTCTGCGTCGTCAGCACGTTTTTCTCATACTCGTCCGCCGTGTAGAAATGCTCGTGATTGCCCGGGTAATACAGGCGGTACATCGGGATCTTCGCCGGCCGGTCGTCCTTTTTGACCGTAATCCGGGCGTAGATTTCCGATGTGCGGACCCTGTCGTCCGTCGTTTCGTAATCGCCGTTCCAGGAGCTGACAAACGCGACGGCCACATAGTTTCCGGGATCGACGTCCGAGGTGTCCCAGTCCGCGATCCAGTGAATCACGCTTTTCCCGGCAAACCGGGCCTCGGTGTTTTCTTTGTACAGGTCCTGGCGGTCCTGGATGGTCAGATCCGCGTAACCGGCATCGTCGTCCGTATTCTCGCGGTAGATAAACAGCAGCGCGTTTTCCACCTCATAATCGCCCCGGGTCAGTTCGAACTGGAACGCCGCAAGCTGTCCCTGGTACACCGTGATGCCGTTGAGGTCAAAGCCGCCGATGGCCTTGATGGTCGGAACCACCGCCGCCTTCGCGGAACGCGCCGGCACGACGGCCGCCGCAAGAAGCATCACCGCGGCCAACAGCAGCGCGCGAATCCTTTTTCCCCTGTTTGTTCCCCTCACTTCAAACCTCCTTTGAGACTGCCGATGCGCAGGGTGCGGCGTCAATAGCCGTAATCCAGCGCGCTGGACTCATTAAACCCGGAATTGTTCACGATCCGGCTGCTTAACGCCAGCACCTCTTCCGACGGGATATACCCTTCGGTCCCGTAGAGATAGGCGTGCAGATCCGCAACGTTTGTCGCAAGCGTACACGGCACCACGACGCTGCCGGCGCTGCCGAGTGTGCCCGAGCGCATCGCAAACGGGAAGCCGTGGGTGTCCACGATGCTGTAGTCCATCATATGGGACGCGAGCCCTAAGATGTCGCCGAGGTTTAAGTTGGTGGAGATCTCCGGGAACACAGCGTTTAAGACATCGTTGGCCTGCAGGATGTTCATGTGCTTGATCTTGTCGACGATCAGCTGAATGACCATACGCTGGCGCTCCGCGCGGCGGAAATCGTTGCCGGCCGTGTATCGGACACGGCAGTAGGAAACGACCTGGATGCCGTCAAAGTGCTGAGGCTCCGGGCTTCCGTGCACTTCGCTCGAGGTGCGTCCCACGTTTTCTTCCACGAAATGGATGTAGGAATTGTTCATATGGTAGGCTTCGTCGTCATCGATGACGAAGTCCAGGCCGCCGAGAACGTCGACGACGTCGGCCAGGGCCTTAAAGTCCACCGCCACGTAGTCCTGGATATTTAAGTCCAGGTTGTCGTTGAGCATCTGGATCGCGCCCTGCACCCCGCCGAAGCTGTAGGCGGCGTTGCACTTGCGCAGCGTGCCGTTCACATCCAGATAGGTGTCGCGGTAGACCGACACGATCTTCACTTCCTTCGTGTCGTTGTTGATCACGGCCACCATGATGCTGTCCGAACGGCTGCCCTCGCCGTAGTCGCCCTGGGTGCGGTTGTCCGAGCCGAACAGGGCGATCGTCATGAAGCCCTTTAAGCGCTCCTCCGTCTCCGGGGTCAGCTTGTTCACCCGGATCGGATCCAGCTCGTCAAAGTGAATCATATCCAGCTTCGAGAAACCGTAAATGCCGACGAGCGCCACTGCCAGAAGCAGGGACTGCAGAATCAGTCCGAGGACGCGCAGACGGCGGCGCCTTCTGCCGACGGATGACTTCTGTGCGGTTGCTGTGTCCTTAGCCATGTTTTTTCTCCTGTGATGTCTGTTCTGCGCGGAATCAGTGGGAACCTTTGCCGCAAAGCACGACGGCGACCGTTTTCAGCAGAATGCGGATGTCCAGTCCCAGGGACCAGTTCGCGATGTATTCCGTGTCGAGGGCGACCACGTCTTCAAAATCCGTGATGTCGCTGCGGCCGGAAACCTGCCACATCCCCGTCAGACCCGGCCGGAAGGCCAGGCGTGCCTTGTGATGGTATTCGTACTGTTCAAACTCGTCTTCCGTCGGCGGCCGCGTGCCCACCAGGCTCATGTCGCCCTTTAAAACGTTCCAGAACTGGGGCAGCTCGTCGATGGAAAACTTTCGCATAAACCGGCCGATGGGAATCACGCGGGGGTCGTCGTCAAGCTTGAACATGTTGCCCTGCATCTGGTTCTTTTCCGCGAGCTCGGCCTTGCGCGCTTCCGCGTCCACGTACATGGAGCGGAACTTGTAGAACCGGAACCGCCGCCCGTTCTTGCCGATGCGGATCTGGGAAAAGAATACCGGCCCCGGCGACTGCAGCTTGATGATGGGGGCGAAAATCAGAAACGCGATCCCGCAGATCAGAAGGCCGACGATGCTGCCGACGATGTCCATCAGCCGCTTCATGGCCAGCTGCCGCTGGTTTGCGATATGCATGCTCGTGGTCATGACCACGTAATTGCCGTAGTTTTCCAGCGTCCGGTTGGGCACCATGTGCTCCGAATGCATCAGGCTGATGTGCACCACCAGGCCGAGTTCCACAAGGGTCGCCGCGAGCGCCTCGGAGCTGGCGCGCGTGTTGCCGTCGATGTAAACCTCGTCCACCACTTCCCGGCGGACGTAGTCGAGAAACGTGTCCGCGGCGGCGACAACGGGAATCCCCTGGATCTCATCGCCGGTGCGGTCCTCGTCGACAATGCAGATGCCGACGACCTTGAAATCCACCATCCGGTTGTGGCCGATCTCCGAAACGCAGCGCTCCACGTTGGAGGACTCGGCCACGATGATCATGCGGTTCTTGTTTTTGTCCTGCAGCTTGCGCCAGCGCACCGCGCGCTTTAAGATCACGCGCCCGCCGTACTCGGCCACGATCGAGGTGGCGAAGTAAACGAACAGCAGGGTACGGGAATAGAACAGCGACTGCTGCGTTCCGTACAGGTACACCAGAAATCCGCCGAAGACGATGGCGCAGTGCATGATGGTGTGACGCAGCTCCTGGTATTTGTTCCGGCGCAGAATGCCGGTGTAGCTTTCCGTGAAAAAGACGACCGCGACGTCGATCAGGAAAATGACCACCGCCATGCGCCCGTACAGCGCGCCGGTTGCCATCACGGTCACTTCGCCCATCGCGTCCGTAATGCCGATCAGCTCCCGCACGCTGTCAAATCCGTGGAAGCGGACCAGATATGCCACAAGCAGCGCCAGCTCCTGCGCGAGAATGTCTACAATCGTGAAGTCCAGGTGCTTCAGCCAGCTGTGCTCAGCTTTCTTATACATGCCTTTTCCTCACTGGAAACCTACAGTTCGACGCCTTCCGCCAGCAAGAGCTCCCGGGCGGAATCCAGCGAATCCACGCCGTGCAGGTTCTTGATCGGCGCAAATTCGTGTCCGCGCTCTACTTCGTAGGGCAGGGTGTCCTCCATCATCGCGACCAGATCCACGGCCAGGGTCTCAAATTTATAGCCGTTCGGCTCCGTCGGAGACACCGGATTTCCCGCCTCGTCCAGGCAGGGGATCTTCTTTTCCACGACGTGCACCGGCATGCGGTTCCGCATGACTTCTTCCAGTTTCTCCACGCGGAAGAGGTAGTTTAAGATCACGCCGAAGGCGTAGATCCAGTCGCCCTTCGCGTCTTTGGACTCGGCGATTTCAGGCGTCAGCTCGTAGTATTCGACCACGGCCGGCACGCCGTCCTCGGCGCAGATGACCCCCATCTTTTCGTAGGCGTCGACCTTACGCACGCACTTCGATCCGCTGTTTTTGCCGGAGAGAATCGTCGCGCCCACGAACGCGGGATCCGCGATCCGCTGCATGACGTTGTCCACCGCGAAAATGTTCAGCCACTCCACACCGCGGGTGTGCAGGTCCTCGAGCAGGCCCGCCTTCGCCAGGGACGAGAACCAGCCGCCGTTGCCGTTCGGGGACGTTGCCAGACGGCCGGGTTCCTCTAAAAGGATCTTCCCGTCGTAGCCGACGGCCACGGCCATCTCCTGCCGGTAGAACTTCACGTCTGCCGCCGGATAGCCGAAATAATCGTGCTCTTCAAAGAACGAGACCGTATCGTCGTGGTTTTTCTCGCTGGTCATGATATAAAGCGGAACCGACACCCCGGCCTGCGCGGTCACGTCCTGCAGGTTCTGAATCAGACGCTCAAACAGGTAGAGCGTCTTCGTGATGCCGACGTTTAATTCACCCTTCGGCTTGTCGAGGCCCAGACGCGTCCCCATGCCGCCGGCCAGGAGCACCGCGCCCACCTTGCCTGCGCGGATCGCGGCCAGACCGGCTTCGGTGAATTCCTCTTTGCGCGCGCGGATCTCGGGGATCTCCACAGCCGGGATCGGCGTCACCACGCCGAGTTCCTTTTTCGCCTCGTCTTTCGACGCGCCGGCTAAGGCCACCACGTCCCAGTCGATGGCTTCGATCTGTGCCAGCAGCGCTTCCTGCTGCGCGGCCGTCAGGCTGTCGTAAAAACGCAGGACATGGGCCTGGCCCTTCTCCTGAAGCAGTGTCTGTGCCTGTTCGAATGTAAGCATATCCCTTCCACCCTTCGATGATTCAATGTCTGAGCGATTTACGCACGAAGGACAGCAAACCCGGTTTCACGCGAATCTGCTGTCTTTGTCGGCATGTTTTATAGAGTTTACCACAGTTGGCGCTGAAAGTCTAATGAAGGCTTTCGCGCCGGAATCCGGCGGAAAAAAGCCTCTATTTCCTCTTTTCGCTCCGGTATCCGTCCGGGTTCTCTTCCGAAAAACGCCGGGTGTGCCGGCGGGCGATCGTCCGCCGCCGGAAGACCACAAGCTTGCTGAATACGTAGTTGGCGATGATGATAAAAATCTGCGCGACGTATTCCACTTTCATATTTGGAAAACCGAAGCCCAGCACAAAGATGTGCAGAATGGCTTCCTCCAGGCCGAGCGTCAGCGACCGGCCGAAGAAAAAGCTGACCAGCTGCTGAAAAAAGGCCAGTGTGCCCTTGGGCGCATAGGTAAACACCCATTTGCGGTTCGTCAGAAACGCGAAAAGCGTCGCGAAAAACCACGAAACCGCTTCCGCGATCAGGATGGTCCATCCCATCCGGTCGGTCAGCGTCAGATACACGTTGATGGAGATCAGCATCGTGCCCAGACCGAACAGCGCGTACAGGAGGTACTCCTTGTACTTCGAATAGATCGGGCCGAGCCACTTGACGTACCGGAACTTGATGCCCCAGGCCACCAGCCGGTCGAACACGTCCGGTTCCCGGTCCTCCGCAACGCCGGCACGGCGGAGCCGGTCCTGATAATCGGCCTCCTGCGCGGCGCTTCGCTGCCGCTCCTTCAGGCGTTCGGCATGGGCGCGTACGCTTTCCTGTTTCTTTTCATCCATAAGCGGTAAATGCTCCCGTAAAAAAGCCGGCTCCTGTCTGATCTCTCAGGCAGAAGCCCGGCTTTTCGCGGTCATCAGTGATAAACCACCACCGTCGTTCCGGAGGGGATATTGTCATAGATCCACTTCGCGTCCTCTAAGACCATGCGCACGCAGCCGTGCGAGATCGGCACGCCGAGACGGCCGTCGCGGATCCGCAGCGGTTCGGGATCCTGATAGTAGCTGATCGAGTGGAACAGGTAATCGTAGTAGAACTGGGTCGCGTAGAACAGGCGGTGTCCCTCGGAATCAAAATAGCGCATCTTGATGCCGACCTTGAACGTGCCCTCCACGGTCGGCGTCCGCGGGGCGCCGTCGCTGACGGTCACGTACATCACTTCCTTCCAGCGGCCCTTCGCTCCCTCGTAGACACCGGTGGTGTGGGTGGTGCGGTTCACAAGGATGATGTACTTGCTCGGGCTGCTGTAGTCGTTCGCGCGAAGCAGCATGTCCACACGGGCGGTGGAATGCGCGTCGGACACGAAGGTGAATTCCTCGGTGGACAGGTCGTTCCAGACGTAGCCCGGAATGGTGTCGCTTAACGCGGTCACGTTGCCGTTGGCGTCATAGTGGTACCACAGCTTGTGGGCATAGACCCAGCCGTTCTTCCACTCCACGGTGGTCAGATTGTAGGGCAGGTAGCCGATGTCCGTATGCGCGGCGCCGTTTTCCGCGGAGATCAGGATGTGCACCGTTCCGCGCTCCATGCGGTCGCGCTTCGGGATGAAGATCAGATAGGCATCGCCGTCGAACCAGCCTTCGTAGCCGCCGAGGTCGTCCGCCTCGTGGCCCTCGGACCAGACCAGGGCGTTCACGTGGTCGGCCTTCTTCATGCCGCAGGGATTGTAGACCTTCGCGATGACCACGTCGCCCGCGTCACGCAGATACATGAAGTTCGCCGGCAGGGTCTCGGAGGGCGCCTTCTTCGGGCCGTCCATGCCGTACCAGGCAATGCCTTCGTCGTTCCATGTGCCCCAGGAGACAAGGGTGTTGTGCTCGTTTAAATCCGTCGTAAAGTTGTGGGCGCCGGTCGTAAGCACCGGGGAATACTCGCGGTAGACCGGGATATTGCCCTCCTTGGCGGAATACCAGGCGATGCCTTCGTCGTTCCAGCCGTTGGCGATCAGGTGCTGATACTCGATATAATCTGTGGTGTAGTGATGATCGCTGACGCCCGGGTGGAACACGCGGTAGACCGGCGTTTCCGATTTCACCGGCGCATACCAGCCGATGCCCTCGTAGTCCCAGCCGACCAGGATCAGCGTGTCGCGCTCGTTCGTGTCCGCCGTGTACAGGTGCTCATGGGTGTTCGGATTGTACAGACGGTACATGGGCTGTGTCGCGACGGGCTCGACTTCACCGTCTGTGTCCGCCGGGTCCGCCGGCGCGGCCGGATCGTCCGCCGCGGGATCCGCCGCATCTGTTCCTTCCGCCTTCAGCGTCTCCACCTGGACGGTCTCCGCTTCCGAAGGCTCCTCAGCCAGAGCCAGGATGCCCGACGTCAGCACGATGGCCGCGACGGCGAGCAGCGCGATGACGCGCACCCAGAGGCTGCGGGGTTCTTTTCCGTTTCTCTTGTGATTGTTTTTCATCTGTGACTCCATAGCGTTTTGATGATTATATGGATCTGTCAGGCCCGGCTGCGCTGCGCGAGTCCGAAGCCTGCGCTGTCAAGCGACAGGTTGGGATTGTAGAACGGATCGCCGGCCGAAAGGACCTCTTCCCAGGTTTCCGAAAACCGTTCGATTTCCTTTCCGAAGCGCCGCCGCTTTTCTTCCGTGTCTTCGCTGCCGCGGCTCTTTGACTCATAATGATACAACGCGGCGGCGGGATTGTAAATCACCGATCTGCCCAATCTTCGCACCCGAAGACACAGGTCCGCATCGTTAAAAGTGACAGCCAGCTGCTCGTCCATGCCGCCGGCCTCTTCATACAGCTTTTTTTCGATCAGAAGGCAGGCGCCGGTCACGGCGGAAAGCTCCTGCATCGCGATGACGCGGTTGAAATACCCGGGATCGGATTCGTCCGCGCCGGCGAAGGCATGGCCGGCCACGCCGCCGAGGCCGAGATAGATGCCAGCGTGCTGAATCGTGTCGTCCGGATAGAACAGGCGGGCGCCGACGATTCCCGCGTGCTCGCAGACGGCTGTTTCCACTAAGGTGCGCACAGCGCCCGGCGTGCGCACGGACGTGTCGTTGTTTAACAGCAGAAGGTATTCGCCCTTCGCCTGCGCCGCGCCGAAATTGTTGATCGCGGAATAATTGAATTCCTGCCCGTCCCACGCAAGAACCCGCACCCGCGCGTCCTTCGCCTGCCATTTTTCATAACAGGCCCGGGTGGCGGCTTCGGTGCTGCCGTTCTCCAGAAGGAGCACTTCTATATTCTCATAGCCGCCGTCCGATAAAAGGGACACAAGGCAGCGGTCGAGGACGGCGCTTTCGTCCCGGTTCGGGATCAGCACGGAGACCAGCGGTTCTTCGCCGCTGTGCCAGCGGGTCTGATAGGTGCCGTAGACCGCGGTGTTTCCCACCGTGCCCGGCAGCCGCAGACGGTCGTAGTGGGCCTGCACCGCGCGCTTTCCCGCCTCAAAGGCGTAGAGCTTGCTCTGGGGATTCTCCGCCGTGGACTCGCCGTAGGCCCGCCAGTGGTAAAGCACCCGCGGAATGTGGCAGACCCGGTCCGTCCGCTCGCAGCAGCGCAGGATCAGATCGTAGTCCTGGGCGCCTTCGAATTCGGACCGCAGAAGCGCGCCGCCCTCTTCTGAAAGCACCTGCTCCAGCAGGGCCTTTTTCACCACCAGGAAATGGCACAGGTAGTTCATGGAACACAGCAGCGGCAGGTTGTAGTCCGCCTTGAAATGCGGAAGCAGCCGGTGCGCCCCGTCCTCGGACAGGTTGTCGACGTCGCTGTAAAAAACGTCGATGCACTCGTCCTTTGAAAGCGCCTGCCGCATCCGGTACAGCGCGTCCGGCGAAATCGTGTCGTCGTGGTCGAGAAAGGCGATCCATTCGCCCCGGGCCGCGGCGTACGCCGCGTTGGTATTGCCCACGATGCCGCCGTTTTCTTCAAGGGGCAGCAGCCGGATCCGCGCGTCCCGCGCCGCCTGGGCTTCGATCAGCCGCTTCCAGCCCGCCCCGGCCGGATCACCGGCCGGATAGGCGCTCCCGTCCGCGAGGATCAGCTCCCAGTCCGGGTCGGTCTGGGCCAGCACGGCGTCCACCATCTGGGTCAGAAACAGCGGACGGGTGCGGTAAACCGGCACGAGAACCGAAAAGAACGGCTGGGCGGGGGCGGTTTCTTTGCACGCCGCACGCTGTCCGGCCAGCTCCGCTTCCCCGGGTTCGTTGGCCGCGATCCACGCCTCGTAGGAGTCAAACCGCGCCCGCTCCTTCCGGCGGCGGATCCGTCCGCGCAGTTTTGCGGCCACGCCGGCAAAGCCCTTCTTCCGAAAGGTTTTGACACCGCGCTCAAGGAAGCCGCCGGCCGTATGCAGTTTTTCGCGAACGGATGTCTTCATAATAACAATCACGCATGTCTGCGGTTTCGGGGATCCTTACTGCCGCAGTTTCTTTAAGGAATCGATCACCGGCTGGGGCAGCACGCGTTTGAGCTCCCGCTTCACGCGGCTCTTCATCGAGTCCCCGCCTTCCGCAGGAGCCGGCTGCGCCGGACCGGGGAACCCGCCTCTGGTGCCGGCCGCACCGGTGCCGGCCGCGCCGATCATCTCGCTGTCGTCGATCCACGCGGGAATGGCGGCGCCTTCACAGCCCGGCGCGGACATGCCGCTTAAATAATCCCGGAGCAGCATTTCATAGCAGCCCAGCGTACGCGCCGTCTTCCACCAGCGGTCCGCCCAGACGCCGGCAGGCCGTACCCAGGGCTTGTCGCGGCCGGAAAAATGCAGGATGCCGGGATGGGCCAAAGCGGCTCGCCATGCGGCGCTTTCCGAGACGGACAGCGCTGCGACGGCGCCGTTCCGGGGGCCGACGAGAATGGCAAAATTGTCCGGCTGCTGCATGTTCCAGCGCGCGTCAAGGACAGCCGGCATTTCCGAACCGAGCAGGTTCACGGCCTCCGTTTCAAAGCCGGCAGGGAAGCCGGCAAAGGCCGCGAACACGGCTTCCGCCGTCACCTGCTGCCGCCAGCGGTCCAGATCCATCAGAAGAACGCCCGGCTGAATCCACCGGCGCAGGCTGCGCCCCTGGGCGCGGTCCTGCCACTGGGCCAGCAGCGGCGGATTGTAGCGGTTGTGCACCGTGACGACGTCTACGTTGGGAACGCCGCCCACGGGCGCATCGCCCAGATCCGCGGCAAACAGCTCTGCGAGGTCGTCGCACACCAGGATATCACTGTCCAGCGTCAGGACCCGGCTGTAGTCCGGAAGCAGCTCGCCTAAAAGCGCGGGGAGCACCGGCGCCGTGATCGGCATCACAAGACCCCGGCGGCGCATCTTCCGAAGTGCCCAGGAGACGTCGTAAAAGCGGATTGCAAGATCCCCGGCCGCTTCTTCGAGCAGCCGCCGGCTTTCGTCCGACAGTCCGAAGTGAAGGACCAGCACGTCCAGTGCGGTTTCGGCCTTCTTCGACGCGGCCAGCGAAGCCAGGGCCGCGGCCGTATAGCGTGCGTACCCGTCGTCCGTGGAAAAGACCACCGGCATGCCGCCGGCCGGCTTCGGCGCCGGCGTTTCGGCGTCGGTAAAGGCGAACTGGATCCGCTGCAGATACCGCACCGCCATCGCGGCCGCATCCATCTGCTTTGCCGTCACAAAGATGCCCAGCATCCGCTCGCCGAGGAAGCCGTAAATCCGCGCGTTGTAGGAGCTGTAATCCACCAGCGCGTCCTGGCGGGCGGCTTCCACCTGGGCAAGCACGTCAAACAGAAATTCACTGTATTCGACAAACAGCTCCCGCCGCATTACGAACATGCTGCACGCGAGGCTGTCCGTCCCGTCCAGATAGGCTTCCATCGCCGGAACGTATGCCGGCCAGCGGTCGCGGACCGCCTGTTCCATACAGGCGAGATCGGCGGCTTCGTGATTCTTCACATACAGTTCCCGCACGGAAAGCGCGTCCCCGTTGCGCACGTCGTAGGGCTCCGGCAGGAAGATGTCCGCGCCCGACGAAAGCACGCGGTCCATCTGCTCCTTCGAAATTTCGTAGCACGCCAGCGTATCCGCGTCGGGCGCATCCTCGGAAATCTGCGCTTCCGCGTCCGCCGCGAAGCGCGCGTCGGCGAAGGACAGATATCTGCGGTAATGGAACAGGCCGAACCACGCCGGCGCGTCGGCCGAAAGCGCGCGGTTCTTCCACATCCAGTAATGGGCCGTCAGTTCACAGTAGTGCGGGTTCTTCGCTGAAATCTCTTCGCCCTCGCTGTCGGGCTGCATGCCGTGAAGCGGCTGTTTCTGCAGCGCCGCGCCCACGTGGATCGGCACCAGATACGGGTTGTCCGGCACAAAGGAAGGCTTGTGGCAGCAGACGCCGATGAACGCCTTTGCTTCCTTTGTGTCCGCGGACGCGTCCCTGACATAGGAAAACGCCTGTCCGAGCGGCGCCCAGTGCATCACGCCGCCGCAGTCCACCGCCAGCCCCAGACCGTATCCGCCCGGCGCCAGGTCCGCCGCGGAGAAGTCCGCCGAAAAGCCGGTCTTCGCCGAGGGCAGATGAAAGACGCGTTTGACGTCCGGCCGCTCGGCCATCGCCGCGGCGACGCGGTAGGCCGGCATGCCGTTTTCCAGAAGAAGGATATAGACCTGCTGCTGTCCCACCGGCGGGCAGATGCCGGCCGATCCCTGTCCGGCCGCGCGCACGGTCTGCGCCGCGGGCGCTTCGGGCCGCAGGTAGAACGCATCCGAAAGATACGCCCAGCCGCGCAGGGAAAGCACCTCCTTCGGACCGACGATGCCGAGGCCGCCGAGGCCCTGATCCAGCGCGTAGTGCAGGTTCGGGTTGCGGACGAACGAAACGCCTTCGGGAATCCGCTCCGCCGCGCAAAGCGCAGCGGCCGGCCGCACGGTGTAATCCGCGGAGACCGGATTGTAGGCCGGATTGTAGAACGGGTCGCTGCCGCGAAACTGCGGATGCAGACGGTACAGCAGCCGCCAGGCCGCCTGCATGGAAGCCTTCTTGGCGGGCCGGATCACGTCGCTGCCGCGGGTTAAGGATTCATAATGATACAGCACGGCGTCGTTGCGCAGGCAGTTGAAATAGCCCTTTTCATACAGACGCATGCAGAAATCGCAGTCGTTGTAGGCTTCCGGGAACCGCTCGTCCCAGCCGCCGATTTCGTCGAATTTTTCGCGGGTCACCATCAGGCAGGCGCCCGTCACCATCAGCACGTTAATGTCCGAGCGGTTGATGCCGTAATCGAACACCTGCGCGTCGTCCGCGCCGCCGTACGCATGGCCGGGGCCGGATTCGAGGCTGACCACGCCCACGTGCTGGATCCGCGTTCCGCCCGGATACAGCAGCTTCGCGCCCACCGCGCCCGCATGGGGAACGAGGGCCTGTCCGGCCATCCGCTTCATCCACACCGGCGAAATCACCTCGGTGTCGTCGTTCAAAAACAGCAGCAGGCCGCCGGCCGCCTTCGAGGCGCCCAGATTGCAGCTCTTCGAGAAATTGAAGGGCATCTTTTCATAGATGTACTGCGCGTCCATTTCGGCACAGAGCGCTTCGTACTGCGCCTTCGCTGTCGCGCAGCTGCCGTTGTCCACGACGAGGATCTCGTAATCCGGATACTCCGTCTTCTCCCGGATCGACGCCAGGCAGCGGCGCAGCACGTCCGGATGGTCCTTCGACAGCACCACCGCCGACACCTTCGGCCAGGGATCCCATTCATAATTGACGCGGTACTGGAAGTTGTCGCCGATCCACTCCACGTCTCCCGAAAGCCCGCGGCGCGCCAGCGCGTCCGTTTTCGCCTTGATCACGCCGGTCTGGGCGTAGGGCTTCGCCTCCGGGTTCTCCGCGATGGAGCCGACACGCAGACGCCAGTGGTACAGAATCTGCGGGATGTGGGCGATCCGCGCCGGCGTCGTTTCTTCGGTAAAGCGCAGGGTAAACGCGTAGTCCTGGGCCCCGTCGCAGCCGTAGGGAATCCCGCCGATCCGCATCGCGATCTCGCGGCGGTACAGCGAAAAATGGCAGGTGTACATGATGTTCAGGAAATAGTCCGGCGACCAGTCCGGCTTGTAGAACGGATAGCACAGCGCGCTGCCGTCCTCGGTCATCTTGTCCTCGTCGCTGTAGATGAAATCCAGCTCGGGATTCTCGTTTAAGCGCGCCGCCATCGCCTCAAGAGCGTTGTCACACAGCACGTCGTCACAGTCAAGAAATGCGATAAACTCGCCCTCCGCCATCTCCATGGCGTCGTTCGTGGCCCGGGCGATGTGGCCGTTTTCTTCGCGGTATCTCAGCTTAAAGCGCGGATCGGCGTCGTAGGCGTGCAGGATCTGCGCCATTTCCGGCATCGTGGAATGATCGTCCACCATGCACAGCTGCCAGTTGGGATAGGTCTGCGCGAGGACGGAATCGATGCACGCCTGCAGGATTTCCGGCGCGACGTTGTAGACCGGCACCAGAATCGAAATCAGCGGGCGGTAGGTAAACTCCGCGCGGTTTTCGCTTGTTGTGTTGCTCATAGGACTTTCCTTTATCTGTTGACTGCGTCTGACGCAAAAACGGGCCGCTTGTTACGGGGACGGCGAAAGCATCGCTTCGGCCGCCGCGGCTTCCGCGGCATAGGCCTCGGCTTCGGCGGCCAGCGCCGCGTAGGCGGGGTCGCCCCGGTGATCCGGAATGTCCAGCCCCGCGTCGAGCATTTCGCCGAGGTACCGGGTGATCCGCTGCGCGCCGTAGAAATTCACATGGTCGCCGGCGTCGAGCATATCCGTTTCCCAATTGATGCCCAGCTCCTCGGGAATGCTGTTCATGTCCACATACCAGACGTCAAGCTCCGCGGCCAGCGCCGCGACGGCGTCCCGGCGCGCCAGGTTGAAAAAGGCCGGCGACACCGACGTGTAAAAGATCAGCGCCGTTCCCTCGCGGTCGCACAGGGCCTTGATCCGGCGGATGTACCAGGCCGTCATCGGATGGATGGTCTCCACCGTCTGCCCGACGTGCATGTAATCCGGCGAATAGCCGCTCGTCAGGATATCCGTGCGCACCGTAAACCCGCGCCGGATCGGATGCTGCACCGGAAGCGGCGGATCGATCAGCGTCTTCCAGGCGCTGTGATAGGCAAATAGCGGCAGCCGGTTCGCTTCTTCCGCAAGCGTATCCCGCAGCTCGGCCACGACGCCTTCATATAAGAAGAACTGGTTCGTCTCGAGAAGCACCGCCTTCGGCGACTGGCGTTTCAGCAGCTGCGACAGCAGCACGTAGGCCGCCTCCACCTTCTGCTGGGGCTGGCCGGCGTCGTAGACACTCCAGCCGTAATCCAGATACAGCTGCAGCGGGGAAACGGAGGTATAGCTTTCGCTGTCGCCCATGACAAGCACGTCAACGGTCTCTTCCGGCTCCATCTTTGCGAGCATGCTGCGCGAGGCACCGTCCGCCAGCTGCGCGGCATGCTTTCGCGCCAGCGCGTCCGTCGCGGCTGAGAACACCAAAAGAAGCGCCAGCAGCAGGGCAAAGAAGCCGAGCCGGGCGCGCAGCGGATGCTTTGGAACCGATTGTGTCGTTACGTTCTCCATGCAGACTATTGTACTTTGTTTTTGTGACAAAAACAACCGCCGCCCGAGGGCGGCGGCTGAAAAAGATGCGGACTACTGCGGATTCGGCTTCGCCGGATTCTTCGCGCTCTGCCACTGGGACAGGTTCACCTGGGCGGACAGCGGCTTGCCGGTCTGGCCGGTCCGCGGTTCCACGGCCTGGAAGCAGGTATCCCAGTCGTAGCCGGCCGGACAGTTGGCCGTACCCTCAATTCTGAACGACGCGTTATAGCCGCCCACCGGCTCCTTCTCGTAGCTCCAGATCGTGGAGCGGGCTTCCCGGGCCTGAATGCCGGGATTGGTCACAGTCGCGTCCAGACCGAAGAAGTCAAGATCCCTGTCGTTCCACTCGTTCTCGCCGCCCCGGTACACAAAGGTATCCGTGGTCTGCTTCGGCTGCAGGGTATTGTCGCCGAGCTTGAAGCGCACGTTGGTCAGGGTGGCGTCGATCCGGTCGCCGCCATGCTTGACGCCGCCTTCCACGGCGATGGTAAAGGGCCAGGACGCGTTGAAATCGATCTTCGTCCAGTTCTCGTAGCCGAAGGTCAGCTCTTTGTCGTTGACGTAGCCGCGCAGGCATTTGTCGTTCTTGTTCCAGGTCAGGCGCACCTTGTAGGGCGTGCCGAGGACGGGCGTATTTCCCTTGTCGTCCATGGTGAAATGCAGGTAATGCTTGCCCTCGCCGCCGGCGACCGCCACCTTCTCCGGATCGTAAATGTTTTCCAGAACGAATTCCGTATTGCCTTTAAACCAGGGGAACTGGGTCATCAGGTTGTCCTGGTTGCCCAGGCCAAAGCTGACGACCCGGTTATTCTTTTTATCGCGATCATACTGTCCGATAACCACCTTGACGGAGGAGCCGGACGCGCCGGTATCCTTCAGGAGGACCGTGGCCTCAACCTGGACGTAGGCCTCGTCCTCTTCAAACTTCAGCACGGGATTCTGCGCTACACCGGCCGTGTCGTCCTTCACGCCGTACCAGGCGATGCCCTCATCCCGCCAGATGCCGCCGGACAGAAGCACCTCGCGCTCGTAGGCGTCCGTCGTGTAGTGATGGGAGCCCGGCCAGTAATCGGGCTGCTGCGGGTTGAACAGACGGTACACCGGCACGGCGGTGGCGAATTCGTCGGAACTCGGGTCCGCGCTGTACCAGGCGATGCCCTCGTCGACCCAGTCGTTCTTTTCATTCGAATGGGTAACGATGTACTGCACTTCGTCCGCGCTCATGGTGTAGAAATGGTCCCCGTTGTAACGGTTCCAGACGCGGTATACCGGGATGTTGGAGCTGTGCACCGTCGGGGCGTCCCAGGATTTGCCCTCGGCGACCCAGCCGCTTTCTTCGACCAGCCAGTCGCGCTCCTGGGCACTCATGGTATAGAAGTGATCCCCGTTGGCCGGCAGCCACAGACGGTACACCGGGCGGGCATCCCAGGGGAAGAACGTCACGTCCGCCTTCGCGGGCACGGCCGGCAGCATCACCGCCGTCATCGCCGCGGCCAGCACAAGCGCTGCGAGTCTCTTTTTCAGCTGTTTCATGTGATCTCCTTCAGAAATCAAACGGTTTCCAGGGTTTCGTTTTTTCTTCGGGGATTATACCAGAAGAATCCGATTCAGACAATCTCCCTTGTTCTGTATGCAAGTATTGGTTTCTAGGATTGATTTCCATTGCGTTTATGCGCAAACATCTGCACCAGCAGAACGATGGTGCACAGGCCGAGGGCCGCCGCCGCGGCGAGCATCGTATATCCGCTCATGGCATAGAAACAGAACACGTTCGCCATTGGATCGTGGGTCAGCGCCTTGGAGAAGAGGCTGACGATGAAGATGTCCAGCAGCGTGTTCAGCAGCAGGCCGCTCTGCAGAAGCCACAGATCAAAGACCGCCCGCGGCGTTTTCGTGCGGCGCACGATCATCCAGATCACGGCCAGCAGGTATCCGGCAATCAGCACGATCACAAAGGGCACATGCAGGAAGCGGTACACGGCCACCAGGTTTTCTCCGCGCGCAAGCGCCGTGTCGTACTTTGCCTGCAGGGCGGCGTTGTTCGCACGGATGTCCTCCGGAATCAGCGAAGCGCCCTCCTCCAGCTGTTCCGCAGTACGCGGAACCGTAACCAGCAGCAGGCCTTCCCATTTCTGCAGCTTGGTCTCGTCGTAGAAATCGACCGTCACACCGGCAGGATCGCAGAACTCATACCGCAGCATGTTCTGGAAGGTGACGCCCGTGATCTCCCAGGCTTCCTCGAAATCCTCCGGCGAAAAGGCGCCGGTCTGGGACGACAGGAAGATGCCTTCTTTCTGGGTCAGGCGGCCGTCCGCGAACGCCTGCTCCAGCTCGTCGGCCACGATGGCGAAGTAGATCTCGGTCTCCAGCGCGTCGCGGTAGTAGCCCTTCTCCGCCGCTGCCGTGCGGATCGCCCACTCCGGCCAGTCGGCCCAGAGCTCCTGCCCGCCGGACAGCGTCATGTAGCAGGCCATCAGGTTGTCAAGCTGCGCAAAGGCGGGGCTTGCCTCCTGCGCCTTCTGAATCGCGATCGAGGAAATCCAGATCGTCGGGTCCTTCGGATCGCGTTTTGCCTTCCAGTCCACTCCGTCGTCGATCCTGTACAGACAGCGCATCACGTCGCCGATGGACGCTTCCACCCGGTCCTCGGTCATGAAGATGCCGTAGTTGATCTTGTTCAGCAGGGAAATGGTTCCCGTAGCCCCGGCAATCCCCAGAAACGGCAGCGCAGCGATAAGCACCATTCCCGCCGCGCGCACCGCGCGGATCCGGCCGGCGCCGCGCTTCTTTCCGCGGATCCGTTCCGCGATCCAGTACAGCACCAGCATCCCCATGCCGGCGGCCAGAAACGGCAGCATCCAGATCGAGTCCTCGCGCAGGTACCAGAAGAACGCCGCGGACAGCGCCAGCGCCGTGCTCCACACCAGCTGGAGGATCAGTTTCCGATCCTTCCTTAAATAAAGGCCGACGATGCAGCCGCACACCAGCAGCACGCTCCAGGGGATCAGCGAATTGCGGTAAATACGCGTGGAAAACGCACGGGCGAAGCCGATGGGATTGTAGATCAGGAACAGATAGATGAACCCGCGGACCCAGCGGTTCTTCACCGCCGGGCGAAGGGCGATGGCAAAGACGCCGGCGGCCAGCAGGATCAGCAGCGCAAATCCGATGGGATACGGGATGTGCAGCTGATGGAAGAACGCCAGAAACAGCGGATACGACGGTCCCTTTGCGATGGTCGCGTTGCTGTAGGGGCCCATCCATTCGCCGCGGAGAATGGCCAGGGCGTTGCGCACCTGCATCTCGTCGTCCACGTCGGAGGTCAGAATCATGTACCAGCCCGCGTAACGCATCAGGTGGACGCGCAGGAGGGACAGCGCTGCAAGAACCGCTATGTAAACAGCGGTAATGACGGCGGAGCCCGGTCGTTTTGTCGATCTTGTCTCAGGCATGCTTTTGACTTCTTCCTTTTAATAAAACTTATAAAACGGGGCTGCGGGCACCGGATCTGCATCCGGCCCGATCCGAAAACAGTTTCTATATCAGATTATGCCAAACCGGCGCTCTGATTGCAAGAAACGCGGAATCTCATGTGGAATCCTGGAAGCAAGTCCGCTATAATGAATACGGTAAACCTGCTGTCCGGACCTTCGTGCGTTTCGGCGGCTTTTTTACGGAAACGCATCCGCATCCGCATCTGCCACATGAGGAACTCTATGGATACCATCGCCGTTTTAATTCCCTGCTACAACGAAAGCCTGACCATCGCCAAGGTCGTCGCCGACTGGAAACAGGTCCTTCCGGAAGCAGCCATCTATGTCTACGACAACAACTCCACCGACGGCACGGGCGACATCGCCCGCGAAGCCGGTGCCATTGTCCGCACCGAACCCATGCAGGGCAAGGGCAACGTCGTGCGTCGCATGCTGCAGGAAATCGACGCCCAGTGCTACATCATGGTGGACGGCGACGATACTTACCCGGCGGAAGACGGCCCGGCCATGGTCGAAGCCGTGCTGGAACGCAAAATCGACATGGTCATCGGCGACCGCCTCTCCTCCACCTATTTCCAGGAGAACAAGCGCCCGATGCACAACTTCGGCAACTCCCTGGTGCGCAAGTCCATCAACGTGCTCTTCGGCTCCGACATCCGCGACATCATGACCGGCTACCGCGCCTTCTCTTTCCGCTTCGCGAAGTCCTTCCCCGTGGTTTCCCGCGGGTTTGAAATCGAAACGGAAATGACCATCCACGCCGTGGACAAAAACATGGCGCTCGAAAACCAGATCATCACCTACCGCGACCGCCCCGAGGGCAGCGAATCCAAGCTGAACACGGTCTCCGACGGGTTAAAAGTACTCGGAACGATCCTCCGCCTTTTCTGCGACTACCGGCCCTTTGCGTTCTTTTCCCTGATCGCCGCCGTTTTGGCCGTCTTAGCCGCGGCCTTCTTTGTTCCGGTCCTGATCGATTTTGCCCGGACCGGCATCGTCGAACGCTTCCCGACGCTCATCGTGTGCGGATTCAGCATGCTTGCGGCCGTCGTCAGCTTCTTTACCGGCTTGCTTTTATCGACCATTTCCAGAAACGAACGCCGTCAGTTTGAATTCCGCCTGCAGGAGATTTCACGCTGGTAACAGAAAACCGGAACGGGGGTCAGGCCCCTGTTCCGGTTTTTTGCTCTCAGATCATTGTCCCGTTTCACAGAAAGGAAGTCATTATGAAAAGGAAATGGACAGGTTTGCTGCTGGCTCTGGTCATGCTGTTTGTCGCCGGCCAAACGGCCCTGACGGCGCACGCCCAGGAGATCGAAGGGGGCGGTTCGTACGACTTCACGGATTACAAGGGCTACAGCTATGACGACGCGGTGTACGACGAATACGGCATGATCAATCCGCCCTATTGGGAGGGTATAGATATCACCTACTATCTGGAGGGCAAAAAAGATCCCACGCCCAAGCCCTCCGTCACCTTT
The DNA here is from genome assembly GCA_045545575.1 of Shuttleworthella sp. Classification (GTDB taxonomy): domain Bacteria; phylum Bacillota; class Clostridia; order Lachnospirales; family Lachnospiraceae; genus Shuttleworthia. The sequence goes on from JAZQBE010000028.1 coordinate 72,848, forward strand.
GACGCGGAATCTCTCCCGGATCTCTACAAAGGGCAGACACTGGCCTTTCTTCTGAACGTCACCCGCGGCGGCTATGACTACGAGTGGGTCTATGTTCAGGCTCAGAATACCGACATCAACGACTACGTTACATGGTGGTTATGTACCCGTGACATCTACGGTCTCGATGGGAAGGTTCTCGACGGCGAACCCGGATCCATTCATTACGTCCTTCCGAACGGCGACTCCGATGGCAGCTTCGGCTATCTGTTCTCGCCGGGCCATTACCGCATCTATGCCTGCGTCTACGGCAAAAACACCGATGTACAGAACGGCGAGCGTATCATCGTAGGCAATGCGGACTATGTCTCCGAATACTGGACGACGATGGATTTCAACCTTGTCCCGGAAACGCGTCCGGAGACGATACAGATGTTCCGCCTGTACAACGACTCCAACCGGGAGCATTTCTACACCGCGGACGCCTATGAGCGCAGCGTCCTGATCAGCCGCGGCTGGCACAACGAAGGCGTCGGCTGGTACGCGCCGAACCACAGCCACACCCCGGTCTACCGCCTGCTCAACCCCTTCACCTCCGACCATCATTACACCATGGACTTAAATGAAGTCTCCCACCTGATCACCGTCGGCTGGAAGTTCGAAGGCGTCGGCTGGTACTCGGACGACTTAAAGCGCGTACCGCTGTTCCGCCAGTTCTCCCCGGTGCTTGAGACCGGCACACACAACTACACCACCAGCGCGTATGAGCGCGACGTCATCTGCGACGGCATCAGCTGGATCGACGAAGGAATTGCCTGGTACGCTGTTGCAGAAGGCCATCCGTTGGACTAAAATGGAACAGGGGTCCGGCCCCTGTTCCGGTTTTCGGAACACCGATCGTTTTCACCATCAAAGAAAGGAAGTCATCATGAAAAGGAAATGGACAGGTTTAGTGTTGGCTCTGGCCATGCTGTTCATCGCCGGCGGAACGGCCCTGACGGCTCATGCCCAGGAGACGGGAGGGGGCAGTTCGACCGACTTCACCAGTTATAAGGGCTACAGCTACGACGACGCGGTGTACGACGAATACGGTATGGTCAATCCGCCCTATCTGGGCCAGGATATCGGCTATTACATGGGGGACAAAAAAGACACCACGCCCAAGCCCTCCGTCACCTTTGACGCGGGAACTCTCCCGGATCTCTACAAGGGACAGACCCTTGCCTTTCTTTTGAACGTTGCCCGCGGCGGCTACGACTACGAATGGCTCTTTGTACAGGCACAGAACGTCGAAACCGGCAGTTACGTCTGGTGGAGACAGACCACCCGCGATATCTACGGCATCGACGGGAAAGTCTACGACGGCGAACCCGGATCCATTCATCACGTCCTTTTGCACGGCGACACGGATGGCGAATACAGCGAGTATTTCACGCTGGGGCATTACCGCATCTATGCCTGTGTCTATGGCAAAAACGCCTATGAACTAAACGGAGAGCATATCACCGTGGGCAATGCGGATTATGTGACAGAATACTGGACGACAATGGATTTCAACCTGAACGCGGAAACGCGTCCGGAAGCGATACAGATGTTCCGCCTGTACAACGACTCCAACCGCGAGCATTTCTACACTGCGGATGCCTATGAGCGCAGTGTGCTGATCGAGCGCGGCTGGCACAACGAAGGCGTGGGCTGGTACGCACCGAACCACAGCCATACGCCGGTCTACCGCCTGCTCAACCCCTTCACCTCTGACCATCATTACACCATGGACTTGAACGAAGTCAGCACTCTGATCCCCGCCGGCTGGAAGTTCGAAGGCGTCGGCTGGTACTCGGACGACTTAGAACGCGTACCGCTGTACCGACAGTTCTCCCCGGTGCTTGAGACCGGCACACACAACTACACCACCAGCGCGTATGAGCGCGACGTCATCTGCGATGGCATCAGCTGGCGCGACGAAGGCACCGCCTGGTATGCGGTTGCCGAAGGACATCCGCTGGACTAAGGCAGAAACCGGAACGGGGGTCAGGCACCCGTTCCGGTTTTTTGAGGCCAAAAGTGGAACGGGTGCCTGACCCCCGTTCCACTTTTTTCAGTCTACCCCGCGCAGCTGCGTATCAGGCACGTATTTGCGCGCGACGGCTGCGTACCGCTCCATCTCTTCTTTGGAGGGGGCGGACAGGTCGCCGTAGGGCACAGCGTCCCGATCGGTGAAGGCCTGCAGGAAATAGCGGGGCGCGCCGGCGATCATCCGGCCGATTTTTTCAAAGTCGGCTTCTTCGTGGAGCTGCGCGACCACGGTGGTCCGGAATTCATAATCGATGCCGCTGTCCGAAAGCAGCGCGATGCTTTTCTTCACATTGGCGATGTCGAAGGTTTCCAGCCCGGCCGTTTCGGCATATTTGGCCGGCGCGTTTTTGATGTCCATCGCGACGTAATCCGCCAGGTTCCGCCCGAGGATTTCAGCGAGCACGTCAGGATGGTTGCCGTTGGTGTCGACTTTTGTCCCGAACCCGAGCGCGCGGATCTCTTCGAGCAGCTTCGGCAGGTCCGGGTGCAGGCAGGGCTCTCCGCCGGTGATCGCGACGCCGTCCAACAGCCCCTGCCTCTTTTTCAGAAACGACAGCAGTTCTTCTTCATCCATGACCGGTTTTGCCTCTCCCGTCACCAGTTCGAAATTGTGGCAGAAGGGGCAGCGGAAATCGCATCCGCCCAGGAACACCGTGCACGCCACGTGTCCGGGAAAATCCAGCAATGTCATCTTCTGCAATCCGTGTATTTTCATTCCGTTCTCCATCTTATTTTTTGTTTTTATCATTTGATCTTCTTTTTATTCTGTCCGCACGAAAATATCCACCGAAACCCCAAAAAATCGTGCTATCCGTTTTCGGTTTCCTTCGCTATGATGACAGCGTAAACCGCTCCCGCGCTTTACATTACTCAATACTATATCTTATTTGTGGAGGTTCTGCCATGGTCAACTTACGTGAGAAACCGTTCTTCTTAAACGACGCCCAGATCGCCTGGGTGGAGGATACCCTTGCGTCGATGAGTTTCGAGGAAAAGCTCGGTCAGCTGTTCATCAACCTGACACTGCAGCGCGATCCCGCCACCATCGACCATCTCGTCAACGATCTGCACATCGGCGGCGTCCGCTGGCAGGGCGGCACCTTAGAGCAGGTGTATGAACAGAACCGCGCCTTTCAGGAAAAGAGCAAGGTGCCGGTGCTGATCGCGGCCAACTGTGAAGCCGGCGGCAATGGAGCTGTAGGTGAGGGCACCTTCATTGCCACCGGCGCGGCCTGCGGTGCGTCCGCCACGGCCCAGACCGTGCGCGACATGGCGGCGGTCGGCGGCGCCGAAGCGGCCGCGGTGGGCTGCAACTGGACCTTTGCCCCGGTCTGCGACGTCGTCTCCAACTGGCGCAACACCATCGTCAATACCCGCGGCTTCGGCGACGACCCGGACCGGATCGTTGCGCTTTCCCTCGCTTACATGGAAGAAATGAAGAAGCAAGGGCTGCTGTGCGCGGCGAAGCACTTCCCGGGCGACGGCAGCGAGGAGCGCGACCAGCACCTCGTGATGGGCTGCAACGACCTCTCCTGCGAGGAATGGGACGCCAGCTACGGCAAGGTGTATCAGGCGCTGATCGACGCCGGCCTTCCGAGCATCATGGTCGGCCACATCTGCCAGCCCGCCTACAGCCGCCATTTCCGCCCGGGCATCGCGGACGCGGACATCAAGCCCGCGACGTTAGCGCCCGAGCTGCTGAACGACCTGCTGCGCGGCAAGCTTGGCTTCAACGGCCTGATCGTGACGGATGCCTCCCATATGGCCGGCCTGACCACGGCCGCGTCCCGCAAGGGCGTCATCCAGGGCGTCGTCGCCGCGGGCTGCGACATGATCCTCTTCTTCAACGATCCCGAAGAGGACATCGCGTTCCTGCGCGAAGGCATCGAAACCGGCGTCATCTCCGCGGAACGTTTTGACGACGCGCTTCACCGCATCCTCGGCTTAAAGGCCCTGGCCGGTCTGGATCAGCTCTCCTTTCCGGAAAAGGACGCGCTGTCCGTCGTCGGCTGTGCGGCGCACCATGAAAAAGCCGCCCGCGCCGCGGACGAAAGCATTACGCTCGTCAAGGATACCCAGCAGATCCTGCCGCTGAATCCCGCCGAGAAGAAGAAACTGCGCCTGTACTTTATCGAAAGCGCGCCCGTGTCGCTCTTAGACGGCCCGGACAAAGCCAAGCAGCAGCTGATCGACGAGCTGACCGCCGCTGGCTTTGAGGTGACGGCGCCGAAGGACTACTACGAATTCGAGATGGAGCAGGCCTCGCCCTTCAATCGCTTCAAGATGATGAGCCACGAAAGCGCCGCCCATCTGAAGGAAACCACCGACGTCGTCCTCGTCGTCTACAACATGAAAGGCTATGCCAAGGAAAACAACACCCGTCTGACCTACTCGGTCTCCCATTCCTACGAGATCCCGTGGTTCGTGCGCGAGGTGCCCACCGTCGCTGTTTCGCTGAACTATACGAACCATCTGTACGACGCCCCGATGATGCGCACGTACATCAACGCCTACGGCTCCTCGCCGGAGTACCTGCATGCGCTGGTGGAAAAGCTGACCGGCGCCTCCGCCTTCAAGGGAGCGTACAACGACCTGGTCTGGTGCGACCGCTGGGAAACGCGTCTGTAGAGAATTCCGTCTGATCGGATGGTCATGCCGGGAAACGCCCTTCCGGGAAAGCTGAACTGTTGTATTTACAGCAGTTCAGCTTTTTTATACTATTGAAAGCGGTGCATATAAAACCGTGCGAAAAACAATCGGTTTATTCAGCAGACGTGGCTTTACAATAATTTGATTCAACTATGATTTCGGGGTTTACATTTCCTGCATATACTTGAATAAAGTGAGGAGGTCTCTCTTATGATTTATTGTATAGAAGATGATCGCGCGATCAGAGAGCTGATGGTCTATACACTGCAGGCATCCGGTTTTGAAGTTCGCGGGTTTGAAAGTGACACCGATTTCTGGCCCGCGATGAAAGAACAAAGGCCGGCGCTTGTGATTCTTGACGTAATGCTTCCGGGCGAAGACGGACTGACGATTCTCCGCAAGCTGCGCGCATCTCCTGTAACGGCGGATATTCCTGTCATAATGGCAACGGCAAAAGACAGCGAGTATGACACGGTGATCGGGCTGGATTCCGGTGCGGACGATTATCTGGCGAAGCCGTTTGGCATGATGGAAATGGTATCCAGAATCAAAGCCGTTCTTCGCCGGGCAGGCGCCATGCAGCCTGCGCTTTTGTCACGCGGTATCATCGCAATGGATGAAAGCAAACATACCGTAACCGTCGATGGAAAAGCCGTCTCTCTGACACTGAAAGAATATGCGCTTTTAAAGCTGTTTATGGAGAATCCCGGGCGCGTGTTTACGCGGGATCATATCCTGTCAAGTGTTTGGGGAGCTGATTATACCTTTGAAACAAGAACGGTCGATGTCCATATTGGTACGTTAAGGACGAAACTCGAAAACGCCGGGGATTACATACAGACCATTCGAGGTGTCGGATATAAGCTGGAGGAGATAAATGAGCAGCAAGATCTTTAAGGCCATCTGGATCGCCGCTATCTCGGTTTTCCTTGCCTCTCTGCTGTTGATCATGGGAGCGCTGTACAGCTATTTTTCATCTTTGCAGAGGAATCAGCTTTGTGCAGAAACAGAACTGGCCGCACAAGGGGTGGCTCTTTCCGGAGAGAACTACTTTGAACAGCTTAAAACGGAAAACTACCGAATCACCTGGGTCGGTCCCGATGGGCGCGTTCTGTTTGATAATGAAGCAGACGCGGCAACGATGCAGAATCATCTGGAACGCGAAGAAATCAAACAGGCACTCGAAGAAGGCTTCGGAGAAGCAACAAGACATTCTTTCACTCTTGCAGATCAGCAGTATTACGTCGCGAAACGCCTCCCGGACGGTTCTGTGCTCCGAATGTCGATCGCGCAGATCTCTGTGTGGCGCCTTTTATTTGGCTTTTCGCAGCCGATCTGTTTTATCATCCTCGCTGCACTGATCCTTTCTTATGTCCTGGCCTCAGGCATTGCAAAAAAAATCGTCGAACCCATTAACGAAATTGATCTGACGCATCCGGGACGATACATCGGCAAAGAGGATTATAAAGAAATCGAACCGCTCCTCCGTCACATTTCTGCGCAGCAAAAGCAGCTGAAGCAGGATCAGGAAGAAATTGAAAAAACGGCTCTGATTCGGCAGGAATTCAGTGCCAACGTGTCACATGAACTGAAAACACCGCTTCATGCCATCTCCGGCTACGCCGAGCTTCTTGAAAACGGGCTTGTAAAGGAGAATGACATCCAGCCGTTTGCAGCAAAAATCCGCAATGAATCCCTGCGCATGACCAGGCTGATCGAGGACATCATTGACCTGACAAAGCTTGACAACGGCGGAACCGAAATAAAATGGGAAACCTGTGACTTCTTCCGTATAGCGGAAAATGCGGTGGAATCCCTGGAAGCTGCCGCATCTGAAATGAATGTTTCAATGATCATCAGCGGAGAAAGCGCCCCCATGACAGCGATCCCGCAGATGCTGCACAGCATTGTTTTCAACCTCTGCGATAACGCCATCAAATATAACCATAACGGAGGCTATGTAAACGTATCCATTACGCAAAATGCGTACAACACCGTTTTGAAGGTGAAGGATACCGGGATCGGAATACCCGAAGCGGAACAATCGCGTATTTTTGAGCGGTTCTACCGCGTGGACAAAAGCCGCAGCCGCGAAGTCGGCGGAACCGGCCTCGGGTTGTCCATTGTGAAACATGCGGTCGCAATCCATGGCGGAAAGATTGCGCTGAACAGTGTCGTCGGTGAAGGAACCGAGTTTATGATAACGATCCCGAACAAGCCGATGGCGGTATAGTATCCCTTTCCACCTTACATCTCTTTTACACAAGTCCGATAGCGCATTTGATGTTGAATCTCTATTCTGTAGTTGTGATATAGAGCAGAGTGGAGATCTGATTATGGACCTGTTTGATGTATTAAACCTGATCGGCGGCTTGTGCCTGTTTCTGTTCGGAATGACCCTCATGAGCCAGGCATTGGAACGGCGCGCCGGAAACCGGCTGAAAACACTTCTTGGACGCATGACCACAAACAGTTTTGCCGGACTGATGACAGGGCTGTGTGTTACAGCCATTATTCAAAGCTCGTCGGCAACAACCGTGATGGTGGTCGGCTTTGTCAATTCCGGACTGATGACACTAAGACAATCCATCAGTGTCATCATGGGAGCGAATATCGGCACGACCGTGACAGCATGGATTCTAAGTCTTGCCGGGATCGAAAGCAGCAGCTTTTTCGTCCGTCTGCTAAAACCATCATCTTTTACGCCGATACTTGCGCTCATCGGCATCGTTTTCCTGATGCTGTCAAAAAACAGCAAGCGGAAGGATACCGGGGTGGTGCTGTTGGGATTTGCCACCTTGATGTTTGGAATGGAAACGATGTCAGAAGCCGTTGACGGGCTTCGGAATGTTCCCGAATTCCAGCAGCTGTTCCTCACTTTTACAAATCCGATCCTGGGCGTACTTGCCGGTGCTGCTCTGACAGCCATCATTCAATCAAGTTCCGCGTCTGTCGGTATCCTGCAGGCGCTTGCCTCTACCGGGACAGTTACATACGGTGCCGTCATCCCGATCCTGATGGGACAGCATATCGGCACCTGTATCACGGCCATGCTTTCGTCTATAGGGACGAACAGAAATGCGAAGCGGGCAGCCCTCGTCCATCTGACGTTCAATGTCATCGGGGCGATCGTCTGGCTGACGCTGTTCTATATTATTCGGGGTTTGTTTACTCCCGTGCTGCTTTCTCAATCGGCAAGCCTGATCGGGATTGCGATATTTCATTCGGTGATCAGTCTGGCTAGTGTGGTCCTGATGTTCCCGTTTGGGGGCTTTCTGGAGAAACTGGTTTGCCGGCTGGTCCCGGATGCCAAAGCCGCAGAAACCATACAGGAACTGGATGAGCGTTTGCTTGAAAGTCCTGCCCTTGCCTTAAATCAGTGCAAACAGGTCCTGGATTCCATGGCTTTACTTGCGATCGATGCTTTTCAGAAAAGCGTTGACTGCGTTCTTCAATATGATGCACATTCCGCGGAAACCATACGGAAGGCTGAAGAGGATACGGATCATCTCGAGGATCTGATCGGCACTTATCTTTTGAAGCTGACCTCACGACAGCTGGGAGAAGAAGAAAGTGTCAAAGCGACAGCGTATCTGAAGATGATGGGGGACTATGAGCGAATCGCAGACCTTGCGGTGAATATTCTGGAATCAGCAGAGGAGAAATCAAGCAAAAACGTGATCTTTTCAGAAAGTGCAGTTTCTGAGTATAAAACCATTGGCAGTGCGGTCATCGAGATACTGACGCTCTCTTACGCTGCGTTTTCAAAAGAGGATTTTCGTTCTGCTCGAAAAACAGAACCGCTTGAGCAGGTCATTGATATGCTGAAAGAGAACCTCCGTACCCGTCATTTTATCCGTCTCCAGAAGGGCGAGTGCTCCGTTGCGGCGGGGTTTATCTGGCTGGATCTGCTTACCTGCCTTGAACGGGCGGCAGACCACTGTTCCAATATTTCAGGATGTATTCTTGATACTGTAGAATCGACGATGAACATCCATGAAAACCTGCGCATACTTCGGAACGCGGATGACGATTACAGAGAACAGTATAATCTGTTTCTGAATAAATACAGGTTTTGAAATGCATCAAGCATTTCAAAACCTGTGAATGGAGCGCCTGACCGAATTCTTCTTTTCGAGTTTGAACCGGTATATGACAAAAGTGCCTGTCCCTTTTGTCACACCCCGGCGAGGATGTGGAGGTTGCGCAGACCGCCGTCGGCAATGCCGTCGTTGACGGAATAGGCGTGTTTTTCGAGATCTCCGCAGATGGCCTCGGTCAGGCCCTGGGCCTGCAGCTCGTCAATGAGATCCGCGGAGATGCCTTCGATGACGTCGTACTTGTCCTCCGCCATCTGTCCTTCGTTGTCCGTCGTCAGCAGGTATTCGAACAGCTCCGCCTCGAGGGCAAGCTTCGGCAGTGCGCGCAGCGCGCGGAAGCTCCATTTATAATAGGGCTGGTACTGCCGGTTCAGCAGGAAGATCACCGACATGGCCGCTTTGACATATTCGCCGACGGCCAGCTGGGCCGCTGCCGGCTCCCCGTGCAGAAGACACCGGCGGTAATTATACTGGCCGGCCTGCGCCGCGAGCAGCAGGTGTCCGGCCATTTTTTTGCGCCGCACGTCCTCGGGAAACGTGGCAAGGCTCTCCCGGATCCGTGTGACTTCCCCATAGGAATCAAAAAAGATCTCTCCGTTGACGGCTTCCGCCAGGGACTGCTCGGGAAGCGCCATCCACTGCGCCGCCGACAGACCTCCGGCATCCGGCGTCCCGATCCGCTCCGCAAAGAACTCCGCGGTCCGGATCACACCGTGACGGGCGCCGCCGACCGGGGACATCAGGCTCCGCCGGCAGCCCATATACTCCTTCGGCAGTTTGGCGTAGGCGCGTTCAAGCAGGAACGCCGTCCGCCGGTCCACGACGTCCTCGCCGGGAAGAAAAAGCATGAATCCCGGTTCAAAATCATGGTCCCGCGACACCTCGTCGTCGTACCCGAAGCACTCTGAACCACTGCCGCACAGGCCGGCGGCCAGAAACGGCATCACGTCCGCGAACCCGTCCTGCAGCATCGGCAGCCCGTATTCCGTAAAATAGGCTTTTGACAATTTCAATCCCGTCACTGGTCCGTCAATCCTTTCTGTCATAAATCTCCTTCGCCCGCCGGTTCAGCTCCTCCGCGGCCAGAAAATAGCCGTAATAGGAAAACGTCGGCGCGCATTTTTCACAGACAAACGCGTAATACCCGTCATGGGGCGCGTTGGGATGGATCAGAAGCTCATACGTGCGGTCCAGCCATCCTTCAATCTGCGCCTCGGCCTCCTCCGCACCCAGCTCCGCCTCGGCCGCGCTGGCCATGTTCAGATAGGTGATCGCGCACTCCAGGTCCCCGCCGGGCTCCTTCTCCATCACAGCCAGCGCCTTCTTATAAAGCGCGCCGGCCTGCGCATACCGGCCCAGGGCGACTTCGTTTAACGCCATGTTATTGTAGAGCCCGCCGAGCAGATCCCCTCGCACGCCCGCACCGGGGCCTTCGGCATGGGCCGCGGCCGCCTCATAGACGTCCTTCGCTTTCGCGAACAGCTCCGCCGCCCGCTCGTATTCTCCGAAGGCGTTGCACGCCGTCGCGACGTTGATGTAGGTCGTGCCGGCGCTGACAGTGCCTTCATATTCCAGCGCCGGAAGAAGCCGCAGCGCCTCCGCGCCGCTTTCCAGGGATTTTTCGCGTTCCCCGGTTTTCCGGTAGTGGCCGGTCAGCTCGTTTCGCACCAGCAGCTCCCCGCGCTGATCGCCGCCTAAACGCGCCTCCTCCAGCCAGTAGAGCAGGTGGCGCTCCGCGCCGGCATAGTCGCGCCGGCTCATATACTCATCCATCTTTTCGATCACACGCTGCTGCGGAATCGGCTTGACCGCCGGCGCGGCGCCGTAGGGTTCATCGCAGAGGACGCACCGGGGCTCCACATAATCCTCCGGTCTTAAGGTTCCGGTTGTTTCTGACATTATTCTTCCTTTCCTTTTTCAACATAGAATTCCTGAGCCCGCTGCAGCAGGTCGTCAAGAGAATAGGCCGGGTAGGCCAGCACGCCGTCCTCCGCCGGGTAACAGATCCGGTTTCCGTCCGGCATCCACCCGTAGGTTCCGTCGGTTTCCAGCGACATCACCCAGGCGCGGGTGTCCAGTCCCAGCAGATATCCCGTCGGTGCGCCGTCCGATGCGAACATCAGAACCATGCGGCTGTTTGCGGGATCCGTTTCCACCGAGCGAATCACGGCGGAGGGACGTTCCTGCAGCGCCGCCAGCGTCTGCGAAAACACCTCTGCCCCGTCCGAAAGCCGGATCAGATCCACCCGCCCGGTGATGGTCTGGATCACCAGATACGCGTCATTGTCCGCAAAGTGCAGATCCCTGATTTCCCCGGGCGAATACACCTGATCCAGCTGCTTTACGTCCGCACTGTCTTCGGCCGCCGCATCCGCCGGCGTTTCCTTCAACTCATAAATGCAGACCCGGCCGTTTTCATAGCCGCACGCAAACCACGGATGGCTGTCCGCGACAGCCGCTGCACGGCCGCTGCTGTCCGAAAACCGGTCTTCAATCTCATAGCGGACATCACGGATGACGTCATAGGCGATAAATTCCGGCGTCTCAGAAACGATGGCTTCCCCGTCCTCCCCCTGCACTGCCAGATAGCCGTACGTCACGACAAGTCCGTTTTCGCCGGCTTCAAAGACGCCGCTCTTTCCCTGCAGCGCAATGCGCGCCTTCTCGGAGACAGACACCTTTTCGCCGTCGATCCAGAATTCGTTATAGGTCGGTGATCCGCCGGACAGATCCGCCGCGCACAGAAGCCGGCCGTCGGACAGGCGCTTCTGGTGCAGACTGCCGCTCAGCAGATAGCGGTTTTCGTCCGTCACGTTCTCCAGGGGACGCGTCGTGCCGTCCATGCGGTAAATCGTATCCGCACACAGGATCTCGTCCGCGTTCAGCGCGGCCGGCGCGTCCCAGCTCGAGGACACATACCGCAGATCAAGCACACAGCGGGCGTCCTCCGCCAGATCCGACGTCCGGTACCGGACAGCCGTCACCGTTTCCGTGTCGGTCACGCCGGGATCGTACAGGATAAAGAAATACGCCCCGGACGGCTCCGGCAGCACATGGATCCGGGACACCGCCGCTTCCTCCGGATTCGGAATGAAGACGCCGTTTTCGTCTTCCGCCTTTGCCGAAACCAGCAGCTCCCCGGGCTTTTCTTCGCGCACCGTCATCCAGTCGTACACCGCCTCCTTGTAGGTGCTGTCCGCCAGGTGCTTTCCGAGGGTCAGGCCGGACTGGTCCATCGAATACAGCCAGTAGCCATCGATCACGCCATCGTCACTGTGGGCCAGGTCATATTCCGCGATGCCGCCGTCCGACAGCAGCAGGCATACCTGATCCTCATCGACATCTTCCCAGAAAATATCCAGAATCGTGCCGGACATATCGTAGCTTTTTCGCAGGCGGCCGTCCGAGAGGCCGTAGATCAGAAGCGTGCTCTCGCTCGTTACCAGCGCCAGGTTTTCGTTGTAGAGCACCGGACACGCCGCGGCACTCAGCCACATGTAGAACTCGCCGTTGCTTGCACGCAGCTCGTAGCCGTGGGAATAAAACTCCGTGTGCTCCGGGTCGTCGCCGTAGCAGACCCCGGAAAGGATCGCCCCGTGCACGGGACTGTACTGGACCGCGAACAGGTCCATCGTCTTTTCGTCGACATGCACCCCGTAATACAGCTGGGATGTGCTGGTGGCGATCGTCGTTTCCCACCGGCGGACCACCTTCATCGTCTCGGTGTCCATCACATAGTAGGCGTAAACGTCCACCGGCTCCTCTTTTTCGGCATCCTCTTCTTCGGCCTCCCCTTCCGCGGAATCCTCCTCTGCGGAAGTTTCGTCAGTTCCGCTCTGTTCGAGCGCTTCTTCACACAGCGCGAAAGCAAAGTACCGGCCGCTTTCAGAAAACGCGCCGCCGTAGGTCTGCGCCGTGGTATATGCGGTTTTGATCGTATATGCGTCGTCGTCGAGGAAATGCACACGCCCCTGCTCTTCGCCGGTGGCCGCATCCAGAAACAGGACTTCCGTCTGATAATAAAACCCGCTTTCCCCGTACAGCGTCTGCTGCTCTAAGAGCGCCAGTTTCTGCCCGTCGTCGGAAAGAACCGCAAAATAGCTTTCCAGTTCCTGCTGCGCGTTCCACAGAAGCGACCCGTCCGCCGCTGACAGCGCGCAGACGTTTCCGGCGTTCTTGCAGATCACAGCACCGGCGGATTCGGACAGCAGCATCCGGGAATCCTCATCCCCGGGGTCCTGTCCGTCCTCCCAGGAGGCGTTCTCCCAGAGGCGTTCGCCGGTCTTCGGATTCACGCAGCGCACGTACCCCATCTGATCGATCAGAAAGGCTTTGGATCCGTCCGCTGTCACAGCCAGGTCCGAAATGGACGTCGACTGCTCGTAAACGGCTTCAATCTGCACGTCGCCCCGCCAGTAGGCATGGGTCGCGTCCACAAGGAGCTTTTCCGCCCGGTGGTCATAAATGGCAGGATCGGGGTCCGCCAGTGCCGAAAGGGCGTCGGCCAGAGCTTCCTTTGGATGGTATTCGTCCAGAAGCTTCGTCCCGGAGTCCACCAGCATCGAAGAAAGCCGGATCTTCTGCTGGCGGTTCTGCTCTTTAATGACGGCGTTCTGCCGCAGCGTCACGCCCAGAAAGACCGAAAGCGCGGCAATGATCACGGACAGCACGCCGGTTACACGCGCCGTACGCGCCCGGCGTTCGCGCTGCCAGAGCGTATCGAAGGGTACGTCGAGCAAGGCGGCGTAAATCCGGGTGATTTCCCGGGCGAAGGCCTTGCGGCTGATCGTGTGGTTTTCCCCGGCGATGTTGGCCGCAAGGGGCTCCACGTCGGTAAGCACGTTCCCTTCTTCGTCATAGGTATGCAGCAGGTAAGGCGAGAACGACTCGGCCGGTTCGCCGTCCGCAAGCACCGCCAGCACATGGCTGCGGTCGTGGGTCTTCAGGAAATAAGTGATCTCCTGCTCGCACCATTTCGATTCCGGCAGATCCGGCGTGCAGATGACGATCAGGAATTCCGAGTGATCCAGCGCGTAGACGATGCTGTCGGACAGACTGCTGCCCACGGGCAGCTCGTCCTCGTCCCGGAACACGTAGCCGAACTTTTTGCGCTCCGGCGGCTTTCGCAGCTCCTTCGGAATCACGTAACGCTCGATGGCATTCTGCACCTTGCGCGCCGCCTGCATGTCCAGCGGCTTGTGCCGGTAGCTGATAAACGCGCAGTAGTTTCGAATCTCTTTTTCTTCCTTCTGATCCGCCATGACTTCCCCCTTTGATCTGTATCCGTTCCGGATCCGCTTTCTTCATTAAACCATCCCTCTGTGCGGAATGCAAGACGGCATAAATACTTCACACGCCGGATCGAAATGTGTTAGAATACCACTGTCGACCCCATCGGAAGGGAGGAACCTGCATGAACGAAGAATACACCGGCATGGCCATCGGCATTTTTGAACTCGACAGCTACCTGTCCTGTTTCGTCGCCTTAGACGCGGCCGCGAAAGCCGCCAACGTGCGCATCCAGTCCGTCGAGCGCAACCGTTTAAAAAGCGGCGCCTGCGTCAAAATGCGCGGGATGGTTTCGGACGTGAACGCCGCCATGGAAGCCGCGCTCGATACGGCCCGCCGCCGCGGCACCGAAATCTATTCCCACACCGTCATCGCGTCCCCGGATGAAGATACGGAAACCGCCATCGTCATGACCATCAACAAATAGGGAGGGGATTATGTACCAGGCTCTCGGATTAGTGGAAACCTTAGGCAGCGCCGACGCCATCTTAGTCGTCGACAAGCTTGTCAAAACCGCGGACGTCACCTATGAGACGGAGAACACCAAATGCGGCGGACACGTCACCGTTTTTGTCAGCGGCGACGTCGCAGCCGTGACGGAAGCCGTCGCCGCCGTGGAACAGAACCCGCCGTGCAAAGTTTTCGGAACCGCCGTCATCTCCAATCCGTCCGGCGAGGCCGAACGCCTCGTGAACGAGCAGAAAGCGGCGCGGTAAGGACTGCACGCCTGAAAAACAATGAAAAAGACCGCACATGCAGGCCATTTTGCCCGTGGTGTGCTACCCGTCAAGAGGACAGTGAATAATTAAAAAGTTTTATGCCGCCAGTCGAGCAATCGGCTGGCGGTATTCTTATGCAGCCGCATAATAGTTCTCATGGTATTCAACAGGAGTCATCAAGTGAAGCTTTCG
>JAZQBE010000029.1:0-13912 GCA_045545575.1 Shuttleworthella sp.
TCTGAGTGTTAGACTTCATTTGAAATACCTCTCTGTTTCTATAAGATTTACCAACCATGCCAAGTCAGTAAATCTTATTCTACTCTGAGGTATTTTCTTTTTTCAACGCCCACTCTTTAAACTATACAGGAAGCTCCTTTAATAATGTGATATGAATGGTTTATAATGATTAAATAACACAAACACAGACCTTACGCAATCATTTCAGAAAGAATTGTGGTCTTAACGACAGAGATTCGTGCCTGAACGACATATTAGCTGGACAAAATAAGATTGGGCATACTTATTTCTATATCTATTGTCGCGTTCCATCGATCACCTTTTGTGTTGGACAATACTCTGATGATAACGTATAATAAATTTTATGATAATTATAATAATTCAGACATGGGCAACCGACGCACTGAAAGATTAATGTGCTATACACAATTACTGGCAATTCTTTCTGTGTTTGAGGGGTGAGAATTGTAGGATGAAAGGCGGCGCGGCATGTATTCGGTATTGCTCCTGGAAGATGACGATATTCAAAGGCAGCTGCTGGAGAATACCCTTCGGGAGTATCCGCATGCGCTGCTTTCCGTAGATGCCGTTTCGGATTACGATACGGCGATTTTGTGTATCGGCCGGAAATCCTATGATTTTTTTGTTTTGGATATCGTGCTGTCTGATCACGATACGGCCTCGTCGGACGGAGTTGCCGTTGGCCGGTATATCCGATCGATCCCCGGTCACGCCTACACCCCCATTATCTATATCACTTCGGTTCCGGAGCGGATCGGCTCGGCACTGAAAGATACCCGCTGCATGTACTATCTGCTGAAACCCTGGTCGGCGGAGGAAATGAATGACTGCCTGAATGTGGTTTTGCACTCGCCGATGGTTTCTGCGCCGTATCTTCTGCTGCAGACCGTTCAGGGGGAAATGGTAAAAATTCCCGAGGCGGAGATCCGGTTTATTACAAGAACAAAGGAACGCCGAATTGCTGTGCGAACAAAGCAGGGGACATATGAGACCCGAAAGGCGACGCTGACGCAGATGGAGCAGTCGCTGCCCCAGAGTTTCCTGCGGATTCATAAAAACTGCATTGTAAACGCAGAGGCATTGGAGGCATACCATAAGTCTGATCTGCATGTGAGCATTGATGGTTATACACTGCCGGTGGGGCGAATGTATAAAAAGCGGTTGGATCTGTACTGGAGATTGAAGAGGTGAATTTGTACGCTGTTCTGTCCGTGCTAAATCTGTGGTTTGTTCTGCTGGGGCACTGGTTTTTGACACTGGGAATCCTGCATAAGGGTTCCGCGCGTCGGCCGGTTCACGCAGCAGTGCTGCTGGCTGCGGCCATTTGGGCCTATGGGGCAGGCATGAGCATCCCGTTTATGTACAGCGGCCTTGTCTTCGGGTGTGTGCTGTTGTTTCTCTTTCTGACGGTTGCTGTCAGGGGATCGGTGCTCCGGAACCTGGCCGCATTTTTGCTGAGCCTGCAGCTGTATTTTGCCTTTCAGCTGTTATATCTCTGGCTGGCTGCTCCGCTTCTCGCTGGGAAAATCATTGCAGTTTGGGGCAGGGTGTTTTTTGTATATGATCTTGTAAATGCATTCCTGTGGTTTCTGATTTCTATGGCCATTCCGCTTGTGGGGCCGGTAAAGCAGCTGCATCAGCTGCTGGCAGACAGATCTGTGCTGTTGCATCTTTCTGCGGTTGATCTTATCTGCATGGGCTTTCTGTCGCTGATAGCGTTTGGGGGACAGATGCATTCGGGGACCTGCCAGGCGGCCGCTCTTCTGATGATTCTTGCGCTGGCCGCGGTGGTTCTGTCCGGTGCGAGGACCCATTATCAGCTGGTGCTTCGGCAAAACCGCAGAATGGGAGCGTATGAGACATATCTTCCCGCTGTGGACCGGCAGATTGAATCCATTCGCATGCGGCAGCATGAATACAATAACCGGATTCAGACGATCCGCGGGCTGGCGTATGTCTGCCCGGATTATTCTTCACTTTCGGCGGCGCTCCTTGAAAAGACGGATCTGATGCTTCAGAAGAAGGATGCGGACAGCCTCCTGGCCATAAATATGCGGCTTCTGTCCGGCTATCTGATCTACGCAGTCAATCAGATGACAGAAAAGGATTTGGAAGTCCGCTGCCAGGTGAGAACGTATCAGCTTTGCACAAAATGTCCGGAACAGGATCTGATCGAGCTGATCAGCATTCTGGTGGATAATGCCATGGAGGCCGCGCCAAAGCACAGCACCGTCTATCTGGCACTGGATTCGACGCAGAATCAGGTGCATTTTACCATCAGCAATGTGGGACCGCTCCTGACCGTTGAAAAGCAGGCTCTTTTATTCTCAAAGGGCTGGACGACCAAAAAAGAAAAAGAAGGACATGGAATTGGCCTTTACAAACTGAAGCAGGCGGTAAAGGAATATGGCGGTGAAGTCCGTGCACACAACCAGGATATTCAGGGAAACGTTTATCTGACGTTTGAATTAACGGTATAAAAGAAGGGCGGGTGAAATACCCGCCCTTCCGATGAAGATCGGGTTATACCATCAGCTGATAAATCGCCGCACAGTCCTCTTCATCTAATTTCACAAATCCTTCAATGCATCCCGGCCGGCCGTCGCCGCGGCAAAGCTGCTGTACCAGCACCGGGATGTCTTCTTCCTTTGCCCCCAGTTCCGCAAAGTTTTTCGGCATGCCAAGTCCGCATAAGAACTGCCGGAAGGCTTCGATGCCGGCTTTGGCCGTCACTTCCGGATGGGCAAAATCCATGGAGCAGCCCCAGACGCGCACGGCCGCCTGGGCGAAGCGCATCACGTTGTGGTTCATCACATAGGTGAACACGGCGGGCATGGTCACCGCAAGGCCGGCGCCGTGGGCGCAGTCGTACAGGGCGGAGAGCTCGTGCTCGATGTTGTGGCTGTTCCAGTCCTGGGAACGTCCCACGCCGCAGGAATTGTTGTGCGCCATCATACCGGCCCACATGATGTTTGCCCGGGCTTCGTAATTGTCAGGGTCGGCGATCACCCGCGGTCCTTCGTGCACCATGGTCAGAAGCAGGGCTTCGATGAGACGGTCCGTCACCTCCACCTCTTCGGTGTTGGTCAGATAGCGTTCGTAAAGGTGAGCCATGATGTCCGTAATGCCGCAGGCCGTCTGGTAGGGCGGAAGCGTCTGGGTCAGCTCCGGATTCAGGATGCTGAAACGCGGCCGGATGGCATCACCGGTGGCGCCGCGCTTAAACATGCCGTCTTCCCGGGTGATGACGGCGTCGGGACTGCCTTCGCTGCCGGCGGCTGCAATGGTTAAAATGGTGCCCACGGGCAGGGCTTCTTCAATGTATTTTCCGGAGAAGAAATCCCAGAAATCACCGTCGTAAACCACGCCGGCCGCAATGGCTTTTGAGGAGTCGATGGTGCTTCCGCCGCCTACGGCTAAGATGAAGTCCACGCCTTCCTTCCGGCAGAGCTCGATGCCTTCGTAAACCAGACCGCTGCGGGGGTTCGGCTGTACGCCGCCCAGCTCGATCCAGGGAAGGCCGGCGGCGTCGAGGGAGGCTTTGACGCGGTCTAACAGACCGGAGCGGACGACGCTTCCGCCGCCGTAGTGGATCAGCACCTTTGTGCCGCCGAACTGGCGGATTAAGGCGCCGGCCTGGGATTCCTGATCCTTGCCGAAAGCAAAATAGGTGGGAGAGTAAAAGTGAAAGTTTTCCATGGATACCTCTTTTCTGTGAATTGGGGTTGGTGCTTCGCGCTTTGTGCTCCCACCGCCACGGGAGGGTGGCGCAAAGGAGAGACGTTTGCTGTTTGAATCCTATTATCAATGGTGCTGAAAAGAAGATCAACATAGAAATCAGGGAAAATGTCTGAGATTTACAGAATCTGAAAAAAAGCAGGGAAAAAGGCAGGGATAAAGGCGGGAAAAAGGCAGGAAAATCCCTGCCGCGATCCTTCCGTAGCAGCGATTCAGATGCGTGCCTTCCGGCGCCATTCGTTGGGGGTGATGCCAAACTGTTTTTTGAAGGAGTTCTGAAAATGGGCCTGGGAGGAAAAACACAGATATTCGCTGATTTCGCTGATGGAACGGTCGGAATAGGAGAGCAGGCTTTTTCCCTCTTCCAGCTTGCGGCGCAGAATATAGCTGCTTAAGTGAAATCCCAGTTCTTTATAAAACTTTTTGGAAAGATAAGATGCACTTTTTCCAACTTCTTCCGCCACGTCTTCAACAGAGATATGGCGGTTGGTGTTTTGGGAAACGTACTGAAGGCATCGGTACACATCCGCAGACATGCCGGAGGGAAGCTGCGCCGCGGCTACCCGCTGGGCAAAATCCATGATGGCGGTATAGGTAAGGGCATCGATGGTTTCCTGAGAGACGGCCCGTTCCGATTCCATGATATAGGTATCGCTCAGCTGATAGGCTTCAGAGATGTCCATCCCGCCCCGGATGGCACTGCGGGTGACTAAAGTCATGACACCGATGAAGACATTCTGTCCTTGACGAAGGGGGGCTCGTCCCATGGTTCCGGAGTCCACATGATAACTTTGGCTCATGATTTTTCGCGCGGTTTCCGGATCACCCCGTTCCACGCAGGAAAAAAGCAGCTGCTCCATCTGCCAGGAATTCTGCCGGATGCCGTCTTCCTTGCTCTGATACAGATCATTTACGGTCTCCTGTTTCAGTTCGTTTCCAGTAATGTTCTCGCGGTAATGGAAATAGGTTTCCACCTCCAGAAACTCGCCGTTCATCAGCGAATGGATCAGTAAAAGCAGGTGCAGAAACTGGTGAACCGAAAAGGAGGGTGTCAGAGAGAAAAACTGTTCGATAGCCGGGCGGCTGCTACCTCCGATGGCGTACTGCGTCATCAGCTCGTGAATGGCATCCGGGGAAACGGTATTTGTGCTGACAGGACCGGCAACGACAAGACGGTGACCATCCGGATCATGGACCCAGCCGAAATACAGCTGGGACTTTGTGCGGCGATAACCCACTGCGGGCTCTGCTAAAATGCGCTGAATCCGTAATTCTTCAATGGGCGCAGGGCCATCGATCTGGGGCGCTTCAAATCGGCAGATCCCGTCTTCCAGATAACGTACCGGCAGAACGGTCCCGGCATAAAGAAGTTTCAGCTGCTGCAGAAAGGAATCTGAATCCATAAGAGAAGACCTCACTTTCAGACAAAAGGGTAGCAGAAAACACCGAAATATGCAATATTAAGCCGATATATATAATACAGGAATCGGGAATCTGTTTATGATAGCATCATCTTACAGGAGGCGGGAACCGGGATAAGAGGTCCTGCCGGTATGAGGGAATGATGATATGGAGGAAACTATGAAAAGAGCAAAGGAAATGCTGCTTCTGGGGCTGGCTTCCGTGATGGTGCTGGGTTCGGTTCTGACCGGCTGCGGCAGCAAGGAAGCGGCTGTGCCTGAAGCCGAGACGGCGGCACAGCAGCCAGAAAAAACAGAGGACGCGCAGGAAACAGCGGAAGCAACTGAGGCTTCAGAGACGGCTGAGGCTGCAACGGGGGAAGAAGCGCCGGCGGCGGATCTTCCGGATGCCGGACTGGCAACGGACTTTACCTGGATGATCGTAAATCCCCCGGACAGCGCTTTTTACAACGGCTACAATGAAAATCCTGTAGTCCGTTATTGGCTGAGCAAGGAATGGGATCCCCAGGACGGATATGCACCCCGGAAGATCAGCGTGGACTTTTCTGCCCCGGCTGCAGGGGAGGAACGCCAGGCCATGAATACCCTTTTGGCCACAGGAGAGTATCCGGATGTCTTCACCACGGATCTGGCAACTTCCAGCGTTGCCCAGATGTATCTGGACGGCATTGCCCTGGATCTGACGGATTACGTGGAAAAATACATGCCGAATTACATGGATTTCATGAAGCGTTATCCGGCTCTTGCTCCGGGCATGAGCACCTTAGTGGATGGAGAAAAGAAATACATCGAGCTGTATACCGTCAACGAAGGCAATCAGGCCATGTGGGGCGGCTATGAATACCGCCGGGACTGGATCGCAAAATATGGCAAGAATCCCGAGACCGGGGAAGCCTTCCACGGTGAATTTGATGCTGATAACAACTGGACGGACGATGTGGTTTTCCCCAGCGGCGGATCAGACCCGATCTACATCAGCGATTGGGAGTGGATGTTTGAAATCTTCGAAACGGCCATGGCAGATCTGGGCATTGAAGACAGCTACTGCCTGTCTATCCCTTACTTCTGCTATATGCCCATGGGCGGCGACTTCGTTTCCGGTTTTAACACCAGCTTCAATTATTATCTGGCGGATGATGGCACCTGCCATTACGGCTTTAACGAAGAAGGCATGCGTTCCTACTTAGAGTGCATGAACGCCTGGTATGAGAAGGGCTGGCTGGATCCCCAGTTTGACGAGCGCACCAGCGACATGTTCTACATGATCGACACCGCAGCGGTGTATTCCGGCAGAGTGCCCATGTGGTACGGCCTGCAACATCAGCTGGGCAACCTGATGGACAACAGCAACGGCGACACCACAAACCCCATCAACGGCATCTGCGTCTATGGCGCTCCCCAGCCCATCAATGATGTGTACGGCGACGAGAGCACCCAGGGTCATGAACCCTTTGCCTACTTCCTGCGTCCCCAGATCGAAGACGGCGTGGTTATCACCAATAAAGCAGAGGAGAAGGATATCGCAGCTCTTTGCGCGGCCATCGATTACCTGTACTCCAAGGAAGGCGGCATGGAGCGTACGGTGGGTTTAAGCCGTGAGGTGCAGGCCGAAGTTCAGGATCCCTTCTATGCGGAGCACAACTTAAACGACGGTGCATGGCATGAGGAAGGCGATACGGCTTACATCCACGTGACGGATCTGCACCAGGAAGACGGCCTGGGAGATGCATCCTCCGCCATCCGCTTAAACGGCGGCGGACGGCAGTACGAGCACATCGATTCCGAGATGACTTCCGTGGAAGCCCACACCCAGGATATGTGGCAGCTGTATCCCATCACCGGAATGCTGGGCACAGAGATCACGGCACAGCTGACGGCGGATCAGTCCGAGGCCCAGAGCCTGGTGGGTACCAACTCCGGCACCTACGTTATGCAGGCCATGTCCGATTTCATCCGCGGTGAGGTGGATATTGAGGACGACGCTGCCTGGAACGATTACGTTACCACGCTGGATGGCTATGGTGTGCAGACATACTGCGAATGGATCGATGAGATTACAGGTGCAGGAAAATAATTATCGAGGGCGGGAGAAATCCTGCTCTCCATATCGAAGAGGCGCTGCCGGCTATTGGCAACGCCTCTTTCGATTCGAGGGTATTTGTTTTGAAGGGAAGGGAATGAGACTTTCTGGATCAAACGGATCTTGTGTCGCGATCCTTTTCGTCCGTTGCCTGCTTCTGTTTCGAAGACTGAGTGGGGGCTTTGCTGTGCCCGTTGTCCGCTTCGATGGTTGTATGATACAATTCAAAAGTAAACTCAAGGTAACATGGAGGGGAGAAATTGATGGCAAAGGTGCTTTTGATTAACGGAAGTCCGCATCCGGCGGGCTGCACGATGCGGGCACTGGAAGAAATTGCAAAGACACTGCAGGCGCAGGGCGTGGAAACCGAAACCATCCAGGTAGGAAACAAGGATATCCGCGGCTGCATTTCCTGCGGTACCTGCGAAACGAAGGGATGCTGCGTCTTTGACGATCTGGTGAACGAAACCGCGCCGAAGTTTGAAGCGGCGGACGGCCTCATCGTCGGCAGTCCGGTCTATTACGGCTCGCCGAACGGCACGCTGCTTTCGTTCCTGGACCGGCTGTTTTACAGCACGTCCTTCTCAAAGCACATGAAGGTGGGCGCGGCGGTGGTCAGCTGCCGGCGCGGCGGAAACACGGCTTCCTTCGACGTGCTGAACAAGTACTTCACGATTTCGGGGATGCCCGTGGCTTCAAGCACCTACTGGAACCAGGTCCACGGCTTTACGGCGGCGGACGTGGCGAAGGATCTCGAGGGGCTGCAGGTGATGCGCAACTTGGGCCGCAACATGGCATTCCTGATCCGCGCGATCGCGGCGGAAAAGGTGCGCAGCGGCCTGCCCGAGGTGGAGCGGAATTACTTTACCAGCTTCCCGGACGGAAAGTAGGAGGCGACGGTGCCGAGAATTCTGACCTATCACATCCCGGACGCGGAGGCGGGGCAGTCTGTCCGGTCTTTTTTGCGCGGACGCGGATACTCCCGGCATATTCTGGCGTCGCTGAAGCCCCGGCCGGACGCAGTTCTCGTCGACGGAGCGCACCGGTTTATGAATCAGCCGCTCGCGGCGGGCGAGACCCTGACCGTGTCGCTGGCGCCCGAGAGCTATTCGGAGGTCATCCGCCCGGCAGAGGTGCCTTTTTCGATCGTCTACGAGGATGAGGACATTCTGGTCATCGACAAGCCGGCGGGCGTGGCCATCCACCCCGCGCTGAATCATCCCGCGGACACGCTGGCGAATGGGATCGCCCGGTATTATGAACAGACCGGACAGACGGCGGGCATTCACTGCATCAGCCGTCTGGACCGGGATACGACCGGCCTTCTGGTGACGGCAAAGCACACCCTGGCGGCTTCCGTGCTGGCGCAGGATCTGGTGCGGCGGACGCTGCGGCGCACGTATCTGGCGGCTGTCTGCGGGATGACGCCGGCCGAGGGCACCATCGATCTGCCCATCGGACGGGCGCCGGATTCCATCGTTGAGCGATGCGTCGACCCGGAGCACGGTCAGCCGGCCGTCACGCATTACCGCCGGCTTCGGTACTGCCCGGAAGCGGATTATTCCGTGCTGGAGCTGCACCTCGACACCGGCCGGACTCATCAGATCCGCGTGCACATGGCGGCCGCCGGACATCCGCTGCTCGGGGACAGCCTGTACAACCCGCAGCTTCGCGGGCAGGCGCCGGAAACAGCCGCGGCTTCGGCCGCGGGGATGATCACCCGGCAGGCGCTGCATTCCCGGGCGCTGGACTTTTCGCATCCGGTGACGGGGGAGCGGATGCACTTTGAAGCCGGCTTGCCGGCGGATCTGGCTTTTGTTCTGGAATGACGCGGGGTTGAAGCGAAAGGGTAAAAATAACCGCACCGCACGCCCGATTGCAGCGGGCGTACGGCACGGGTACGGGTGAGGTACGATGATAGAATAACTCACCTGTATGTCCAAAGAATCGGTCTTTAAAAGCGGAACGGGTGCCTGACCCCCGTTCCACTTTTCGAAAAACCGGAACAGGGGTCTGACCCCCGTTCCGTTTTTGGGGAGGTTTCTGATGAAGACAGTCATGCGAACAGGATGGATTGCCGCGGCGATGCTGCTGTTGTTCTGCTGTGTCTGGTACCGGCCTCAGAAGGCGGAGGCGGCGGATTCGGAGCTTTATATCGCCGGCATTCCCGTGGAAGCCCTTGGTCAGGAAGAACCGTCGTTAGCACAGGGTGTGGAGTATGACGATTCCACCCACACGCTGACGCTTGCGCGCATGACCATGAACAGCAACACGCCTGTGGATCTCGACGAGGAACACTTTCATGGAATGGTCGGCATCGGTATTTATTATACCGGCGCGCAGCCCCTGACGATTCAGCTGGAAGGCAGCAGCAGCATCAATTTTGCGAACGGAGCCGGCGCGGATCTGCTGGGAATTTATTCGCCGCGGGCGAAGGTGGTTTTTGCCGGACAGAGCGGTGCGTCGCTTGGAGTCCTCGTGGGCGGGCCAGCCTCGGGTACATTTAACGCCTACGGCATATACGCGCCCGAAATCGAGATTCAGGGCGGATCCGACGGACCGGTCATTACGGCGATCAGCGGCTTTGCAAACGAAAAAGCATATGGTGTTTACGGCGGGGTAACCGCATCCGGCGGCTCGCTGGCGGCGGGATGTTCGGTTTCGGCGGAAACCAATTACGGCATGTATGTTCCTGCCGGTAAATCGATTGCGGTCTGCGGCGGGTCGGTGACAGCGATCGGCGGTATGACCGACAGCGAAGCGGTGAATCCCGCGACCGGATACGGCGTGTATTTTGAAGATGCAGACGGCGTCTGTACAGTGGAAAGCGGGTCGCTTACGGTCAACGCGAACGCGGGTGAATGTCCGGTTGTCGGCATTCGCGGAAATCTGCTGGTGAAGAATGGCGCCGCGGCGGAGGTGCTTGCGGAAAGCACGGACAAAACGAGCATCGCTGTGGATGGGGATCTTACCGTTGAAGGCGGAAACGTAAAAATCGAAAGCGAAAGCGAAGGGAACCCGGCGTGCATTGCCGTGAACGGCACAGCTGCCATGAACGGGGGAACGGCAGAACTGATCGCTGACGCACGGAACGGATTTGTCGCAGCGAACGGCGCCATTGTTCTCGGCGGCCGCACGATCGCCGTGACGGCATCCGCGAATGCGGACGGCAGCAATCCCGTTCTGTTCCGCGCAGATCAGTCGGATACATATAAATATGTCCGGTTTCTTCAGGGCTATGACCTCTGGGTGGGAGACGTGCGCGTCCATCCGGAAAACGCCGGGGATATTTTCGGAGACGGCAAGGCCGTCTATGATCCACAGGCGAACGAACTGACCCTGGAAGGGGCGGCGCTTTCGGCCGCGCGGACCCATCCGGTCATCGACTGCCAGGTGGACGCGGATTTCAAACTGCATCTGGCCGGGGCGAACACCCTGACGCAAACGGCTGCTGCACCCGTCGCCGGGATCGCGTCAAAGGGAGCGATGCAGATTGTGTTCGAGGATGGCGCAGCGCTGGACGTGTTTGCCGATGAACGGTCTGCCGGCGGAAAGACGGCGTCTTACGGCCTGTATGCACCGGGCGATCTTTCGCTTTCGGGCAAGGGTACCCTTCGCGTATTCGGACGGGACCTGAGTACGAACGCGTACGGCTCTACGGCCGGGATCGGCGTTGACGGAAGCCTGATGCTGTCCGGCGGCGTTATTCTGGAAACCCACGGCGGCGCCTGCACGGGGTGCAGAGGTCCGGCCGGGGAGATGACGGAAAGCAGCGGCCTTGTCATGGCCGGCGAAAACCGGCGCCTGTTCATCGACGCCGGAAGCCGCCTGACCGCTTCCGGCGGTGTCGTGACCGGCGGCGTCAGCGCGCTTCCGGGCAACAGTGCCGGACTTCAGATCGAACTGCCGGCCGTGCTGGAGCTGATCCAGGACGCGTCTGCGGAGTTTTCGGGTTTTGCGGCGGAATCTCCGACCGGCGGCTCATCGGTTGGCATGATGGCTTCGGGGTCGGGTTCGCTTACGGTGGACACGGACGTTGACTGGTCCGGAGAAGTACTGTTCGTGGGTGCGGATGCGGCTTCCGGCGTATCCGGATACGATACGCCGTCCTTTATGTGGAACGAGGAATACGTCGACGGAATGGCCTTTGCGGACGCATCGGCCGTGATCGGAACGGATCTGCCGACAGACGTTTCCGCCGGCAGCCTGATCGCGGAGACCGGCGCGGCGAATCAGAAACTGATTCTCTGTCCGCGGGTGGATTATTCCGTCGCCGTGACGGCGGGTGAAGGGATGACGCCGGCCGGGACGCAGGAGCAGACGGTCAAAAGCAACCGCCGGACGCAGGATCTGACCTTTGCGGCGGAAGAGGGTTTCTATTTCCCTGAGGACTACGCCGCGCAGATCGCGCCGGTCAACGGCATTCAGGTCACCCGGGACAGTTTGACGCAGATCACGGTTTCGGGCATGCCGACAGCGGATGCACAGCTGGCGCTTCCCGCTGCGGCAGCAAAGGTTCAGGAACAGACGCCCGCGGCGGCTTTCAATGCCAACGGCCCGTCCTCGGGCACCCTTTCCGGACTGGAAGCCGGTCTGCTCGTGCAGGTCGATGACGGTCCGGTTCAGACGGCGTCCGGGGCATCGATGGCGCTGTCCGGCCTTTCCGACGGCAGCACGATCCAAATCATCCGCCCGGCGGCGGATCCCGATACAGGCATCGACAGCGAAACGCAGATCATCACCGTCACCAAGCCGGCCGCGCCGGTGCTGGAGGCGGTTCAGCCGCGCTGCATCGGCGAGACCGGCAGCATCCCGGCCACGGATCAGATGGAATACTGCACAGACGGCCTCCTCTGGGATCCCTGTCCCGGTGCGCTGACCGGCCTGGCCCCGGGATCGGCGGTCGATATCCGCTTCCCGGCGAAGGGCACGTCGCTGGAATCGGACATCCTGCACATCGAACTGGCGAAGCCGGAGCATCAGAGAAAGGACGAGGGCACGGTGGTCAAACCGGCGACGTGTACGGAACCGGGAAAGCGTGAGTATCACTGCGTCTACTGCGATCAGAAGTGTGGAGAAGAAGAGATTCCGGCAACCGGCCACACGGAAGGTGAGGGAACGGAAACGACGCCGGCGACCTGTACCGGGAAAGGCGAGAAGACTTATTACTGTACCGTCTGCAATGAAGTGTGCAGAACGGAAGAGATTCCGGCAAAGGGACACACCCCCGGCGATCCGCAGGTCATCGCCGAGCCGACCTGCATCAACAAGGGCGTCAGGGCGACCTACTGTACGGACTGCAATACGCTTCTGAACGTGGAATCCATCGACAAGCTGGAGCATGTTTCCGATGAGGGAACGGTCACGCCGCCGACCTGTACGACGGACGGCGTCCGGATCTTCCGCTGCACCCAGTGCAACCGCGTGCTGCGCCAAGAGGGCATCGGACGGACAGGTCATCATGCCGACGACGGAACCGTGACGACGGCGCCGACCTGTACGAAGGGCGGTACGAAAACCTTCCGGTGCAGGGACTGCGGCGAAATGATGTACACACGCCCGGTTCCGGCCACGGGGCATGAATCCGACGATGGGACGGTGACCAAAGCCGCCACCTGCACGGAAGACGGCCAGCGCACGTTTCGCTGCAAGGTCTGCGGCGAGGTCGTGCGGACCCAGATCATCAGGGCCCAGGGGCATGTGTCGGACAGCGGAACGATCACGAAGGCACCGACCTGTACAGAACGGGGCGAAGGCACCTACCGGTGCACGGTGTGCAATGAAGTGCTGAAAACGGTGCCCATCGCCGCGACGGGTCATGAATCCGACGATGGCGTCGAAATGATCGCGCCGACCTGTACCGAGAGCGGTACGCGGGTCTACAGCTGCAAATCGTGCCACAAGGTCATGGAGATGGAAACGATCCCGGCGAAGGGGCATTCCTTCGACGCCGGCAAAATCACGACCGAACCCACCTGTGCCCGGCCCGGCGTGCGCACCCGCACCTGTACGGTGTGCGGCGAGAAAAAGACCGAGGAAGTCACCGGGGGACAGCATGTCTGGGACGGCGGCGTCGTGACGCAGAAGGCGACGCGCTCCTCCGAAGGCGTCATCACCTATACCTGCGTCATCTGCGGCGCGACCCGCACGGAGAGTACGCCGATGCTCGTCGACTCTTCGATCCCGATGTACCGGCTGTTCCATCCGGACACACATGAACACTTCTATACGGCAGACTCCTATGAGCGCGGCGTCCTCCTCTCGAAATACGGCTGGATCGGCGAAGGCGTCGGCTGGTACGCGCCGAAGGCCGGCAAACCGGTATACCGGCTGTACAATCCGCAGACCACGGACCACCACTACACGATGGACGCCTACGAATACGAGGTGCTCGGGAACCGGGGCTGGATCAAAGAAGGCATCGGCTGGTACTCCGACCCGGACCAGGGCGTTCCGCTGTACCGGCTGTTCACGCCGGAACTCTATGTGGGAAGCCATCACTACACGTCCGACACCCATGAGCGCAGCGTGCTGCTGCAAAGCCGCTCCTGGCAGGACGAAGGCATCGGATGGTACGGCGTTCTGCCATAAAAAACCGGAACAGGGGTCAGGCACCCGTTCCGCTTTTGCAAAAACGGAACGGGTGCCTGAC
>JAZQBE010000030.1:0-24815 GCA_045545575.1 Shuttleworthella sp.
AAGCGGCGGACAGAATGCCGCCGGCGTACCCTGCGCCCTCTCCCGCCGGAAACAGACCTCGGACGGCCGACTGGCCGTCGTCGCCGCGGACGATGCGCACGGGTGAGGACGTGCGGCTTTCCACCGCGGAAAGGACGGCGTCGGGGTCGTCAAACCCGCGGATCCGGCCGGCGAAGGATTGCATGGCGTCGAGGAAGGCTTCCTCGAGCGGCGCCGGCAGCAGGCCGCGCAGATTGGCGAAGTCATGTCTGCCGAGGATCGCGGACCGGATGCCGCGGTAGGACGTACTGGTTTTGTTCTCAAGGAAATCGCCGTACAGCTGCTGCGGGACGGCGCCGCCGCAAAGGGCGTAAGCGCGGTGCTCCAGCTCCTGCTGGAACCGGATGGCTTCCAGCGGATCCCCGGAAGCAAAAAAAGAAGCAGGAACGGATACGACGATGGCGCTGTTGGCGTTTTCACCGTCTCTTGCGGCATAACTCATGCCGTTGACGACGGTTTCTTCCGGCGCGGATGCGGATGAAACCACATATCCGCCGGGACACATGCAGAAGGAGTAGACACTGTGGCCGTTTTTGGCCTGAAAAGTCAGCTTATAGGAGCTTGCGCACGCCACCGGCGCGTCTTGTCCGACCATGGCGTCGTTGATCCGGGCCTGGGGATGCTCGATCCGAAAGCCGACCGCGAAGGGCTTCGCTTCCATCGGGACCTTTTCGCGCCGTAGTTCGTAAAACAGATCCCGGGCACTGTGGCCGACGGCGAGTACGACGGCGTCCGCGTGGAAATAAACGTCTTTTTCGACCCCGTCCGCCGTTTGCACGGCATGCACGCCGCGGACTTGTCCGCCGCGGATGTCGAGGGACGTCATGCGGGTGTGAAACGCATAGACACAGCCTAAATCCTGCATCTCGCGCCGCATGTTCTGAAGGATCCGAAACAGGCGGTCCGTTCCGAGATGCGGCGCGGCGTCATAGCGGATGTGTTCGGGCGCGCCGAATCGGACAAGGGTTTCGAGGACAAAGGTCTGAATCCCGTCGCGGTCGTGGGAGCCGGTGTTCAGCTTTCCGTCCGAAAAGGCACCCGCGCCGCCCTCTCCGAACTGGACGTTGGAATCCGGTTTCAGGATCCCTGTGGCGAAAAAGTGTTCGACGTCGGCCCTGCGCTCTTCCACCGGACCGCCGCGCTCGAGAAGAACGGGCAGAAAACCGGCACACAAAAGCGCGTAGGCACAGAACAGGCCGGCGGGGCCCGCACCAACGATCACCGGCCGAAGGGACGGTTTTTCGGGATGCAGAAGCACGTCCGGGACAAACCGGCGGGGCGCCGGGATCCGTTCGGCATGTGCCCGGGCCAGCTGCGCGTCCGACAGATGTGCTTCCCGGTCCCCCAGTGAAAACAGAACCGTGCTGACATCAAACAGCTGCGGTTTTTTGCGCGCGTCGAGTGCACGGCGGAGGATGGAAAAAGAACGAATCTGCCCGGGATCCGTTTTCAGCAGATGCGCACACTTCTTTTTCATCGCGGCGAAGTCCGGATGGGCCGGGTCGTAGGGCCGGTTTTCGGTAACCGGCAGCCGAAGCTGTGTCATTCGGATCATGATGGTACGTTCTCCAGATAACGGGCGGCCCCCATGCCGGCAAGCGCGCCGGTGGACCAGGCCCACTGCAGGTTGTATCCGCCGCAGATGCCGTCGCAGTCTAAGGTTTCACCGGTCAGGAACAGGCCGGGAACGGACCGGCACTGCAGATCGGCCGGATCGACGGCGGAAAGATCCGCGCCGCCGGCGGCGGTCTGCGCGGCGGCCATGCCCTTTGTGCCGGTGACGCGAAACGGAAGCGCTTTGATGGTTTTTGCCAGCGTGCGGACCGCGGCCTCGTCAGGGACGGCAGGGGCCTTCGCGCCGTTTGCAAGGAACTGCTCCAGTACGTCGCACAGGCCCGGGGCAAACAATCCCAGAAGCAGCGCGCGCACGGGTTTGCCGCTGTGTTCGCATAAGAACCGCCGGTCCCAGAGCAGCTGCGCGACGTCGGATTCGGAAAGCTCCGGCATCAGGTCTGCCGTCACCGTGATCTTTTTGCGATCCTGCAGAAGGCGGGCGGCGTCCCGGCTGATACAGAAAACGGGAATGCCGGAAATGCCGTAGTCCGTAAACTGGATTTCGCCTTCCTCGCGCCGGACGTCCTTTCCTTCGCACCAAAGGGTTACGGCGCCTTTGGCGCGGATGCCGTGCAGCTTCGGGCAGAAACGGTCCGAGCAGCGCAGCGCGCAAAGCGCCGGCACACGCGGGATCTGCGGCACCGAAAGCTGTGTAAGCAGCGCCGCGGCATCGTCGGGGGTTCCCTCGGGAAGGCCCGCACTGCTGCCGCAGGACAGAATGACGGTTTTCGCAGTGGCGCGAAAGGCCGTTCCGCCGGAATCACAGGAAAGCTCAAAGCCGTCCGGCACGCGGCGGACCGCGGTCACCCGCGTGCCGCAGTGGATGCACACGCCCAGACGGTTCAGCTCCTGCTCCAGCGCGAGCTTTACGTCCTTTGCCTGCAGCGAATAAGGATACAGATAGCCGCCCAGGCTCCGGGGATAGATGCCGATCCGGAAGAAAAAGTCCAGGGTGCTCTGCAGGTCAAAATTTGAAAGAACCTGATTGATAAAAGAGGGGTCCGTCCCACGGTAGTAGGACGGCCCCTGCAGTTCATTGGTGAAGTTGCACCTTCCGTTTCCGGTCCGCAGGAGCTTTCGGGCGGGCTGCGGATCCCGTTCGAGGACGCAGACGTCTCCCCCGTTCGCGGCGCAGAAAATGGCCGCGGTCAGGCCGGAAGCGCCGGCGCCGATGACGATGGCGGAACAGGTTTTGGTCGCTGCGGATTTACGCTTCGTCATGATCTCCTCTTTTAAAGCGGCGGAGAACGGAAATCAGCCGGGTACCCATCGGGATGCGCCGAAGATCCTCCTCCGTGACGGTGTTCGTTACAAGCAGCATCACCGCGTAGACGGCGGCGCCGATCAGGATGGAAACAATGCAGCTGACCGGGTTGAACGAAATCAGGCTCTGGATCAGACGGTATACCAGGGCGACGGCCGCGCCCATCACCAGAGCGCAGACCACCGGCATGGCGTAGACCGAGATCCAGTGAATCCGCACTTTGCCATACCGGCGCAGGGCGCTTCCGTTCAGCAGGCACATGACCAGGCCGTAGCAGGCGTTCGCGGCCGGAACCGCGAAAATGCCCATTTTCAGGACAAACATGCAGAACACCAGCACGGCTGCCTGGACAGCCAGGGCCAGGGCCGCGTGGATGACGGGAAGCCGCATCCGGTCAATGCCCTGCAGCAGGCTGTTGGTCAGCGTCGACACGGTAAATACCGGAACGATGGCCAGACTCGTCAGCAGAAGGTTCCGGGCGGTCAGGTCGGGATCGTGATAAAGCAGAAGCAGGATCGGCTGCGCCAGAACAAAGATGCCGACGGCGCAGGGCGCCGCGATCAGCATGATAAAGCGCAGTGCGGACTGGATCTGCGACGACGCGCGGCCGCGTTTGCCGCTGTGGAAGGACGCGGTCAGGCTCGGCACGGCGGAAGCGCCGATCGCGGAAGCGATGCCGAGGGGGATGTTCTGGATGACGACGACTTCACCGGTATAGGTGCCCCACCATTCCGAAATCTGTGTCGGATTGAAGGCAAGCGCGTTCGCGATGTGCTTGAACAGGAACTGGTCAAGGATGTTGACCGCGTTGTAAAGCGTGGTGGAAAGCAGCACGGGGACAATGGTGATGAACAGGGCCGTGGCGATCTGCGGCGCGCTCTCGGCGCGAAGATCCTTGTCCTTCGCCATCCGCTTCTGAAACCGGGGCCGGTAGGCAAAGAACAGAAAGCCCATGAACAGCAGCGCCGTGACTGCACCCATGGACGTGCCGAGGGTACCGCCGGAGGCCGCGTAGGCGGGGCCGAGATTCGGCTCGTTCAGCACGGCGCCGATCTTCGCGCCCTGGGCGAAAAGAATCCAGGCCGCGGCCACACTGACGATGGCGTTGACGATCTGTTCCGCGATCTGCGAAAAGGCGCTGGGAACCATGGTGCCGAGACCCTGGAAAAAGCCGCGCAGCACGCCGACTAAGGCGACGATGAACACCGTCGGCGCCAGAACGCGCAGCGCCATGGCGGCCATGGGGGTCTTCAGAACGGTCCCGGTCAGGAAATTCGCGCCGAAGAACAGAATCAGGGCCGCGATGCCGCCGCTTACGACAGCAAACACCAGCGCACCCTTTAAGATGCGCCAGGCGTTCTGCGTCTGTCCCTTCGCCACGCGGGCCGAAACCAGCTTGGAAACGGCCAGCGGCAGGCTGAAGGACGATATGATCAGCACGATGCTGTAGGCGTCAAAGGCCGTGCTGTAGAAATCGTTGCCGATGCGTCCTAAGATGTTCGTCAGCGGAATCCGGTACAGAAGACCGATGACCCGGCTGATGATGGATGCCGCGGCAAGAATGGATCCCTGCAGGAGAAAACTGCCGGATCCCTTTTTGGAATCACTCATAGATCTCGTTTACTCCTGCGGTGCATGGAAGACGTTCTGATCCGCGTACTGGTTTTCGATCAGGCAGACAAAGGTGCGGCCGGGATTCAGCTCGATCTCTTTGCCTTCCATGTCGTAATAATGGGTGATGGCGCTGTCGTTTTCCTTCTGCCACATGATATCGATCATTCTGCCGCTGGTGAAGAACTTTCCGAATCCGGTTCCGGTCAGCGGAAGGTTCAGATAAGCGGTTTCTTCGAGCGTGGAACTCGGTACGTTCTGGAAAATGATGTTGTCGACTTCCACCTGTTCGCCGGTTCTCGCGTCGATCTGCGGGCCGTCGAACTGATATCTCTTGTATTTCCCGGTGTAGATGTCATAGACGAACCACGGGCGGTTGTTGCGGTAATACAGGTCGATCTGTACGCAGGGCGTACCGTTTTCAAGCATGTTGCGCTCGGTTTCGTCGGTGTTGATGAAGTGGAAACGGCCCGCATAGCCTTCGCGGTAAAAGTCGCGGTAGCCCTTCTTCGCGATGCCGTTGTTGAGGCCTTCGCCGCTCGTATAGGCATTGTGCGGAGCCTTCTTGTCGGACGTGCGGTAGAAAACGGTGCTGGAAACGGAGCCGTCAAGGCCGCTTAAGTTATTGATGATGCCGTCGTCAAGCAGCACCTTCGCGTGAATGCTCTGGCCGTAATGGACAAAGATCGCGTCGAACTCGTTGGCGATGTGGATGTAATACGGACGCGCGCTTCGGACGTTGCCGATCCGCTCGATGCCTTCCACCGCGCCGCGGTCGAAAATGACGAGCATACGCGTAATGCCGCCTTCCACCGGGCATTCATACAGAACGCTGGCGGAGTTTAAGCCGTACTGCGGAAGGGACATGCCGGTGTTCTCGAACATGCAGGCGATGGGACGGAAATAGGTGGCGATTTCGTTCACGTAGCGGCCGGTCAGATAATCGACAGCTTCACCGGGATGAAGGTCCACGACTTCCGGCTCCTCTTCGGCTTCTTCCTCCTCGGGCTCCTCTTCCGTCTTTTTCTCTTCCTTCTTCTCTTCTTTTTTCTCTTCCTTCGCGACCGCTTCCGGTTCGGGGGCCGGCTGCGAATTCCGCCCCTTGCCGAAGGCGACGATGCCGATGATGGCGCAGAGCGCACAGGCCGCGATGATCAGGCTGATGAGTGTCGACTTCTTCATTTTCCCTTTTTTCACTGATAGTTCCCTCCTGTTTCTTTATGCAGCGAATCCGAATAGACGGATGATGGACAATGACGCAAAGAATGAAAACGGTACTACGTCCGCGGGATGCCGAGCGCGTCTAAAATGGTGCGCTGCCGTTCTTCCATGCGGAGGCGGTCCTCCTCTTCCATATGGTCATAACCTAATAAGTGTAACATACTGTGGGCGATGAGAAAAGCAAACTCCCGCCGGACAGAGTGGCCGTATTCCTGCGCCTGTGAAAACACGCGCGCGGTATTTAATACGATATCGCCTAAAAGGACGGCTTCCCGGTCGTAATCGACGCAGAGCAGGTCCTCCGGCAGAGGATGATCCGACCAGGGCCCGTCGCAGTCAAGCATGGGAAACGAAAGGACGTCCGTCGCCGCATCGATGCCGCGTTCGCTGTGATTGATGGCACGAATGCCTTCTTCGTCGGTCAGAAGCACACAGACTTCAGCTTCGTACGGAAAATCCTCGGCGTCGAGCACCGTTTCCGCGACGGTCTTTGCCAGGGCTTCCGGTTCGAAATCAAAGCTGCTTTCGGTTTCCTGTTCATATATCAGAACCATGGCTGATCCTTTCCGCTGTATACCGTGAAGGATTATTTCCGGGGCTGCGGTTTCTGCTGCCGCGGATCGCCGCTTTTACTTCTGCCGCGCGCGGGCTTTCTGGCCTGTCTGGCTTCATAGGCCTCATAGGCGTTGACGATCCGCTGCACGAGCGGATGGCGCACGACGTCCTTGCCGGTCAGCCGGCAGCAGGCGATGCCGTCCACCCCGTTTAAAACCTCAAGGGCGACGTCGAGACCGGACAGGGTGCCCGGCGCGAGGTCTTTCTGTGTTTCATCCCCGGTGATCACGGCTTTGGAGCCGAAGCCGATTCGCGTCAGAAACATCTTCATCTGCGCAGGCGTCGTGTTCTGAGCCTCGTCAAGGATGATGAAGGCGTTGTCGAGGGTTCGTCCGCGCATATAGGCGAGGGGGGCCACTTCGATGGCACCGCGTTCGAGGTTCCGCTGGTAGTGCTCCGCGCCCATGATTTCATAGAGGGCGTCGTAGAGCGGCCGCAGATACGGATCGATTTTGCTCTGAAGATCCCCGGGGAGGAAGCCGAGCTTCTCTCCGGCTTCGATGGCGGGGCGCGTCAGAATGATGCGGCTGACTTCACCGCGCTGGAACGCGCTGATGGCAATGGCCATGGCCAGGTAGGTCTTGCCGGTGCCGGCGGGGCCGACGCCGAAAACGATCATGTCTTTGCGGATGGCGTCGACGTATTTCTTCTGCCCGAGGGTCTTGGGTTTGATCGGCTTTCCAAGCACCGTCCGGGCAATGATGTCACCGTCGAGGGCGTGGGCGGTCTCCTGCTGGTTGATCTTCTCTTCGGCCAGCGAAAGCGCGTAGCGTACGTTCTGCTCCGAAATGTGGTTGCCGCCTTCAGAGAGGGCCAGCAGCCCTTCGAGGACGGACCGCGTAGCCGCGACTTGGGCGGGACTGCCCGAAATTTTGACGCCGTCGCCCCGCAGCACGAGGCTGACATCGAGGGATTCCTCGAGCAGACGGCAGTTGCTGTCAAAGTCACCGAAAATGTTTTCCAGATGACTGACGGGGATTTCCATCCATTCTTCCTGCATACACAAAAACCTCTTTATATGAGTATTGAAATGCCTGGATGCATTTCAAAACCTGTACTTATTTATGGTAGGGCTCGTTGGACAGGATCCTGAAGCCCCGGTATACCTGTTCGAGCAGAAGCAGCCGCGCGATGCCGTGAGGAAACGTCAGCTTTGAAAACGACCATTTCAGATCCGCCCGGGCGAGCACCTCGTCCGACAGACCAAGGGAGCCGCCGATGACAAAAGCAATCCGGCTGTCGCCGCGGACAGCGCGTTCCGAAAGAAAGGCGGACAGGCCGACGGAATCAAACATCCGGCCGTCGATGGCAAGGGCGACGACGTAGGCGCGGCCGTCGATTCTGGAAAGAAGACGCGCGCCTTCTTTTTGCAGGATCTGTTCCTGCTGCGCCAAAGACGCGCGTTCCGGCGCGGGTTCGTCGCTCACCTCGAGGATGCGCAGACGGCAGTAACGGCCGAGCCGTTTCGCGTAATCCGCGACGGCGTCGCTCAGATAGGATTCCTTGAGTTTGCCGACGCAGCAGACGTCAATGGAAAGCATGCGGCCTCCTATACCAGTTCGTCGAACTGATCCATGGTCATCAGGATCTGACGGGCTTTCGTGCCCTCTTCGGGGCCGACGACGCCGGCGTCCGCGAGCTGATCCATGATGCGGGCGGCCCGGTTGAAGCCGATCCGGAAGTTGCGCTGGAGCATGCCGATGGAGGCCTTTTCCTTGTCGACGATCAGGCGGCCGGCATCCTCGAACAGCGGATCGCGTTCACTGTCGGATCCGTCGGCGGCGGCGGAGCTGTTCACCGCGGAAAGCATTTCTTCCTGGCGTCCGGCTTTCTGTTCGACATACTGCGGATTCTTCGTCTTGATGAACTTCACGACGGCCTGCACTTCGTCATCGGAAACAAAGGCGCCCTGGACGCGCAGCGGTTTGGCAATGCCCTGGGGATAATACAGCATGTCGCCCTTGCCGAGAAGCTTTTCGGCGCCGACCATGTCGAGGATCGTGCGGGAATCCACACCGCTGGTTACGGAAAACGCGATCCGGGACGGCATGTTGGCTTTGATCAGGCCGGTGATGACGTTGACGGACGGCCGCTGGGTGGCGATCACGAGGTGAATGCCGGCGGCGCGGGCAAGCTGGGCCAGACGGCAGATGGACTGTTCGACTTCGGAAGACGAAACCATCATCAGATCGGCCAGCTCGTCGACGATAACGACAATCTGCGGCATCTTCGGCGTGGCGATCTCTATACTCTCGCCGTTGACCGTTTTGGTCATGGCGCCGTCGTGGATCAGGGAATTGTACCCCTTCATGTCACGGACGCCGACCTCCGCGAATTTGTTGTAGCGGTCCTCCATCTCGTGGACGGCCCAGTTCAGGGCGCCGGCCGCTTTCTTCGGATCCGTCACGACGGGGATCAGCAGGTGCGGGATGTCGTTGTAAACCGACAGTTCCACGACCTTCGGATCGATCATGATCAGCTTGACGTCGTCCGGATGGGCCTTGTAAAGGATGCTCATGATGATCGTATTGATACAGACGGATTTACCGGAACCCGTCGCACCGGCGATCAGCAGGTGAGGCATTTTGGCAATGTCGGAAATGATGATCTTGCCGGCGATATCCCGTCCGGCGCCAAAGGCAATCTTCGATTCCGTCTGACGGAAATCGTCCGATTCCATCAGCTCGCGGAAGGAAACCGTCACGGTTTCCTTGTTGGGCACTTCGATGCCGACCGCGGCTTTCCCGGGGATCGGCGCCTCGATGCGGATATTTGAGGCCGCCAGGTT
Organism: Shuttleworthella sp.; assembly: GCA_045545575.1. Classification (GTDB taxonomy): domain Bacteria; phylum Bacillota; class Clostridia; order Lachnospirales; family Lachnospiraceae; genus Shuttleworthia. The sequence continues at coordinate 9,153 of JAZQBE010000030.1, forward strand.
CAGGGCGATATCGTCGGACAGATTGACGATCCGGCTGACCTTGACGCCCGATTCCGGCTGAATTTCATACCGCGTGATGGAAGGTCCGTAGCTGACGTCGGTAACGGTGACGTTGACGCCGAAATTGCGCAGGGTTGTCACCAGCTTGTCGGCCGTGCTCTGCAGGCTTTCCCGCGTGCTGCCGCCCTTTTTCGAGCCGGCGGCGTGCAGCAGGGAAATCGGCGGGAAGACGTAGCTTTCCCGCGGAATCGCCGCAGGCGGCGCAGCCGGCACCGGCACGTCTTCCTCGGCGGCGGGTTCTTCTTCTTTGTGCGAAACGCCGGTCACCGAGCGCGACAGGGAGGACGAAACCTTCTGTTCTGCCGGTTCCGGCATTTCCGGATCCGGTTCGGCCCAGACGGAATCATCGGGCACAGCGTCCGCGGTCCGGGACTGCACCGGCTGCACAGGAGCCGGGGCGGGCTCTTCGAAAACGGGTGCCGAAGCCGGCCCGGAGGCCTCTTCAAAATCGACACCGTGAATCTGGATCGGACGGACGGGGGCCGGTTCGGATTCGCCGGAGGGCGCCGCGGATTCCTCTTCGGGGACGGCGTGAAGCTCGTGCACGTCGGCAGGGGTCTGCCCTGCGCCGATCACCGGTCCGTCAGACGCTTCTTCGATCAGGTGGATGCGGATTTCCTTCATCTCGTCGGACGCGGCAGGCGTGTCCGCTGGGGTATCGGATACCGGCACATGGAAATTCACGCCGCTGACCTTCTGATTGCGGCGCTTCTCTCCCTCCCCGGTGGAATCGTCGATGGTGACGGTCACGGAATCCTGCATTTCCTGCCGGGAAAGGACGCGGCGGGCTTCCCGGGCCGCACGCTCCTGTTCCTTGGCGCGGACGGTCCGCTCCTCGAGCTCGGCAAGCTGTTCCTGCCGGCGCGTCATCCGCTCTGCCCGGGCAACCTCACGGGAAAGCTGGCGCTCTTCGCGGCGCATGCGGGCCTCTTCCCGGGCGTATTCGCGCGCCTCCTCTCGGCGGTCCGCAAGGGAATGCACGGCCGAGGTCTCGGTCACGAACAGAATGCAGCCGATCATGAATACGACAGAAAAGATATAGGCTCCGACAAGTCCGAAATACTTCTGCAGCAGGTTGGACAGAAAACCGCCGAGGAATCCGCCGCCGTTGTGATAGGTGCGCGCATGTTCGAAGGCCTCTTTCCCGGTAAAGGGGAAGGAGCCGTTCGTCAGAAGCTCGATAAACAGGCAGACGGCGAGGATCAGCACGATGCAGGCCGCGAGTTTTTTCAGCGCGGAAGGTCTCCATTTCCGGATCATGCCGTAGAACGTGCCTGCCAGAAGCAGAAACGGCACGGCGTAATTCACCAGGCCGAAGGTGCCGAACAGTGCGCCGGATACGGCGCGTCCGACGATTCCGCCGGCGCCGAAATTCGCGGCGAACAGCAGGACGGATACGGCGAGAATGCCGAAAAACAGAATGTCCTGCGAAACGGAGGACGCGGAGGAAGTCCGGCCGGCTCCGCTGCGCCGGGACGTTTCGTTCGAGGAACGCGTTTTTGCGCTGCTGCCTGTCCGCCGTGGTTTCGATGCGGAGGAACGTGTGCTGTTTTTTGAGGAAGAATTCTTTTTTGCTGTCATGAATCACCTACGGGACGCGGTCAGCGTCTCAGGAAAAACAAAACGACCGATACCGCACCGACAACGGCACAGTAAAGGGAAAACCAGGTAAAACGCCGGCGGCCGACGATGACGAGCATCAGGCGGATGCAGACGTATCCGACGACTGCGGCCACAAGCGTGCCGGCAATGTAGTACCAGAACGGCGTCGGATCCGCGATGGCCTCGGACAGATCCTTGAGCTCAAGCACCGCGGCGCCTAAAATGGCCGGAATGGACATGATAAAGGAGTACTTGACGGCAAACTTCCGCGAGAAACCGCAGGCTAAGGCTGCCGTAATCGTACTGCCGCTGCGCGAGATGCCGGGCAGCGTGGCAATGCCCTGGACGACGCCGACGGCAACGGCGTCTCCGACCGTCGCCGTCGCCGCCCCCTTCTTTCCGGAACGGATCCGGTCGGACACAAACAGAATGACGGCCGTGACGAGCAGACAGATGCCGGGAACCAGCGTGTTTTCCGACGCCCGTTCGACGAAGTCCTTCAGCAGGATGCCGATGATGCCGGTGGGTACGGTGGAAATCAGCACGAGCCAGACGAACCGGCGGTAGGCGCTGTTCGCCAGCGGAAGGTAGCTTCTCTTCGGCTGTTTTGAAAACAGGTTCGCGAAGAGCCGTCCGAGGTTGATAAACAGATCCCGAAGAATCCGAAGACCTTCGAGAATCAGGCGGCCGATATCCCGGTAATAGACGACGATGATGGCGGCCAGCGTGCCCAGGTGAAGCATCACGTCAAACAGGATGCCGGTGGACGCTTCGTAGCCGAACAATGCCTTGAACAGCGCCAGATGTCCGGAACTCGAAACCGGAAGAAACTCGGTCAGGCCCTGGATGATTCCCATCAGGATGGATTGAAGCAGTGTCATAGCATACTCCGTTTCGTTTCCTTAAGTCACCCGACAAGCCAGGACCCGTGTGACCGGTATCCTGGCTTGTACGCATTACGCAATCTCAGAAAATGCATGAAAAATGCATTCGTTTGCGGCTGTTATAAAATTGCATCCGACTGTGCACGCGGACCGGCGGGACGTCATGAATCCTAACCGATCAGGAAGTGATACAGGGCCTCGTAGCCGCCCTTGCAGTTCTTCCAGGAGTAATCCTTGCGCATGCCGCGTTCGACGATCCGGTTCCACTGCGCCTTCTTGACAAAGTAGATGTACTTTGCGTAGTTGACGGTGTTGAGCAGTTCGTCCCCGTTGTAGTTCGCAAAGGAGAAGCCGTCGCCGGTCTGCTCGTACTCGTTGTACGGCTCAACCGTATCCTTCAGGCCGCCGGTTTCGCGGACGATCGGGACGGTGCCGTAGCGGAAGGAAATCAGCTGTGTCAGGCCGCAGGGCTCGAACCGGGACGGAACGAGGAACGCGTCGGCAGCCGCGTACAGCTTCTGGGCGAGATCCTCGTTGTAGCAGATGTTCGCGGAGATGCGGTCCGGATACTTCCAGGCATAGTGGCGGAACATGTTCTCGTACTGGGACTCGCCGGTGCCGATGACGACAAGCTGCGTATTCTCGTCCGCGATGCCCTCGATGCAGTAGTTGATCAGGTCGAGGCCCTTCTGGTCCGTCAGACGGGAAATCAGGCCGATCATGAATTTCTTTTTATCGACGGTCAGACCGAGCTGTTCCTGCAGTTTTTCCTTGTTGACCTTCTTCTGCGCACGGAAGTCGTCGACGGAATAATTGCGGTAGATCTTCGGATCGGTCTGCGGATTGTATTTGTCGTAATCGATGCCGTTGACGATGCCCTGCATGTCGAAGTGACGCGCGCAGAGCAGGCCGTCGAGGCCTTCGCCGTAGAACGGCGTCTGGATCTCGTTTGCGTAGGTGTTGCTGACGGTCGTGATGTAATCGGCGTATACGAGGCCGCCCTTTAACATGTTGCCGCACTTGTGGAACTCGAGCTTGTCCGGGGTGAACACGTCATCCGGCAGGCCCGACAGATCCCGGAGGGTCTTCACGTCCCAGACACCCTGGAATTTCAGGTTGTGGATGGTGAAGATCGTCTTGATTCCGGAGAAGAACGGATTGCTCGCAAACAGCGTCTTCAGGTACACCGGAATCAGGCCGGTCTGCCAGTCGTGGCAGTGAATCAGCTCCGGCTGGAAATCAATGACCGGAAGCACCGAGAGCACCGCTTTGTCGAAGAAGGTGAACTTCTCCATGTCGCCGCGCGTGTCCCCGTAGGGATAAAACACCTGGAAGTACTCCAGATTGTCGATGAAGTAGTAGGTGATGCCTTCATAGACATACTTGAAGATGCCGACGTACTTGCTGCCGATCAGGGGACCGCAGTCCATGTAGAAATTCGTGATGTACTCGAACTGATCCCGGTACTGCGGCGGAATGCACGTGTAATTCGGCAGAATGACGCGCACGTCCCATACGCTCGGATCGAACTCCTTCGGCAGCGCCCCCACGACGTCCGCCAGGCCTCCTGTCTTCACAAAAGGCACACACTCACTGGAAGCAAACAGAACCCGTTTCATTACAACCCCCTTGTCCCTAAGAAAACGACCTATTCTTCCCAATTGTGGAAAACATCCTGCACGTCATCGTCCTCGTCAAGCAGATCGAGAATGCGATTCATGTTGCGGATGTCCTCTTCCGATTCCAGTGTAACATAATTCTGCGGAATCATGGAAACCGAAGCGTCGGCCATGACGATTCCCTGCGATTCCAGCGCTTCACGGACGGCCGAAAAATCGGCGGGCGAGGTCAGGATCTCAAAGCTGTCTTCGTCTTCGGAAAAATCCTCCGCGCCGGCGTCTAAGGCCATCATCATCAGATCGTCCGCGTCGAGGTCGCAGTCCTCTTTGGCGACGATGATCTGGCCGCGCTCGTCGAACATATAGGAGACGCAGCCCTGGGTGCCGACGTTGCCGTGCCCTTTGGTAAAGGCATTGCGCACGTTTGCGGCGGTGCGGTTCTTGTTGTCGGTCAGCGCCTCGACGATGATGGCTGTGCCGGCCGGGCCGTACCCCTCGTAGATGACGGTGACGTAATTGACCGACGCGGCGTCGCCGGCGGCCTTTTTGATGCCGCGGTCAATGGTGTCGTTCGGCATGTTGTTCGCCTTGGCCTTGGCGATCACGTCGCGCAGGCGGCTGTTGTTGGCCGGATCCGGTCCGCCCTCTTTGACGGCGACGGCAATTTCACGGCCGATGATGGTAAAAATCTTGCCTTTCGCGGCGTCGTTTTTTTCTTTTTTGTGCTTGATATTGGCAAATTTAGAATGTCCAGACATAGAGTGATCCTTTCATGAAATATTACCTGTTCATCATATCATTTTTGTAGAGCGGTTTCAATCCCAGCCGTTCTTCACGGGCGACAATCTGTCCGTCGCGGACGAAGACGCGGGGAATCCGCCGCGTGCCGAGATCACAGGCAAATTCATAGTTAAACCGGCCGGAAAGGGCGCCCAGCTCCTCGAGGGTAATGCGTTCGCCGCCGTCCTCTCCGACCAGGGTGACCGGATCGGAAAGACAGACCCCGGGAATATGCGTAACGTCCGCCATCAGCTGGTCCATGCAGATCCGGCCGACGATGGGGGCGCGCTGCCCGCGGATCAGGACGGATCCTTTGTTGGAAAGGGTGCGCGCATATCCGTCGCCGTATCCGGCCGGAATGGTGGCAATGACGGAAGTCTGTTCCGCCGTCCAGGTTCCGCCGTATCCGACAGGGGTGCCCGCTTCCACGGTCTTTAAATGGACGATCCGGCTGTGCAGGGACATCACGGGTTTCAGGCTCGCCGCCTCGGGGACGAGATCCGACGGTTTCAGACCGTAAAGAATAATGCCGGCGCGGACCGCGTCGAGATGCATGCTCTTCTGCTCCAAAATGGCCGCGCTGTTTGCGCAGTGCCGGATGTCAAAACGAATGCCCTGCCGGGAAAGACGGTCAAGAACAGAGCAGAACCGGTCAAACTGGATCTGCACGGCGGCCGGATTGCCTTCGTCGGCGCGGGCAAAGTGGGTAAAGATGCCTTCTGCCCGAATGCCGGGGAGGGAAGCCATTGCCGCGGCTTCCGCGATGCCGTCTTCGTTTGGCAGCAGGCCGATGCGGCCCATGCCGGTATCGATTTTGATGTGATACAGACCTTCTTTGCCGGCTTCGGCAGCGGCTGCGGCAAAGGCGCGGGCCATGTCCAGGGAATACAGCGTCGGGCGGATGTCCTCGCGGATCATCTGCGGGTATTCCTCGGGGCTTGTAAACCCGAGCACAAGGAGCAGACTCCGGATACCGGCCGCGCGCAGTTCAAACGCTTCGTCCACGGTCGCGAGGGCAAATCCGTCCGCGAGCCGTTCTTCTTCCAGAAAACGCGCGATGGATACGGCGCCGTGTCCGTAGGCGTCGCATTTGATCACGGCGAACAGTTTCGTATCCGCGTCCATTCCCTGCCGGATCACGCGGATATTGTGGGTAAGCGCATCCAGATCGAGGGTCATGCAGATTCGCTGAGTTTCCATTATCGGTCTCCAAGATTTATAAATACGTTCGAAAGACTGCCGACAAGATCGCCGGCTGTCATGGCATCCGCGCCATAGACTTCTTTTGCGCGTGCGCCGGCCCGGGCGTGAATTGCCGCGGCACATGCCGCGCAGAAGGCGGCGTCGTCTGTGCCGCGCCCGTATAGCCGCGCGAACACGGCTCCGGCGATGCCGGCGAGCACGTCTCCGCTTCCGGCCGTGGCCATGCCGTCGTTTCCGTTGGGTTCATAATAGCGGACCGTTCCGTCCGAGATCACGGAAACAGCGTCTTTTAACAGCAGAACGGCACCGGAAGACGCAGCGTAATCCGAAGCGGCGCGGCCGATCTGCTCGTGCAGAACAGCAACAGGCGTGCCGGTCAGTGCGTGCATTTCGCCCAGATGCGGTGTCAGAATGCGCGGTCCGGCGGCGGTTCGCAGATCTTCCTCATCCGCCGCGACAAGCCGGATGGCGTCGGCGTCGATGATGACCGGCTGGTCCGCAAAGGTAAGCACGGCGGAAAGAAAGGTGCGCGAACGCTCCGAAAGGCCGATGCCCGGACCGATGACGACCGCGTCTGCCCACGACAGGGCGTCTGACAGCTTCATCAGAGAATCCTTCGCGTCAAAAAAGCCGGCTTCCGGACGGTCCGCGAAGGTGTCGCACATTGCCTCGGGCAGCGCCTGCATCAGGCTGCCGCGGTTGGCCTCGTGCGTAAAGACACGCACCATCCCGCAGCCGCTGCGAAGGGCCGCGGACGCACACAGAACAGCTGCACCGCAGACATCTTCGCTTCCGGCGATGACAAGGACCTTTCCGAAGGTTCCCTTGTTGCCGCCTCCATCGCGCGCAAAAGCCTGCGCAAGATCGCTGTCGTCAAGACACCGGCCGAAGGCTTCCTGCCCGCACATGGAAAGGGATGCGAGGCCGATGGGATCGCAATGAACACGGCCGCAGTACTGCGTGCCGGGATACAGCAGGTGACCGGGCTTTAGGTACTGCATGGTCACGGTACAGTCACAGTGTACGGCGGTGCCGAGCAGTGCGCCGGTGTCGGCGGAAATCCCGCTGGGAATATCCACGGCGATTTTCACGCCGTCTGCTCTCGCGTCAAGATCCGAAAGAACGTCAGCCATCCGTCCCTCGACGGGACGGGTGAGCCCTGTGCCGAACAGCGCGTCGATATAGACGTCACAGTCGGGAAGACGGTCATTCTCGGAGAGAACGGGAACCGGAAACCGGGAAAGAATGTCTGCCTGGGCCCGGCAGGACGGCGATATGCGCTCTTTCGTGCCGAAGGCCTGGACGGTGACGTTCCAGCCCGCCTCCGAAAGAATCCGGGCACAGGCATAGCCGTCGCCGCCGTTGTTGCCCCATCCGCACAGAATCCCGCAGGACGGTACCTTCCGGCAGGCGGGCCTATAGTGCTCGACACATTCGCAGACGCGAAGGGCGGCCCGCTCCATCAGGACCGCGGAAGGAATGCCAAGCGTGTCGATGGTCCAGGCATCCACGGCTTTGGATGCCGCACTGTCAAGAAGAGGGATCATAAATGACGGCCTTCTTTCATTGCATAAGACAGAGCCATGAGGCTGTCGGAAAGATGTACGTTTTCAACGATCATATCCTGGAGCCCTTCGAGATCGTCGAGATCCACGTGGGCGAAATTCCACACGGCGCGGATGCCGAGCGCCTTGACCTTCCGGGCCATTTCGACGGCGCCGTCCTTCGGCAGCGTCAGCGCGACGATGTCCACGTCATGGGTGTTTAAGAACTCCTCGATCATCGAGGTGTCCATGATGGTCAGATTGTTGACAGAGCGGCCGACAAGCTCCGGATCGCGGTCGAACAGGCCGATCACGTTGAAGCCGCGGCGCTCGAAATTCCCGTATTTGGCCAAAGCCCGGCCGAGGTTGCCGGAGCCGATCACAATGATATTGTGGGTTTCGTCGAGCCCGAGAATCTTCGCGATTTCGTCATAAAGATAGGATACGTTATACCCGTAGCCCTGCTGGCCGAACCCGCCGAAATTATTCAGGTCCTGACGGATCTGGGACGCGGTCACATGCATGCGGTGACTCAGTTCCCGCGAAGAAATCCGTTCCACGCCCTCCGAAAGCAGGTCGCCGAGATACCGGTAATACCGCGGAAGCCGCCGAATGACGGCGGTCGATATGCGCTTGGTGCTCTTCTCATCCTGCATCATGTTCCAATTCCTCCGATAAGCGTTCCCACTCCTCATACATGGTTGTCAGCAGCTGTTTCAGGGATTCCTCCTGCTGATAGATCTCGTTCAGTTTTGCGGCGTCGGAAGCAATGACGGGATCCTCGTAGCGCAAAGAAAGCTCAGAAAGCTGCTCTTCCGCCCGCGCGATTTCCGTTTCCGTCTTTTCAAGGCGGTTCTGAAGTCTGCGCAGGGCGGCCTGCCGGCTCTTCTGCTGTTCCCAGTCTTTGCGGGCGTCAGTGGCGGATTCGGCGCCGGCAAAGCCGGACAGAACCGATGTGCCGACGGCTGCTGCCGATGCGGCTTCCGAGGCGCGCTGCCGGGCTTTTTCGGCGAGGTAATCCTCATATCCGCCGCGGTAATCCGTGAAGGCACCGTTTTCCAGCTCCAGGATGCGCGTCGCGATTTTGCGGATAAAATAGCGGTCATGCGACACAAAAAGAAGGGTGCCGGGAAAAGACAGCAAGGCGTCCTCGAGGATTTCTTTTGTATCCATGTCCAGGTGGTTGGTCGGTTCGTCGAGGATCAGAAGATTCGCATCGGAAAGCACCAGCTTCAGCAGCGCTGCCCGTGCGCGCTCCCCGCCGGACAGGGCGCGGATGGGCTTGAATACGTCGTCACCGGTAAACAGGAAGCCCGCAAGCGCACTGCGGATCTGCGTTTCGGTAAACGTCGGATAAGCGTCGGAAATCTCCATAAAAACGGTCTTGTCATCCGACAGTCCCTGCTGGGCCTGGTCGTAGTAGCCGACTGTCAGCTGGGCGCCGAAGCGGATGTCGCCGCTGTCCGGAGCAAGGTCGCCGTGCAGAATCTTTAACAGGGTGGTTTTTCCCGTGCCGTTGTCTCCGATGACAGCGGCGCGTTCCTGCCGGGTGAGCAGAAAGGAAGTGTCCGAAAACAGTGTTCGTCCGTCGAATCCCTTGGTCAGATGCTCCACGCTTAACACGTCATTTCCGCTTCGCTCCCCGCCGGAAAAGGACATGGTCAGGTGCGCGTTTGAAAAACGCGGCGTGTCGAGAAGCTCCATTTTGTCGAGCATCTTCTGGCGGCTGTCCGCCCGGCGGATGCTCTTCTCGCGGTTAAAAGAGCGCAGGCGGGCGATGACGGCTTCCTGATGTGCGATTTCGGCCTGCTGCTTTTCATATTCCCTGGCCAGCGTCAGCTCCCGCTCTTCCTTCTGGCGGACGTACTGGGTGTAGTTGCCGGGATAGACGTGGCACTGTCCGTAGGACAGATCCACCACGTGACCGCAGACTTTGTCCAGAAAATACCGGTCGTGGGCAACGACAAGCACGGCTTTGCGGTAGCCGGTCAGAAACCCCTCCAGCCATTCGATGGCGGAAAGATCCAGGTGGTTGACCGGCTCGTCAAGGATCAGAAGATCCGGCTTCGTCGCAAGCAGCCCGGCCAGGGCGGCCCGGGTGCGCTCTCCGCCGGAAAGCGCGGACAGCGGCTTGCCGAACTCTTCTTCCGAAAACGACAGGCCCTTCAGGATGCCGGAAATCTCGCTGCGGAACGTATGCCCGCCGGCGCGGTCAAACTGCTCCGACAGCGATGTATATTCGGCAAACAGTTCATCGGAGGCGCCCTCCATCCGGCTTTCCAGATCCAGAAGTCTCGCTTCCATCGTCAGCAGGCGTTCGCAGGAAGAAAGGACATATTCGTAAACCGTAGAGCCGGTGACGTCCTTCGGGTGCTGTTCCAGATACCCGAAGGAAGCGCCCTTTGAAAACGATACCGTTCCGCTGTCGGCGGCCAGGTCACCGGTCAGAATCCGCAGAAGGGTCGTTTTTCCGGTGCCGTTGCTGCCGACGATGGCAAACTTCTGCCCGGGCTCCATGGAAAAGGTCACATCCGAAAGGATGCGGTTTTCTCCGAATGATTTTTCGATGTGGCTGCAGGACAGAAGCATTTATGCCTCCAGACGGCGGCGTACGGCACGGATAAAGGAAAGGGAATCAAGCGTTTTCACGTCGCTTAACGTGGTGATCAGCGCCAGATCCTTCGTCATCTCGCCGGCCTCGATGGTGTCGATGCAGGCTTTTTCGAGACGGTCCGCGAAGGCTTCCAGTTCCGGAAGTTCGTCGAGCTGCGCGCGTTTGCGCAGAGCACCGGACCAGGCAAAGATGGTCGCGACGGAGTTCGTGGAGGTCTCTTCGCCCTTCAGATAGCGGTAATAATGGCGCTGAACGGTGCCGTGGGCGGCTTCGTACTCATAGCAGCCCAGTGGGGAAACCAGCACGGAGGTCATCATGGCCAGCGAGCCGAAGGCAGAGGAAACCATGTCGCTCATGACGTCGCCGTCGTAGTTTTTGCAGGTCCAGATGAAGCCGCCTTCGGACTTCATGACCCGGGCGACCGCGTCGTCGATCAGCGTGTAGAAATAGGTGATGCCGGCCGCCTCAAAGGCCGCGCGGTATTCCCGTTCGTAGATTTCGGCGAAGATGTCTTTGAACGTGTGGTCGTACTGCTTGGAAATCGTATCCTTCGTGGCAAACCACAGATCCTGCTTTACATCGAGGGCATAGCGGAAACTGCTGTGTGCAAAGCTTTCGATCGAAGCCGTCAGATTGTGCATGCCCTGCACAATGCCCGGGCCGTCAAAGGCGTGAACAAGCGTGCGTGTTTCGCTGCCGTCGTCGGCGGTGTAGACCAGCTCCACCCGTCCGGGACAGGGAATTTTCATTTCGGAAGCCTTGTAGACGTCGCCGTAGGCGTGACGGGCGATGGTGATCGGCTTCTTCCAGCTGCGGACGGAGGGCTCGATGCCCTTCGCAAGAATCGGCGCGCGGAAAACCGTGCCGTCCAGGATCGCGCGGATCGTGCCGTTGGGGCTTTTCCACATCTCTTTCAGGCCGTACTCTTCCACGCGGGCGGCGTTGGGGGTGATCGTCGCGCACTTTACCGCGACGCCGTATTTCTTCGTCGCATTCGCCGCGTCGACGGTCACCCGGTCATCGGTTTCGTCGCGATGCTTTAATCCGAGGTCATAGTATTCGGTCTTCAGATCCACAAAGGGCAGCAGAAGCTCATCTTTGATCATCTGCCACAGGATCCGGGTCATTTCATCGCCGTCCATCTCCACGAGCGGCGTTTTCATTTCAATCAGGGACATCCAAAACCGTCCTTTCAGTCGCAGGGGTTGTCAGGGGCGGATCACGATGTTGATGATCTTGCCGGGAACATAGATTTCCTTGACGATCGTGCCTTCCAGACGGCCGGAAACGGCCTCCTTCGCGGCCGTAAGGGCCGCGGCCTGATCGGCGTCCCGCGGAATGGAAACGACCGCGCGGGTTTTGCCGTTGATCTGGACCGGGACTTCGATCTCATCATCGATCAGTTTATCCGGATCATAGGTCGGCCAGCCGGAGGCAAAGACACTGCCTTCGTGTCCGAGCTGCTCCCAGAGCTCTTCCGCGATGTGGGGCGCAAAGGGCGCGAGCAGACGGACATAGACGGAAAGGGTTTCGCAGTCGACACCCTCCTTCTGGGACAGGGCCACCAGCTTGTTGTTGTACTCCATAAAGCCGGAAATCACGGTGTTCAGCGCGAAGGATTCCAGACGCTGCGTGATATCGTGCACCAGACGGCTGCGCAGCCGGACGAGCTCGTCCGTTTCGGCCACGCCGCGGTCCTTGTTCTCCTGGACCAGACGCCAGAAGCGCGTCAGGAAGCGGTAGATGCCGTCGATGCCGCGGTCGTCCCACTCGGAATCGAGTTCCGGCGGACCGACAAACAGTTCATACATGCGCAGCGAATCGCAGCCGTAGTTTTCCACCAGGTCGTCCGGGGAAATGACGTTCCCCTTGGACTTGCTCATCTTGATGCCGTTTTTGCCTGTGATCATGCCCTGGTTGAACAGGCGGGTAAAGGGCTCGTCGAAATCGATGACACCGATATCGCAGAGGAACTTGGTGTAGAACCGGGAATACAGAAGGTGCAGAACGGCGTGCTCCACCCCTCCGATATACATATCCACCGGAAGATACTTGTCCGCTTTTTCGCGGGAGACGAGCTCCTCGCTGTTCTTGCTGTCGACATAGCGAAGGAAGTACCAGGAGGATCCGGCCCACTGGGGCATGGTATTCGTCTCGCGCTTCGCCGGCTTGCCGCAGCAGGGGCAGGTGGTGTTGACCCAGGAGTCGATGGCGGCCAGCGGGGATTCGCCGGTGCCGGTGGGCTCATAGGATTCCACGTCCGGAAGGAGCAGCGGAAGCTCCTCTTCCGGCACGGCGACCGGGCCGCAGTCCGGGCAGTGAACGATCGGAATCGGCTCGCCCCAGTAGCGCTGGCGCGAGAAGACCCAGTCGCGGAGCTTGTAGTTCACGGTCTTTTTGCCGCAGCCCATGGCTTCGACGATGGCGGGTGCTTCGGCCTTCAGATCGGCCGACTCTCTTCCGTTCCAGTCGCCGGAATTGATCATGATGCCGGAGGCCTCGGTATAGGCCTGCTGCATATCGGGATCTTCCTTTCCGTCCGGCGAAATGACCTGGATGATCGGAATATCGAATTTCTTTGCGAAGGCAAAGTCGCGGTCGTCATGGGCCGGCACGCACATGATGGCGCCGGTGCCGTAATCGGCAAGGACGTAATCGGACAGCCAGATCGGCAGCTTCGCGCCGTTCATGGGGTTGACGGCATAGGCGCCGGTAAAGACACCGGTCTTTTCCTTGTCCTGCAGACGGTCCACGGAGGAGCGCAGCGACGTCTGGTAGATATAGTCTTCCACAGCCGCGCGGCAATCGTCGGAGGCGATTTCCTTCGCGAGGGCGTGTTCGGGCGCAAGCACCATGAAGGTGGCGCCGTACAGGGTGTCGGGACGTGTGGTGTAGACCGTGATCTCGTCGCTGCGGCCGTCGACCTTAAACTGGACCTCGGCGCCGTAGCTCTTGCCGATCCAGTCGGTCTGCATCTTTTTCACCTTGGCCGGCCAGTCGAGACGGTCGAGGTCCGAAAGCAGGCGGTCCGCATAGGCGGTGATTTTCAGCATCCACTGGTTCAGGTTCTTCTTCGTCACGTCACTGCCGCAGCGCTCGCATTTGCCGTTGACGACTTCTTCGTTCGCAAGGCCCGTCTTGCAGGAGGGACACCAGTTGATGGGCATTTCCTTCTGGTAGGCCAGGCCCTTTTCAAACATTTTCACGAAGATCCACTGGGTCCAGCGGTAGAACTCCGGATCCGTGGTGTTCACTTCCATATCCCAGTCGTATACCGCCGCGATCTGCTGGATCTGGCGCTTGATGTTGGCGATGTTTTCCGCGGTGGATTTGGCCGGATGCACGCCCATCTTGATGGCGTAGTTCTCCGCCGGAAGGCCGAAGGCGTCCCATCCCATCGGGTGGATGAGATAATAGCCCTGCATCAGTTTATAGCGGCTCCAGACGTCGGAAATGACATAGCCGCGCCAGTGGCCGACGTGCAGACCGTTGCCCGACGGATACGGGAACATGTCGAGGCAGTAATACTTCTCTTTCGTTCCGTCGTTGACATTCACCGGATGCTCTTCCCAGAGATCATGCCATTTTTTTTCGATCTGCCGGTGATTGTAAGGTACCATGATGGTTGCTCCTCCTTTTACAGCAATACCGACCCGTCCCGAAAACGGGACGGAGTCGGCTGTGCGTTGGTTTGAAATTTCCTGTTATAAAATTGACCGGGATCAGACCGGATAGGCTCCGTTCGCGGTGTCGGCAATCGTCGCGTCGACGCCGGTATCCATCGCGTCGCGGTACTTGAAGAACTCGGTGGCCACCTGCGGGAACAGCGCGTAGGAAAGCACGTCCTCGTCCTGGCGCAGGTACGGCGCGATCTCCTGGCGCAGGGTATCGAGCTCCGGCGACAGCAGGTCGGCCGGGCGGCAGGTGATGGCGTTCTTCGCGTCTTCGCCGAGCACCTTTTCGACGATTTCGGGGTTAAACGGACGCTCTGTCTGGCCGTATTTGCCGAGCAAGATGTCCTTGGTCTCCTTCGTGGCGACCTTGTAGCGCTCGCCGAACAGCACGTTGAACACGGCCTGGGTGCCGACGATCTGGGAAGACGGCGTCACGAGCGGCGGCTCGCCGAGGTCCTTGCGCACGCGCGGCACTTCTTCGAGCACTTCGGTCAGCTTGTCTTCCTTGCCCTGCTCCTTCAGCTGGGAAATCAGGTTGGAAAGCATGCCGCCGGGCACCTGGTACATCAGGGTCTTGATGTTGACGCCGAGCACCTTCGGGTTCAGAAGGCCGTTGCTTAAGAATTCCTCGCGCAGCGGGGTGAAGTAATCGGTGATCTCCGCCAGCTTCGCCTGATCGAGACCCGTGTCATAGGGCGTTCCGCGGAAGGCTTCGACCATGACCTCGGTCGCGGGCTGGGAGGTGCCCAAGGCAAAGGGCGACATGGCCGTGTCGATGATGTCCGCGCCGGCCTCGACCGCCTTCATGCAGGTCATGGCCGCCACACCGGAGGTGTAATGGGTGTGGATTTCGATCGGAAGGTCGGTGGAGCTCTTTAACGCGCGCACCAGCTCGTCCGCGGCGGTCGGCACCAGAAGGCCGGCCATATCCTTGATGCAGATGGAATCCGCGCCCATCTCTTCGATTTCGCGGGCTTTCTTCATCCAGTAGTCCATCGTATAGGCTTCGCCAAGGGTGTAGGAAAGCGCGACCTGCGCGTGTCCCTGCTCCTTCTTGGTGGCGCGCACGGCCGTCTCAAGGTTGCGCAGATCGTTTAAGCAGTCGAAAATACGGATGATATCGATGCCGTTCGCGATGGATTTCTGCACGAAATACTCGACGACGTCGTCGGCGTAGGGACGGTATCCGAGGATGTTCTGACCGCGGAACAGCATCTGCAGCGGCGTCTTTTTGAAGCCGTCCTTCAGCTTGCGCAGGCGGTCCCACGGATCTTCCTTCAGGAAACGAAGGCAGGCGTCAAAGGTCGCGCCGCCCCAGCATTCCACCGCGTGATAGCCGACCTCGTCCATTTTGGAGATGATCGGAAGCATCTGCTCGGTGGTCATACGTGTTGCAATCAGAGACTGATGGGCGTCGCGAAGGACGGTCTCTGTTATCTGCAGCGGTTTTTTCGTGATCTGGTCAGACATGAAAAACTCCTCTCTTATTGATACGCGTTATACGCCAAAAATAGCCATGAAGATACCGGCCGCAACGGCGGTACCGATGACACCCGCCACGTTGGGGCCCATCGCATGCATCAGCAGGAAGTTGGTCGGATCTTCTTCCGCGCCGACCTTCTGGGAGACGCGGGCGGCCATCGGGACGGCGGACACGCCGGCCGAACCGATCAGCGGGTTGAT
>JAZQBE010000031.1:0-19284 GCA_045545575.1 Shuttleworthella sp.
GTGCTCGACCGCGGACGCATCGCCGAAATGGGCACGCCCGATCAGCTGAGCAAGTCCGGCGGCCTGTATCAGAAGATCAACGAGATTCAGTCCCTGTCCCGCGAGGAGGTGGAAGCATGAGCATGAATCAGGAAAAGGATATGGATAAGAAGTCGCTTCCCTTCTTCGGCATCGGCAAGGTGATTCCGTTTGTGAAGAAGTACCGCGTCATGATTACCGTCATGATCCTGTGCGGCCTGATGTCCACCGGCATCGATCTGCTGATTCCTCAGTTTCAGCGCTATGCCATGAACCACTTCATCGGCGAGGGAACGCTGGACACGCTGCCCGTATTCATCGGAATTTATGTAATCACCCTGCTGATCATGGGCTGTGTGAACTACATTTCCTGCACCTACGCCATGAAGACCGAGGTCAGCGTCAACCGCGATCTGAGAAACGCTGCGTTCAACCATCTGCAGACGCTGTCCTTCTCCTATTTTAATCAGAACGCGGTGGGATACATCCATTCGCGTGTCATGAGCGACACCGGACTGATCGGCGAAATCCTCTCCTGGGGCCTGATGAACATGGTCTGGAGCGGCGCCTACATCATCTTCGTGATCGCGGTCATGCTGGCGACGAACGTGCGCCTGACGCTGTACGTGCTTCTGGTGCTTCCGGTGGCGGCGCTTCTGATGGCGTTTTTCCAGAAGAAGCTGCTGCATTTCAACCGGCTGATCCGCGAGATCAATTCGCGTATTACCGGCAATTACAACGAAGGCATCACCGGCGCGAAGACCATCAAGACCTTAACGGTCGAGCAAAAGATGATCGACGGGTTCAACGAGGAAACGCACCGGATGCGTCGGCGGTCCATCCAGGAGGTTCATTACAAGGCGCTGTTTTCTTCGACGATCACGTTCCTTTCCTCCGTCGTGCTGGCGCTGGTGCTCTGGCAGGGCGGCATGCTGACGGCGAAGAACCTGATGCTTCTGGGCACGCTGTCCGTCTTTATGACCTACGCGCTGGAGATGCTGGAGCCCATTCAGAACATCATCGACATCATCGCCATGGCCATCGGCATCCAGGTGAATATCGAGCGCTTTACGAAGCTGCTGGCGGAGGAGGCCGACGTGGCCGATTCGCCCGAGGTGGTGGAAAAGTACGGCGACATGTTCCATCCGAAAAAGGAGAACTGGGAGCCGCTTCACGGGGACGTCGAATTTGACGACGTCACGTTTACCTATCCCGACGGCGAGGAGGAGGTGCTTTCGCACTTTAATCTGAAGGTAAAAAACGGCACGAACGTCGCCATCGTCGGCGAGACCGGCGCGGGCAAATCCACCCTGGTGAACCTGGTCTGCCGGTTTTATGAACCGACGAAGGGGCGGGTGCTGATCGACGGCCGGGATGCGCGGGAGCGCTCCACGCTCTGGCTGCATTCCAACATCGGCTACGTGCTGCAGACGCCGCACCTGTTCTCGGGCTCCGTGCGGGACAACCTGCGCTACGGCAAGCCGGACGCGACGGACGAAGAAATCATGCAGGCGCTGCGTTTGGTCTCCGCCGAAGAGGTTCTTTCAAAGATGGACAAGGGCTTGGACAGCGACGTGGGCGAGGGCGGCGACCTTCTGTCCACCGGTGAAAAGCAGCTGCTGTCCTTTGCCCGGGCGATTCTGGCGGATCCCCGGATTCTGGTGCTGGACGAGGCGACGTCCTCCATCGATACCGTCACGGAAAAGGCCATCCAGAACGCCATCCAGGTGGTGACGAAGGGGCGGACGTCCTTTGTCATCGCGCACCGGCTGTCCACCGTGGTGGACGCGGACGTGATCCTGGTGGTGAAGGACGGCAAGATCATCGACCAGGGCACGCATAAGGAGCTGATGCACCGGAAGGGATACTATTACGAGCTTTACACGCGGCAGTACGAAGAACTGGCGTGGGAGGCGTAAACTGTAACATAAATTTCATCTGAATTTAAGAAACATGTAGTTGACTTCCGTGGTATCGGCTGATACCATGGAAGTGTTCTATTTTGCGTAGTACACTTATTTGCAGCCGGAGGAAACTATGAAGAAGAAGAAAAGATGGATCCCGATCGTTGTCATCCTTGCGTTGCTGGCAATTGTCGGCTTTTTTATTGCGCGGCATTTCCTGCTCGGGCAGGGCATGCCGGGGCTGGATGACGGCGATATCTTTATCGACGACGGTTCCTATACGCCTGTGGTCAGCCGTTTTAACGGCATCATCGAGCCGCAGGAGACCTGGGATATCCAGAAGGATCCCGAGCGGAAGATCGGCTGGCAGATCGTGGAGGTGGGCCAGGAGGTCCACGAGGGCGACTGGCTGTTCGCGTACGATTTAAGCGACATGGAAACCCAGATCGCGCAGAAGCAGCTGGAGCTGGAGAGCATCCAGAACGACATCACCGGCTACGCCAACCAGATTGCCGATCTGACGAAGCAGCGCTCCCAGGCGGCTTCCGAGCTGCAGCTGACCTATACGCTGCAGATCCAGGAGGTGCAGGCGAGCCAGCGGCAGTCGGAGCTGAACCTGCGCTCGAAGCAGATCGAGATCGACAACTTGAACCGCACCCGCGACAACGCGCTGGTCGTCTCGAAGATGGACGGCGTGGTGCGCCAGATCACGCCCAATCCGCAGGACGCGAACGCGGCCTACATGACCATTCTTGCGACGGGCAACTACCGGGTAAAGTGCACCGTGGACGAGATGAACATCGGCATGCTCTCCGAGGGCATGACGGTGACAGTTCATTCCCGCGTGGACAAGGACCGTACCTGGAAGGGCACGATTACGAAGATCGACACCGAAAACACGGTTTCGAACAATAACAACAATATGTATTATGAAGGCAGTTCGGAGCTGCAGGCGAGCAAGTATCATTTTTACGTCGACCTGGAGACCGCGGACGACCTGCTTCTTGGCCAGCACGTCTACGTCGAGCCGGATATGGACGCCTTTTACGGCGGAATGGACGAAGGCATGATGGACGAAGAAGGCATGATGGGTGAAGACGGCATGGCGGAAGAAGACGGCATGGCGGATGAAGCGGGCATGATGACGGATGACGCCGCGCCGGCCGGGGACGGCGAAGACGCGGCCCCGGCAGAGCAGTAGAAGGGAGTGCCCATGATACTGCAGCTTGAGCATATTTACAAAAACTACAACCAGGAGCAGGTGGAGGTTCCGGTTTTAAAGGACGTTTCGCTTTCTGTGGAAGAGGGGGAGTATCTGGCCATCATGGGGCCCTCCGGAAGCGGCAAGTCGACGCTGATGAACATCATCGGCTGCCTGGATCTGCCCACCTCCGGCACCTATTCGCTGGACGGCATCGACATCCTCGCCCAGAGCGACAACAAGCTTTCGGAGATCCGCTGCCACAAAATCGGCTTCGTTTTCCAGAGCTTTCAGCTTCTGCCGGCGGAAACGGCCCTTCAGAACGTGATGCTTCCGCTGTCCTTTGCGGGCGTGCCCCGTTCGAAACGCCGCGAGATCGCGGAACGTGCGTTGGAGCGCGTCGGCCTGGGCGACCGGATGAACTTCCTGCCCACGCAGCTGTCCGGCGGACAGAAGCAGCGTGTCGCCATTGCGCGGGCTTTGGTCAACGATCCGCAGATTCTTCTGGCGGACGAACCGACGGGTGCGCTTGATCAGAAATCCGGCGCCGCGGTCATGGACCTGTTTGAAAAGCTGAACGCCGAGGGCGTGACGGTCATCGTCATCACCCATGACAGCCATGTGGCCGAACGCGCGCACAAGGTGCTGCACATCGTGGACGGCGAGATCGCCGAACACAAGTCATCGGATGGAAGCGAGGCGCGCGGATGAAGAAAAAGAGAAGCAAAGGAAAAATCCTGCTGATTACGGCCGCGGTCCTTGCCGTGGTCGTCGTGGGCGGTTATTTCGGCATCCGGTTTCTGCGGATGCAGAACATCTCGGTTTATGTCGAACCCGTGATGTACAACAACAATACATGGGTCCTGTCCAACAACACCAGCGACGGGACCATCGCCGAGGCCGCGACCCAGAACGTCTATCTGGATCTGATGGACCGGGTGGCTTTAAACTTCGTGACCGAGGGGCAGGAAGTGCATGCGGGCGATGCCCTGTTCATGTACGACATCGCCACGCTCGAACTGGAACTCGAACAGCGCCGGCTCGACGTGCAGATGGCCGAGATCTCGCTTCAGATTGCGCAGGAGCAGCTCGCCCAGTATAAGAGAATCGTGCCCCGCTCCATTCCGGATATGATCGACATTCCCGAGGAGGAAGAGTATCAGCGCACGGAGGCCGAGCTTCTCGGCGAACCGCTCCGGCCGGGGCCGGAGGACGATCCGGACACGATGCTGCTGGTGTATGAAATCAATGACCAGACGCTTCTGACCGCGGACGAGATCAACGAGTGGATTCTGTCGGAGAAAACGGTGCTGTTTACCTGGCCGGAGCATGACGACCAGACCTTCTACTATTACGAGGACGAACAGGGCGCTGTCCACGAGACCCTCGAGGACGGGACCGAGGTGGTCGTTTCCGGGGACGTGAGCTCTCAGCCCTCTGCGAAAACCGAGGATCGGACCGGCACAGACCGCGAACTGAAGGAGCAGACGTTTATCTGGCGCGTGGACAAGAACACGCCCGAGGTGCCCTACGGCACGTTCTTCCGTGTTGCGGGCCGCAGCTTCTGGCTGCCGCCGCAGACGGGCATCGAAATCGACTGGGCGGCCTTTGAAGGCCCCACGTATACGGCGGAAGACAAGGCGCGCATGATCCGCGACCAGGAACTGACCATCCGCCGGCTGGAAAACGGCCTCGCCCAGGCGAGGAACACGGTGGCGGAGGCCGAGCGCAAGCTCGCCGAGTCTCAGGTGACCGCGCAGATGGACGGCGTGGTGAAAAAGATTGCCGATCCGCAGAATCCGCCCCAGGACGGCACACCCTACTGTACGGTGGCTTCGAGCGCCGGCGCGACGGTGCGCGGTTTCTTAAGCGAGCTGGATCTGCAGAGCACGAAGATCGGCGACAAGATTACCGTGCGCTCCTGGATGAGCGGCGCCCAGACCGACGCGACGATCGTGGAGATTTCGGACTATCCGACGGATCAGCAGCAGTGGACCAACGGCAATCCGAACGTTTCGTTCTATGAGTACAAGGCCCACATGGACAACGGCCGCGATTTTGAAGTGGGTGAAGGCGTCTCCATCAGTCCCTATGTGGAGGACGAGGAATCCACGATCGTGATCATGAGCATTTACGTGCGCACGGAAAGCGACGGCAGCTATGTGATGATCGATGACGGAAACGGCCGATTAAAGCGCCAGCCGGTGACGGTAAAGTCCACGTCGGATCAGCAGTACCTGCAGATCACGTCCGGCCTGTCGACGGAGGATCTGATCGCGTTCCCCTATGGAAACGGGAACGTTGTCGGCGCGAAGACCACGACGGAATACAAGATCTCGATCTTTTAGTGAAAGGAAGACCTCTATGATTGAAAACATCATTTCCTCCCTGCGGGGGATCTGGTCACACAAGCTGCGGTCGTTCCTTACCATGCTTGGCGTGATTATCGGCATCGCGAGCATCATCGCCATCGTCTCTATTGTGGAGGGCACGAATCAGAAGCTGGAGAAAAGCCTGATCGGCGCCGGCAACAACGTGACCACCGTCGCCCTGATGCAGGAAGGCTGGACCTACGATTTCGGCATGGGCATCCCGGACGGCGTGCCCATGATTGAAGAACCGGTGATGGAGCGCATCCGCTCCATCGAAGGCGTGGAAGCGGCGACGGAATACAACAGCCGTCAGGGATGGCACTCTGTGTTTTACCAGAACAAGACCATCAACCAGTGCACGGTGTACGGCATCACGGATACCTATCTTGATACGCTGCAGTACAGGGTGGTCAACGGCCGGGGCATTCTGGATGAGGAATTCGAAGCGGGCGCGAAGGTGGCCGTGATCAACGAAGGCATCGTCGACGCGCTCTTTACGGGCGTCGATCCCATCGGCGAGGTGATCGAAATCCAGCAGGAGCCCTTTGTCATCGTGGGTGTCATCCGCGAAAGCAACAAGGCCGACGTGGAGTACGAGACCATCAATGACTATTACACATACGCCTATGAGGCGAATATGGGACAGGTGCTGGTCCCCGAAAAGACCTGGCCGATCCTGTACAGCTTTGACGAACCGCAGACCGTCGGCGTGCGCGTGGCGAATACCCGCGACATGGCGGTGCTGGGCGGCAAAGCAGCCGATATTCTAAATGAACAGGTGACCAGCGGATCCGTCAGCTACGGTTCGGCCAACAGCTCCGATTACGCGGATTCCATGAAGACGCTGACCAACGCGATCCAGCTGATGCTGGTGTCCATCGCCAGCCTGTCCCTTTTAGTCGGCGGCATCGGCGTCATGAACATCATGCTGGTGTCCGTCACCGAGCGGACGTCCGAGATCGGCTTGAAGAAGGCCCTGGGCGCGAAGCGCCGCACGATTCTGGCGCAGTTTCTGACGGAAGCCGCGGTGCTGACCTCCGTAGGGGGTCTGATCGGCGTGCTGGCGGGCATCGGCTTAGCCCGCATCATCGCGGAAGTGGCCGACCTGGAATTCGGCATCAGCGTGCCGTGGATCCTCATCGCCGTGGGCTTCTCCATCGGCATCGGTGTGCTCTTCGGCGCCATGCCCGCATCCCGGGCGGCAAAGCTCAACCCCATCGACGCACTGCGAAGGGAGTAAGAACACATTTTTCATGCATAAAGAGGAGGCTTCGGCCTCCTTTTTGCATATTCTGGCAATAATATTGATTTTTATGCGCTTTGTGCTATAATCAGTCCTACGCCAAATGAAAGACGTGCACAGACGAAGGCTTCAGCCTTCACAGAAAGGAAGAGAACATGAAAAAGATCATCGTATTTTCACTGGTGCTTGCCATGACGCTGGGCGTATTTGCCGGCTGCGGCAGCAATGCAGGAAGCAATGCCAATCCGGCGCCGGCGGCAGAGAGCAGCACGACCGCGGCGGCAGATGACACGCAGGCCGCGGAACCCGCGGCGGAAGGCGGCAAGCTGGTCATGGCGACCAACGCGAATTTCCCGCCCTATGAGTACATGGAAGGAAATGATTACGAAGGCATCGACGTGGAGATCGCCGGGGAAATTGCCAGGAAACTGGGCAGGGAACTGGTCATCGAGAACGTGGCCTTCGGTTCCATCATCGCCGGCGTACAGAGCGGCAAGTATGACATGGGCATGGCCGGTATGACCGTAACGGAAGAGCGCAAGCAGAGCGTGAATTTCTCGGATGTTTACGCGAATGCCGTTCAGGTGGTCATCGTCAAGGAAGACAGCGCGATCACGTCTGTGGAGGACATCACCAGCGACAATAAGATCGGCGTACAGCAGGATACCACCGGCGATATCTACGCCTCCGCGCCTCCGGAAGAGGACGGTTTCGGCGAGGATGCCGTGGTGCGCTACACCAACGGTGCGGACGCCGTCCAGGCGCTTCTGACCGGCAAGGTGGACTGCGTGATCATCGACAGCGAGCCGGCGAAGAATTTCGTCGCGGCCAACGAAGGCTTAAAGATTCTGGATTCTTCCTATGCGGATGAAGATTACGCCATCTGCGTGGCGAAAGAGAACGAGGAACTGCTTTCCCAGATCAACGCGGCGCTTGCCGAGCTTGCGGCGGACGGCACGATCGACGCCATCGTCGAAAAGTACATTCCCTCGGAAGAGTAAGCCGGATCCGGTCAAACCGTTTTTTCAGCAGCCCCGCAGCAACTGCGGGGCTTTGCGTATCTTTTGTGAGGTTGGTTTATGCAGCAGACCATTGCAAAATTCCAGGCGGATTTTCAGCTGAATTTCATCGACAGCAACCGCTGGCAGCTGATTTTAAAAGGCCTGGGCAACACGCTGGAGATCACGGCTGTCGCGGTGCTTTTGGGTATCGCCATCGGCGCGGTGGTCGCCGCCGTACGCTCGACCTGGGACAAGAATAAAGAAGACCTGCGCCGGCGCAAAGGGGCGGGGTACTACGTGCTGATGTTTTTCAACGCCCTCTGCCAGATCTACCTGACGGTGATCCGGGGGACGCCCACCGTCGTGCAGCTGATGATCATGTACTACGTGATTTTTGCATCGTCGACGAACGACATCGGCGTGGCGGTCCTGGCCTTCGGCATCAACTCCGGCGCGTACGTGGCCGAGATCATCCGCGGCGGCATCATGGGCATCGACGCCGGCCAGTTCGAGGCCGGGCGGTCGCTGGGCTTAAATTATCTGCAGACGATGATTTACGTCATCATTCCCCAGGTGTTTAAAAGCACGCTTCCGGCGCTGTTCAACGAGTTCATCGTGCTGATCAAGGAAACCTCCGTGGCCGGCTACATCGGCGTTATGGACCTGACGAAGGCCGGCGACGTGATCCGCGGGCGCACCTTCTCGGCGTTTATGCCGCTGATCGGCGTCGCGCTGATCTACCTGGTGCTGGTCATGGGTCTGACCGGACTGCTCGGACGTCTGGAAAGGAGGCTTCGCAGAAGTGAACGGTAAGGAACCCCTCATCCGGGTGGAACACCTGGTCAAACAGTACAACAACGGCGCGATCCATGCCTTAAACGACGTCTCCCTGGAAATCGACAAGGGCGAAGTCGTGGTGATCATCGGCCCCTCCGGCAGCGGCAAATCGACACTGCTGCGCTCTTTAAACCTGCTGGAGCTGCCGACCTCGGGCGAAATCTACGTGGACGACGTGCGCATCACGGATCCGAAGACGGACATCAACCGCCACCGGCAGAAGATGGGCATGGTGTTCCAGCATTTCAACCTGTTTCCGCACATGACGGTCCTAAAGAACATGACCATGGCGCCGACGCTGCTGCGCCGGTTTCCCGCCGAGGAGGCGGAGAAAAAAGCCCGGGCCCTGCTCGAGACGGTCAATCTTTCGGACCGCGCGGACGCCTATCCGAACCAGCTGTCGGGCGGACAGAAGCAGCGCATCGCCATCGTGCGGGCGCTGTGCATGGAGCCGGAGATCCTGCTCTTTGACGAGCCGACGAGCGCGCTCGACCCGGAAATGGTCGGCGAAGTGTTAGACGTCATGAAGCGCCTTGCCCGCGACGGGATGACCATGGCGGTCGTCACCCACGAGATGGGCTTTGCCCGGGAGATGGCGGACCGCGTCGTCTTCATGGACGCCGGTCAGATCGTCGAAATCGGCACGCCGGAGGAGATTTTCGGGGCGCCGAAAAGCGAACGGCTGCAGAGCTTCCTGGCGAAGGTGCTGTAGAATTCACGCCTTCTTCACAGCTTGCATCTTGAAAATGTACTTTATTTTAGTATACTTAGGGAGTCGGACTGCGTCCGGCTCCCTTTTAGAGTGCAATCAAAGGAAAAGAGTTACATGAACGAAAATCATAACAAACCCGGTCCGCAGGGGCAGCCCCCGCAGGGAGGCGGACAGAACCGTTCTCCGCTTTTGTGGATCATCATGTTTACACTGGTGGCGCTGTTTATCACGACGATTCTGTTTAACGGGGCCGCCGGCAGCACCCGGGAGCGGATTTCCTACTCCCAGATGCTTGAACTGATCGAGACCGACCAGGTCGAATCCGTGGTATTTACGCAGAGCGAGCTGACGGCCACGTTAAAAGAGGACGCCGAGTTCGGCAAGGACGAGGAAACCGAAAGTCTCTACGCCTATTACGGGCTGACCGCGAACCAGGTCAAACAGTATTACACGCTTTATATCAGCGATGAGGAGCTGGTTCCGCTGCTGAAGGAGCACGGTGTGACAATCGATGCCTCGAGCTCGAACGTCATGGGCCTGGTGACAAATATTCTGGGCATTGTGCTTCCGCTGGCCATCATCTGGGTATTCTTCCTGCTGATCATGCGTCGCATGGGCGGCGGCATGGGTTTTGGCGTGGGCAAATCCACCGCAAAGGTCTATGTCGAAAAATCCACCGGTGTCACGTTTAAGGACGTGGCCGGTCAGGACGAGGCGAAGGAATCCCTGCAGGAAGTGGTCGATTTCCTGCACAATCCGGAAAAATATGTCGAGATCGGCGCGAAGCTGCCGAAGGGCGCTCTTCTCGTGGGCCCTCGGGGTACCGGCAAGACGCTGCTGGCAAAGGCGGTCGCCGGTGAGGCCGGCGTGCCGTTCTTCTCGCTGGCGGGCTCCGATTTCGTGGAAATGTTCGTCGGCGTGGGCGCGTCCCGTGTGCGCGACCTGTTTTCCGAGGCCCAGAAGATGGCGCCGTGTATCGTCTTTATCGATGAAATCGATGCCATCGGCAAGAGCCGCGACAGCCGTTACGGCGGCGGCAATGACGAGCGCGAACAGACCTTGAACCAGCTGCTGGCCGAGATGGACGGATTCGACACCTCAAAGGGTATCCTGATTCTCGCCGCTACGAACAGGCCGGAGGTGCTCGACAAGGCGCTGCTGCGCCCGGGCCGTTTTGACCGCCGGATCATCGTGGACCGCCCGGATCAGAAGGGCCGTCTGGAGACGCTGAAGGTGCACGCCAAGGACGTTCCGCTGGACGAGACGGTGGACCTGGAAGCCATCGCTCTTGCGTCGGCCGGCTTAGTCGGCAGCGACCTGGCCAATATCATCAACGAGGCGGCCATCAATGCCGTCAAGCACAAGCGCAAGTTCGTGAACCAGTCGGATCTGTTCGAGGCCTTCGAGCTGGTCGCCGTGGGCGGCAAGGAAAAGAAGGACCGCGTGATGAGCGACAAGGAGCGCCACATCGTGTCCTACCACGAGGTGGGTCACGCGCTGGTCGCGGCGCTGCAGAAGGACACGGAGCCGGTTCAGAAGATTACGATCGTCCCGCGCACCATGGGCGCCCTGGGCTACACGCTGCAGACACCGGAAGAGGAGAAGTTCCTCGAGACGAAGGACGAGCTGCTCGCCCGCATTGCCACACTGATGGCGGGCCGCGCGGCGGAAGTGCTCGTTTACCATTCGCCGACGAGCGGCGCGGCCAACGACATCGAGCAGGCCACGAACATCGCCCGCGCCATGGTGACGCGCTTCGGCATGTCGGACAAGTTCGGCATGATGGGACTTGCGACCGTGGAAAGCCAGTACCTGGACGGCCGCGCTGCGTTAAACTGCGGTGAGGAAACGGCGGCGCAGATCGACGGCGAAGTGCTTTCCATCATCCAGGCAAGCTACGACAAGGCGACGGCGCTGCTGACGGAAAACCGCAGCATCCTTGACGCGATCGCGGATCGTCTGTATGAGAAGGAAACCATCACCGGCAAGGAGTTCATGGAGATCTTCCACCGGATGCAGACGGACGGCGAGGCGGAGCCGGCGCCGGAATCGCTGTTTGCGGATGAAACGGAAGAAGACGCGAAGCCGGCGTCCCTGTTCGGGGATGCGCCGGACACCCTGTTTGTCGAGGAATAAAGATAAGGAAGCGTAAAGCCGCGGAGAAATCCGCGGCTTTCTAAGCGATAAGGATACCGCCATGGCAAGAGATTTTGACATTCGCGAAGAACTGAAAAAGGTTCCCGACGCGCCGGGCGTGTATCTGATGCATGACGCGTCGGACGCCATCATCTACGTGGGAAAGGCGGTCAGCCTGCGCAAACGCGTGCAGCAGTATTTCCGGCCCAGCCACGACGAGGGCGTCAAAAAGGCGCAGATGGTGGCCCGGATCGCCTGGTTTGAATACATCGTGGCCGATTCCGAGATGGAAGCGCTGGTCTTAGAGTGCAACCTGATCAAGGAGCACCGGCCGAAGTACAACACGATGCTGCGGGACGACAAGGCGTACCCCTACATCTGCGTTTCCGTGCAGGAGGCGTTTCCGAAGGTGTTTCTCGCCCGCCGCATGAAGAAGGACGGCGCCCGCTACTTCGGGCCCTTCACCAATGGAACGGCTGTGCATGAAACGATCGATTTGACCAACAAGCTGTTCCGCCTGCGCACCTGCAGCCGGAAGCTGCCTGAGACCATCGGTGAAGGCCGGCCGTGTCTGAATCATCACATGCACCAGTGCGACGCGCCCTGCGCCGGGCTGGTTTCGCAGGAAGAATACGCCCAAAAGGTGAAGGAGGCGCTGTCGTTCCTCTCCGGAAACACAAAGGAGATCGAGGACGATCTGTCGCAGAAAATGCAGCAGGCGGCGGCGGATCTGGAGTTTGAAAAGGCCGCGGAATACCGCGATCTGCTCGAGAGTGTCCGGACCTGCGTGCAGAAGCAGAAGATCACCCATGCCGACGAGGAGGACCAGGACATCCTGGGGCTGGCCGTGAAGGACGAAACCGCCGTGGTGTCGGTCTTCTTTGTCCGCGGCGGCCGGATGATCGGCCGGGATCACTTCGTGGTCAACGTCCGGCTCGAAGAAACCGCCGGGGATATTCTGGCGCAGTTTGTGACCCAGTTTTACGGCGGAACGGCGCTGATTCCGCGGGAGATCTTCCTGCCCGCCGAGCTGCCCGAACAGGCCCTGCTCGAAGAATGGCTGTCGGGAAAGCGCGGACACAAGACCTCGCTGACCGTCCCGAAGCGGGGCACAAAGGTCCGCCTTGTCGAGATGGCGGCCAACAACGCGAATACGATTTTAGAGCGCGACCAGGAGCGCATCCGCCGCGAGGAAGGACGCACCATCGGCGCGATGAAAGAGATCGCGAAGCTTTTGGGCATCCCCTCCGCGGAGCGCATGGAGGCCTATGATATTTCGAACACCAGCGGCTATCAGTCCGTGGGTTCCATGGTCGTCTTTTACCGCGGAAAAGCGCTGCGCAGCGACTATCGGAAGTTCCGCCTGAAGACAGTGGAAGGGCCGAACGACTACGCGTCGATGCGGGAAGTGCTCACCCGGCGCTTCACCCACGGGCAGCGCGAGAAGGAAAAGGACGCCGGGGCGGAGGACAGCTTTACCCGCTTCCCGGACCTGATCATGATGGACGGCGGCAAGGGCCAGGTGCACATCGCGGAAGCCGTGCTTTCAGAGCTGGGAATCGACATCCCCGTCGCCGGCATGGTCAAGGATGACCATCACCGCACGCGCGGGCTGTTCTTCCACGACGTAGAGATTCCGATTGACCGCACCAGTGAAGGCTTTGCGCTGATCACGCGGCTGCAGGACGAGGCCCACCGCTTCGCCATCGAATACCACCGCTCCCTGCGCGGCGCGGCCCAGGTGCACAGCTTCTTAGACGACATTCCCGGCATCGGTCCCGCCCGGCGCAAAGCGCTGATGCGCGCCTACGCCAGCGCCGACGTCATGCGCGCCGCGCCGGTGGAAGAACTCGCGCAGATCCCCGGGATGAACCGGGCCGCGGCGGAAGCGGTGTACGAGGTGCTGCATAAGGCGTAGGGTGTATGGAAATACGGTTTTTATGGCGGAAAACCCCGCCATCCGTCCTCGTCGCGATTGTGGTATCACAAGCGCTGCCGCGCTTGTGATCACATGCGGTCGTCCGGTGTGCATGAATGCACACCGTCCTCGTCGCGATTGTGGTATAATCATTATAATCTGGTGGAATATCTGCGCAAAGAAGGGAGGATCCTATGCAGACACAGGAAGGAGCATGCCTTGCGAAGATTGCGGAGAAGCTTCATCTGACGAATTTCACGGAGCGGATTGATCTGGCCGAACACTTCGTCAAAAAAGCGGACGTGAACCGGCCGGCCTTGCAGCTGAACGGTTTCTACGAGCATTTCGAGGTCAACCGCATCCAGGTCATCGGCATGGTGGAAAACGCCTACATGGAGCACAAGAGTGCCGAGGAGCGCAAGGAGATTTACAACACCCTGCTTTCGCACGAGATTCCGGCGATCATCCTCTGCCGGAATTATCAGCCGGAGCAGAGCCTGCTTGAGGCGGCGGAGCACTACAACATCCCGGTGCTCGGCACGGATCAGTCGACGTCCAGCTTCATGTCCGAGCTGATCTATCAGCTGAACATCGAGCTTGCGCCCTGCACCCGTATCCACGGCGTGCTGGTGGACGTTTACGGCGAGGGCCTTCTGATCACGGGCGAGAGCGGCATCGGCAAATCCGAGGCGGCGCTGGAGCTGGTCCGCCGCGGACACCGTCTGGTGGCGGACGACGTCGTGGAGATCCGCAAGGTCAACGAGCACACCCTGCGCGGATCGTCTCCGTCGATTACGAAGCACCTGATCGAGCTGCGCGGCATCGGCATCATCGACGTCAAGAGCCTGTACGGCGTGGAGTGTGTCAAGGAAACCCAGAACATCGACCTGGTGATCAAGCTGGAAGACTGGAAGAGCGACAACGAGTACGACCGCCTCGGCTTAAATGACGAGTACACCGAGATTCTCGGCAAGCGGGTCATCTGTCATTCACTTCCGATCCGTCCGGGCCGGAACCTGGCCGTCATCTGCGAGACCGCGGCCGTCAACCACCGCCAGAAGAAGATGGGCTACAACGCCGCCCAGGAGCTGTACCGGCGTGTCCGTCGCGGCATGGAAGGCGAAGAATAAGCACCGGTTCTGCCGGGGCGAAAAGCAACCGTAAACAATTCATTACAGAGCAACAGGAAGGGCAACCGCATTGGAACGCAAATACGCATGGAACAAGTACGTCACTGCAGAGGACCGCACAAAGGTCATGGAATACGCGGAAGGATACCGGCAGTTTCTTTCAGAGTGCAAGACCGAACGGGAATGCACGTCGTGGTTTGTAAAGGAAGCCGAAAAGGCCGGGTTCCGCAATCTTGACGACGTGATCGCCGCCGGCGAACGTCTTTCGGCCGGCGACCGGGTCTACCGCACGAACCAGGGCAAGATGATGGCGCTTTTTGTGGTCGGCAGCGAGCCGGTGGAGCAGGGCATGAACATTTTGGGCGCGCACATCGATTCGCCGCGCATTGACTTAAAACAGGTTCCGCTGACGGAAGACGTGCTGTACCGTTCCCATTTCGCCATGCTGGACACCCATTATTACGGCGGTGTGAAGAAGTACCAGTGGGTGACGCTTCCGTTAGCGATCCACGGTGTGGTGGCGAAAAAGGACGGCAGCGTCGTATCGGTCTGCATCGGGGAAGATCCGGCGGATCCGGTCTTCGGCATTTCCGATCTGCTGATACATCTGTCCGCCGACCAGCTGAAAAAGACCGGCGACCGGGTGGTGGAAGGTGAGGATCTGAACATCCTGTTCGGCACGATTCCGCTTCCGGAGGAGGAAGAGCCCGACGCGAAGACCCGGGTGAAGGCGAACGTGCTGCGCATCTTAGAGGAAACCTACGGCATCGGGGAAGAGGACTTCATCTCCGCCGAGCTGGAGGTCGTCCCGGCGGGGGCAGCGCGCGATTACGGCATCGACCGCAGCCTGGTGATGGGCTACGGGCACGACGACCGCGTCTGCGCGTACCCGTCCTTTAAAGCCATCGTCGAGGCGCCGGCCGCGAAGCGCACGCTGGCGTGCCTGCTGGTCGACAAGGAAGAAATCGGCAGCGTCGGCGCGACCGGCATGCAGTCCCGGTTCTTCGAGAATACGGTGGCAGAGCTGATCTCTCTGTGCGGCAGCGGATCCGATCTGGCCCTGCGCCGGGCGATGGCCAATTCCATGGCCCTTTCCTCGGACGTCTCAGCCGGCATGGACCCGAATTATCCGACGGTGATGGAGCCGGAAAACGCGGCTTATCTCGGGAAGGGGCTGGTCTTCAACAAGTACACCGGCGCCCGCGGAAAGTCGGGCTCGAACGATGCGAGCGCGGAGTATATGGGCCGGCTTC
Organism: Shuttleworthella sp.; assembly: GCA_045545575.1. GTDB lineage: Bacteria > Bacillota > Clostridia > Lachnospirales > Lachnospiraceae > Shuttleworthia. The sequence goes on from JAZQBE010000031.1 coordinate 15,726, forward strand.
GAGCCCTGTTTGACGGCGCGGACGTAAGCTGGCAGACAGCGGAGCTGGGCAAGGTGGACCAGGGCGGCGGCGGAACCATCGCCTATATCCTGGGCAATTACGGTATGAACGTCATCGACAGCGGCGTGGCGGTGCTGAACATGCACGCGCCCTGGGAGCTGATCAGCAAGGTGGATCTGTACGAAGCCATGCGCGGCTATGTCGCGTTTCTTGGCCTGGAATAAGGAATCATATGAGCAATATACAGGAATGGCGCGGAGCGCTGCAGCAGGCATTTCCCTCCCTGAATGTGGAGGAAGCGGTTCCCATGAGCGGGTTGACGACGTTCCGCATCGGCGGACCGGCGGATCTTCTGGTCCGGCCGGCGGCAGAGGAGCTGCCGGCGCTGATGCGGCTTTGCAGACAGCAGGAAATCCCCTGCACCGTCATCGGGCACGGGAGCAATCTGCTGGTGGCGGATGCCGGCATCCGCGGACTGGTGATCCTGATTGCGGAGCCGATGAGCGCCTGTGCCGTGGAAGGGACGCAGATCCGGGCGGAAGCCGGCGCGCTGCTGTCGCGGATTGCGTCACAGGCGGCGAGGGACAGCCTTTCGGGCCTGGAGTTTGCCGCCGGGATTCCCGGGAGCCTGGGCGGCGCGGTGATGATGAACGCCGGCGCCTACGGCGGACAGATGGCGGACGTGATCACCGAGGTGACGGTTCTGACGGAAGCGGGCGACGTGGTCACCTTTGCCGGGGACGAGATGGATTTCGGCTACCGCCACAGCCGGCTGGCAGAGGAAGGCGGCATCGTGATTTCGGCGGTGATGCAGCTGGCTGAAGACGATCCCGATGCCATCCGCGCACGCATGGAGGAACTGCGTCAGAAGCGGGTGTCAAAGCAGCCGCTGGATCTGCCGAGCGCGGGCAGCGCGTTCAAACGGCCTGAGGGACATTTTGCGGGGCAGCTGATCGAAGAGGCCGGTCTGCGCGGTTTCCGGATCGGCGGCGCGATGGTTTCCGAAAAGCACTGCGGATTCGTGGTCAATGCCGGATCGGCGACCGCAGCCGACGTATGCCGGCTTTTTGAAGAAGTGGAGCGGCGGGTTTACGAGCACAGCGGCATCCGGCTGGTTCCGGAGGTGCGCTTTGTGGGGGCTTTTTAAGTCATGACGTTTTCGGGAAGTGTAAAAGAGGAGCTGAGCGGCCGCGTCCCGAGGAAAACCCACTGCTGCCGGGCCGAGTGCGCGGCGATGCTGCTGTGCGGGTTCCGGCAGAGACAGACGGACGGCGGGACGGTTCTGCACTTGCAGATGCCCCAGGAGGCTGCCCGGAGAAAGTGCTTTACTTTACTTCGTAAAACAGGTACCATGGACAGCGGTGAAGATGTGCGTGACCTTCGGCTGTCCGAGGTGACGGCTGCCGGGTTCGGCTTTCTGACAGACACGCACGGAACGCTTTCCCTTTCGCCGGACGCGGAGCTGCTTTCGCGGACCTGCTGCCGGCGGGCCTTCATCCGCGGCGCCTTTTTAAGCTGCGGTTCCGTGAACGATCCGCAGAAAACGGCGCATCTGGAGTTCGTCTGCCACAGCGCGCAGACGGCGGAGCTGCTGAAAGCGATCCTGCAGAAGGAAACGGTGAAGGTGCATCGGACAGAGCGGTCGGGCCGGTTCGTCGTCTATGTGAAGGATGGGACGGATCTTTCGACCGTGCTTGCGATGATGGAAGCGCCGAAGGCCGTCATGGCCTTTGAAAACGGGCGCATCCTGAAGGAAATCCGCAGCGGTGTCAACCGCAAGGTGAACTGTGAAGCGGCGAATATTTCCAAAACGGTGTCGGCTGCCGTGCGGCAGATTGAGGAGATCCGTTTCATCGAGGCCCACGGCGGGCTGTCTCAGCTGCCGGAAAGCCTGCAGGAAATCGCACGGCTCCGCGTCACGCAGGAGGATCTGACACTCGAGGATCTTGGAAAGCAGCTGGATCCGCCTCTTGGAAAAAGCGGTGTGAATCACCGGATGCGGCGGATCAGCGCGATTGCCGGTAACTTAGGGTTTACAGGAGGAAACAGTAAATGAAAAAAGATGTTGTGGTTACGATGCCGGAATCGCTCGAAGCGACGCCGATCGCGCATCTGGTACAGCTGGCGAACCGGTTTGAGAGCCGCATCTACTTCGAGATGGAGCAGACCTCGGGCAGGACGCGCGTCAATGCCAAAAGCATCATGGGCATGATGAGCCTGATGCTGACGCCCGGAAGCTCAGTGACCATCGTTGCCGAGGGACAGGACGAAGCAGAAGCTGTCACGGAGATGGAAGCGTTTCTGACGGCCACTGCGTAAACGCACACAGGATCAGATGGTAAGACACCGCGGCAGCTGCAGGCTTCCGCGGTGTTTGCACAATTGGGCAGAAACGTCTGTCTGTGCTGAATAAGGGAGGACATGCATTGAAAAAACGGATGCTGTTTATTGTGAATCTTCGATCCGGCCGTGCGCTGATGAAGCCGGTGCTCGGCGACGTGCTTGATCTTTTCGTGCGTACCGGTTACGAGGTGAGTGTCCACGTGACGCAGTGCCAGGGGGATGCCGAGGTGGTTGCCCGGCAGCGGGCCGGATCGGTGGACCGGATCGTGGCCAGCGGCGGCGACGGAACCCTTGACGAGGTGGTCAGCGGCGTGATGCAGAGCGGCTGCGCCGTGCCGGTGGGCTACATTCCGGCCGGCAGCACCAACGATTTCGCCGGATCCGTCGGCATCAGCCGCGACATACTGACCGCTGCGGCTGCGTCGGCCGGCGGACGGATCTTCCCGTGCGACGTCGGCCGGTTCAACGACGGCCATTTCATCTACGTGGCGGCCTTCGGCATGTTCACGGAGGTGTCCTACCAGACGCCGCAGGAGATGAAGAACCTGCTCGGGCACGCAGCCTATGTGATCGAAGGCATGCGCCAGCTGGCGGACATCCCGGTCTTCCGGATGGAGGTGGCCTGGGACGGCCAGCGCGTCTACGACGACTTCATTTACGGAATGGTGACCAACGCCAAAACCGTCGGCGGTTTTTCCGGGCTGATCACCCCGCCCGTGGACTTAAGCGACGGCCGGTTCGAGGTGACGCTGATCCGCCTGCCGCGCAATCCCCTCGAGTGGAACGAGATCATCACGTTCCTGACCGGGGCGCGGGAATCGACGGAGATGATCGTGTCCTTCCAGGCGAGCGAAGTGCATTTCGCTTCCCGGGAACGGGTGCCCTGGACCTTGGACGGCGAAGCCGGCGGCGCGCATATGCAGGTGGCCGTCCGCAGCCTCTGCCAGGCGCTGAATCTGATCGTGCCATAAAAGACGTTAAAAACAGGCCTTCCCCGCGCGGACAGCGCGGAGGAAGACCTGTTTTTTTGTATGCCGGAGAATGACGAAACGTTTATCACTATCTGGTGAGAATACCCCCGCTTCTAAAGCGGCGGGATGAATCGCCTAAACAAACTGTAATCATTTTCAATAACAGACAGCAAAATAATAATGCAATCATAGAACATATGTTCGACTTCTCCCCGAAGATGTGGTATACTATTAGTAAAGATCGG
>JAZQBE010000032.1:0-8083 GCA_045545575.1 Shuttleworthella sp.
TCAATGGCATACAGGAACAGCTTGCCGAAGGACCACTTCGTCTCCCCGGCGGCGCGCTCCACGTTCTCGTATTCCAGCCAGGTTTTGCGGAAGCCCACCCAGCCGAAGATGCCCTTCGAGAACCGGTTGTACTCGCCCATCCAGAGGATGGCCGCCACCACCTTGCGGTTCATCATCTGATAATCCCGCGCGCCGTCCACCACCTCCGTGTAGGATATTTTATTCATCAGGCGGTAGAACATCCGCGCGAAAAACGACCGGATCGGCGGCTCGCCCTTGCGGCTGACGCGCCGCGTGCCGACGCAGTCCACCTCGCCGGAGCGGACCAAAGACAGCATCTGCGAAAGCAGCGCCGGCGGATCCTGCAGATCGGCGTCCATGATCACGACGTAGTCGCCGCAGGCCTTTGAAAGCCCTGCGTAGATCGCGGCCTCCTTGCCGAAATTGCGCGAAAAGGACACATAGTGCACCCGCGGATCTTCCGCCGCCAGGCGCCGGATCACCGAAAGGGTCGCGTCCGAAGAACCGTCGTCGATAAACAGCATCTCCAGCGGCGCGTCGGCAAGTTCCGTCGCAGCCAGCCCGCAGACGGTATCGTAAAAAACGGGAAGCGCCTCCTCCTCGTTAAAGGCAGGCACGACGATGGACAGAACAGGATTGCCAGACATGAGGCTCCTCCTAAACTACAATCACGGTAATTGCTTATTCCTGGGCTCCCCGCCCGAAGGTATAGAACGTCTCCCGGTACACTTCGGGCATACCGAGATCCATCGAACGTCCGGCGGGACGCACACCGGCAAGCCCCCAGCGGGCGCGCACGGTATCGAGGGCATCCGTCAGCTGGATTTCGCCGCCGCTTACCGCGTGGTTCGCGATGTTTTCCTCGAGGACGGCAAAGACCTCCGGCGTCAGCACATACTGGCCGAAGACCGCGTAGTATTTCTGCTCGCCGCGCTGATTCCGGACGCCCAGATACTCACCGGCGTAGTCCGGCGTCGGCTTCTCGACCATGCGGTCCACCGTCATCACGGTTTCGGCCGCGTCGTCCCAGGTGCCGTGGAGAATGCCGTAGTGATCCACGTCCTGACGGGGCACCTCCTGCAGCGCGACCAGGGCCTTGCCGGTCTCGGCATAGGCATCCATCACCTGGCGCATGCAGTTGCGGTTTTCAAAGGATTCGTAGACCGTGTCCCCCAGAAGCAGCAGCACGGGCTCTTCCATGGCAAATTCCCGGCACTGATAGACCGCGTGCCCGAAACCGAGACGCTCCCTCTGCTCGACGTAGGTGATCATGCTGCGGAAACGCGCCAGCTCCTTCTGGATGACCTTCTTTTCATCCGGCAGCTTCTGGTAATTGTCCGGCGCCAGGGGCGAGAAGAACTCATCGTACAGTTCTTTTTCGCCCGGGCCGACCACCAGGCAGACTTCCTCGATGCCGGCGTCGTACAGCTGCTCCATCAGAATCAGAATGGCAGGCTTTAACAGCCCGTCCCGGTCCACCAGCGGCATGAACGCCTTGTTGACCGCCTTGCTGGCCGGGTAGAGGCGCGTGCCGAAGCCGGCCACCGGAATGATGGCGCGCTTGACCGTCTGGCCGGGGCGCAGCGTCAGCGCAAAGGACGGCATGCCCCGTTTTTCCATCAGATACGCCGCCAAAGCGTCGCGGTCCTGGGGCGAACGGGTCAGAAACTGCACCGTGCCGTCGCCCTGGCTGCCGACGCCCTTCGCGCCGTAGATCCACTTCGAAATCTCCGGGTCGTTTAACACTGAATGCAGCACCGGCGCGGTCAGCTCCTCCGGACAGGCCGGCGCGACCTTCGTGTCAAACAGCGTCTGGGCTTCGATCATCAGCGCGCCGAGGCCCTCGGCGTCCCCGGCCTTCAGCAGCTCCTCCGCCTTCTTCACAATGGCCTGGTTTTCGACACCCAAGGCGCTCTGCACCCCGGCCTCCAGCTCGTTTTCGGCAAAGGGATAGCACTTGTTCAGGTCGGCCAGGATCTTGACCGTGTCCTTCGCCGCCCGCAGATCCGCGATCAGCCAGTAGAACGACGTGCCGACGCGCATCGGCGTGGAATCGCTCTCCATGCCGTCGAACTCCATCAGCACCGGCTTGACGCCGTAGGCGCAGGCCTGGTCGAGCCGTCCGCACCGGGACGGCGTGCGCTGCTCGCCGCGGAACGCCACCTGCATCTCGCCCTTGACGTTCATCTTCAGGTGATAGAGCTGGTTGAACGCGCGGCCCACCAGCACGCAGATGGCCGCCGAAGACGACAGGCCGCTCTTGATGGGCAGCGTCATGTCCGTGATGGTGATCTCCACGCCGCCGACGCTGTAATTGTCGTTGATATAGGAAGCGACGCCTGCGACATAGGAGAAGAAGCCGCCTTCCCGCGCGATGGACAGCAGTTTTTCCGTGTCCATTTCGCACTCGAGACGCTCGCCGTGATAGAATTCCAGGTCGCTGGAAACGATGAAACGGTCCGACTTCTTCGCAACCGCGTAGATGCCTTCCTCCACGCCGGACACGATGGCCCGTCCGGGAACGATGTTCGCGTTGATCATGCGGTTTAAGCCCGCCCAGTCACTGTGCTCCCCGAACAGGCAAAGCCGGCCCGGGACAAACAATGAAATCTGCTTTTCTGCCATGACAGCTCCTTTTTTCCTACAGCTCCATTTCAATCTTCCGCCCGCTCCCGGCGTACTGCCGGTAGCTGACGCCCGCGGCGTCGAACATCCGCCGCGACGCGATCACGGACGGCGTGTTGTGGTACTTGTCGTCCGAATAGATGACGGTGCGGATGCCCGCCTGGATGATGGCCTTCGCGCACTCGTTGCACGGAAACAGCGACACATAGATCTTCGCGCCCTCCAGACTGCCGCCGCGGTAGTTTAAGATTGCGTTCAGCTCGCTGTGGGTGGTGTAGAAATACTTGTTCTCCAGCGGATCGCCTTCCCGCGCCCAGGAGAACACGTCGTCCGAGCAGCCGATCGGAAACCCATTGTACCCCATGGACAGGATCTTGTTGTCCGGGCTGACGATGCACGCGCCGACCTGCGTGTTCGGATCCTTCGACCGCATGCCGGACAGCTTCGCCACCCCCATAAAATACTCGTCCCAGGTGATGTAATCCTTTCGTTTCTCCGTCATCGCTGACCCCTTTCCTTCTTACACCTCTTCCTGCCGCGGCAAAACGGCGTCGAGATCCATCTGCAGTTCATTCAGCCGGTCCGCCAGCTTCTGGATGGTCGTCTTCAGCAGCTCAAAGCACAGGCCGTAGGTCTGCAGCGTTCCGCCGTAGGGATTTAAGATTTCCAGTTCGTCCCCGACGAACGAGGACAGCACGAACACGTTCGTTTCGTCCGCGGAGGGAAGCGACGCCATCAGCCGCGCGCGCTGATCCTCTTCCATGCAGAAGACGATGGTGCCTTCTGTGATCTCCGTGTCCAGAATCTGCGCGGACATGTAGTCGCCGCAGGAAATGCCGTTGCTGATCAGCACGGCCTCCGTCTTCTGATTCATCGGTTCCGGAAACTGCACCAGCCGCCCGCGGGCCAGAATCTCCGCCGGCGCGCACAGCCACTTGCGCCGCAGCAGTTCCGCGGCCATCGGCGCGCGGGTGATCCCGTGTCCGGATACGAAGATGATTCTGCGTATGGTTCTCATATCCTTCTCTGACCTCTTTGCTCCGGGCCTTTACAGCCGGATGACCTGATGTCCGGCGGCCTTCAGCAGCCGGTTCATGATGGCCTGCCCGATCCGGGGCGTGTCAAAGCTCTCGGCATAGATCCGGTCCGCGCCGGCCGCGTCCATGGCGCGCAGCGCACCGAACAGCTGCCGGGCGATGGATTCCTCGTCCGCGCGGGTGCCGACCGCGATCACCGTACCGGTCGGATACCTTCCGGCCGTTTCCTCCGTGGCCAGCACGCCCGGGTGCAGCCCGGCCGCCGCGTCCGCCGCCGTGCGGGACGCGATTTCGGCGACGACGGCTTCCGCCGCGCCTTCCACCACCCACATCTCGCCCTTCGGCGCGTAGTGGCGGTAGCGCATGCCCGGCGCCTTCGGCGGGCCCGAGGCCGTCTCCGACGAAAGGTTCGGATCGTAATCCACGTCCGAAAGCACATCCATAAGCGCCTCTTTGGTGATGTATCCCGGGCGCAGGATCAGAGGCTTCTCCTCCGTCAGGTCCACGATCGTCGACTCGAGGCCAATCGAAACCGGACCCCCGTCTACGATGCAGTCAATCCGCCCGTCCATGTCCTCCCGCACGTGGGCCGCCGTCGTCGGCGACGGCCGTCCGGACAGGTTCGCGCTCGGCGCGGCGATCAGACAGCCGCTCTCTCGGATCAGCGCCCGCGCCACCGGATGGGAGGGCAGGCGCACGGCGACGGTATCGAGACCGCCGGTCGTTCGCTTCGGCACCGTTTCCTTCCGCGGAAGGATCATCGTCAGCGGCCCCGGCCAGAAGGCCTTTGCCAGGCGAAGCGCCGCTTCCGGAACGGCATCCGTCACCAGTGAAAGCTGGGAGACCTCCGCGATGTGGATGATCAGCGGATTGTCCGACGGCCGTCCCTTCGCGGCGTAAATGCGCGCCGACGCCTCGGGCTCAAAGGCGTTCGCGCCCAGCCCGTACACGGTCTCCGTGGGAAACGCCACCAGACCGCCTGCCCGCAGGATTTCGGCCGGCCGCCGCAGCGCTTCGGCCAGGTCCTCCCCGGGCGTAATCGTAATGATTTCTGTGTTCATATGCTGATGTATCAAGCCCCGGCGTGCGCCGTCACTGTCCGAGGGCCGCCTCAATCGTGCTCCACATGTTCTTCGGTTCCTGTCCGAGCCGCCAGAAGCAGACGCCCGCCAGGCCGTATTCCCGCGCAACGGAGATCTTCGCCGAGATGGAATCCTGCTCCTCCAGCCAGATGTGGTTGACCCCGTTTCCGTTCTCATATTCGATAAAAAACTGCCGTTCTTCATCCAGCCACTGCGCGTCGTTCCAGGAACGGCCGATGGACGAAAGCAGGTTGTTTTCCTCCGCGATGATCAGCGTCGTCGACGTGGTGTTCCCTTCGCTGTCGGTCGTCCAGATCCGCGTATAGAACGGAACGCCTAAGATGATCTGCTCTGCCGGCGTCGTTTCGAGCACGGCTTCCGCCGCGTTCCGGACGAAGGGATAGGAGGCGCCCGACCCTTCTTCGCCGCCGCCGTAATGCTCGTCGTAGGCCATGATGATGTGATAGTCGATGTATTTCGCCTGCTCCTCGCGGTTGTAGAAGGCGGTGTAGGCCGTGGGCACGTAGTTGTCCACCGAAAGAATCAGCCCCGCGGCCTCGCACCGGAGCGACAGCTCGCGGATCAGCTGGATGTAGCCGTCCTTCGCCGCCGGCGGAATCGTTTCCAGATCCACGTTGATGCCGTCGATGCCGCTGGCCGCCGCTTCCTCCATCAGGCGATTGACCAGATTGTCCCGCGCGGCGGAGGAATTCAGAATTCCTTCCGTATTCACCTTGTACTGGATGTTGCTGACCAGACCCCACACCTGCACGCCGCGGCTGTGGCAGGTCTGGACATAGGAGCTTTCCGCAAAGCTCTGGATGCCGCCGAAATCATCGTTCATCAGAAACCAGGTCGGGATGACGACGTTGACGTTCGTGCCGTCCAGCAGGGAGGAGACGTTGGCGTTCGCGCCGTAGGAAAGCACCTGGTGCCAGCCCGCGACCACAGGCACGTCCAGCAGATGGTGGCTGTCGCTGCGCGGCTGCAGGCGCGGCTGTACCGTCACCTCGCTCTGGTCCTTCAGCAGGGACGTGCGTACACAGCCGATCACCGCGTCGGGCGTCAGCACCTTCGCCCAGTCCCCGTAATCCTCCAGCACCATGACCTCGGCGCCGGCGGGCACCGTCGTCAGCACGTCGCTCTTGATGCCGCCGTAGCGGCGGGCGGCTTCTTCCTTCTCCAGGACCGCCGTCGTCTTCTGCAGGCCTGCCGTTTCGATCACGACGCGGGCCGGATCATCCGTGTGCAGATCAAAGGACGCGTCGGTGTAAGCCGAGACAAAATCCGCCAGCAGCCACACCTGTCCTCCGCTTTCCGTCACCGCCGCGGCTGCCGCGGAGCGCATGTCTCCGCCCTCGGTCCAGCTGCTCTCCCCGGAACGGGCCTGCACCAGCGCGCGGTCCGTACAGTACCGCAGCTCCGCCGCTTCCGGGTCGTAGACATAGCCGTCGTCCAGCTGCTTTTTCACAAACGAAAGCTCCAGATACAGCGTGTTCCCGTTCACCCGCGCATACGCGCAGGCGGATTCGGACCCGTCCTCCGTTTCCGGCGTGAGGTATTCGCCGTTTAAGATCACGGCGCAGTCCTCCGCGCCCGACAGGATGAAGTATTCCGTCAGCGCCATCTTTGTTTTCGACGGCGCGAAGCGCCACTGGTAAACGGCAAACCCGCCGCCGGCCACCAGTGCCAGCGCAAGCACCATCGCGCCTAAGGCGACCCCGAAACCACTTCCGCTTTTCGATTTTCTCATGCTGCACCCTTTCACTTCCGGGGAATCTGTATCTGTAAAAACACATAGTTAGGGTTAGTATACCATAAAGCCACGAGGAAAACACACGCAAGTGTGTTTGACGACGGCCACGGATCCCGGCTGCGCAGCGGCCGGGATTCGCATGCGCCACGAGGAAAACACACAAAACACGCCCGGGGAACGGATCCCCGGGCGCTGCGCTTTTCGTTTTCTTTTTCTTCGGTTTTGCATCTGCACAGAGCGGTGATTAACAGCTATCGTCAGAAACCGGGCTCACACCGCCTGTGCCGGACAGGCTGCCACGCGGGCAGCCGAAATGGCATAGGCACCTCCGTTCTCTGTTGACGCGCCGCCTGCTGCGGGTATGTTTTCCGGCAGTGTCTTACATCCGTCGTCGGATCGGTGTTTGCGATATCCTTAAGCCGGATTCCCTCCTTGGTATTCGTGGTATATCTCTTCGGTGAAAACACATGCAGCCGAAGCGGCACGATGCCTTCCGTGACGATTCGGGCGTGCGGACGCATGCCCGGGATGCGGCGGTTTGCGCCCCGAAGACGCTGTTGTTCCTCCTGCTGCCGCTGTGATGAATGAATGATGATATGGCGTTTTGCCGGCATCCATTTCGCCGGTGCAGATTCATTCTACCGAAGGCCCGGAAAAATACAATAGATTTTAGAAAAAGTTTAGACTTTTTAGAGAAATTTTAGATTTGCAGTCCGTTCCTGCGTCCGCTATAATTTGTTTATGATCTTGAAAAAACTCAACGAAAACCAAATACAATGCATTCTGACTGCCGAAGAACTGAAGGCCGAGCACGTGCGCTTTCTGGATCTCGTTCAGGGCACGCCGCCGGCGCGCGCCATGATCGACAAAGTCCTGCGCTGGGCCTTTCTGAAGTTTGACTACAATCTGCAGGGACTGCCCTTCCGCATCGAAGCCATGCCCGTTCCGCAGGGCAAAGTACTCGTGCGGATCACGCGGGTTTCGCCGGAAGAAGCGGCGGCCGCCGGCGCGACCGCGGTCAGCGGCGAAGACGACGATGAGGACGAGGACGGCGCACCGGTCCGCCCGGCCGCGCCCGCGGCAGTTCCCGTCGAAATGACGCTGATGGTTCCCGGTGCTTCCGCCTTCGAATTCCCCGACGACGAACCGCTGCCCGACGAGCCCTTCCTCTGGAACTTCCCGTCGCTGGCCGACCTGATGGCCGCCGTGGAGATGCTCTCCCCGCTGCCTGCTATCCCCAGTTCCCTCTATAAAGACGACCGCTTCGGCGGATACATGCTGATTGTCTGGCAGTTCCCCGACACCTTTACGCCCGCAGACGCAAACCGCTTCTGCGAACTGCTGTCGGAATACGCTTTCCGCTATCTGCCGCAGCCCGGATTCGCCAGCCACGCGGCCGAACATCTCACACCGGTTATTGAGAACGACGCCCTCGCCGAAATCGCGAAGTCCGCGAAATCGTAAAAGTGGAACGGGTGCCTGACCCCCGTTCCGGTTTTGGCCGTACAAAAAGCCCGAAGCTCAACGCTTCGGGCTTTGTTTTTCGTAAAAGCGGAACGGGG
>JAZQBE010000033.1:0-22757 GCA_045545575.1 Shuttleworthella sp.
TGACTGCCGGTAAGACCCTGGCTTTCGCCCACGGCTTTAACATTCATTTCGGCTGCATCAAGCCGCCCAAGGATGTCAACGTTATTATGATCGCACCCAAGGGTCCCGGACATACCGTCCGCTCAGAATACCAGGCCGGTAAAGGCGTTCCGTGTCTGATCGCTGTGGAACAGGACGCCACCGGCGACGCCTGGGAATTGGGTCTTGCTTACGCATTGGGTATCGGCGGCGCCCGGGCAGGCGTGCTGGAGACGACCTTCCGGACAGAAACCGAGACAGACCTGTTCGGGGAGCAGGCCGTCCTTTGCGGCGGCGTGTGCGCCCTGATGCAGGCAGGCTTTGAAACCCTGACCGAAGCCGGCTACGATCCCCGCAACGCGTACTTCGAGTGCATCCACGAGATGAAACTGATCGTGGACCTGATCTACCAGTCCGGTTTCGCCGGCATGCGCTACTCCATCTCCAACACCGCGGAGTACGGCGACTACGTGACCGGTCCGAAGATCATCACCGAGGACACCAAGAAGGCCATGAAGAAGATCTTAGCCGACATCCAGGACGGCACCTTCGCCAGCGAGTTCCTGCAGGATATGAGCAACGCCGGCCGCCAGGTCCATTTCAAGGCCATGCGCAAGAAAGCCAGCGAGCATCCGTCCGAGAAGATCGGCGCCGAAATCCGCAAGCTTTACAGCTGGAACAACGAGAACGACAAGCTGATCAACAACTAAGAGAACAAACAAACCATCATCCAGAAGTTATGCAATAAATAAGTTTAGTTTCGCGCGTATCTCTGATCACGAAATAATGATAGAAGATAGATATGATTTTCTATCTGACCCACATTATACAGGGTTTACCGGTTTAGGGGTAAATGCTATGGTTGTTGCTATGGAACTCGGAGTGATACATCCATATATGGTCTGGTGTTTTGAACCATATTCATTATAAGCTATTTTAATACGTGTATATATGAACGATATTGTAGCAAAAACCCTATGCGGAATCATGCTTGTGATACCGTTTCTGATCCTGTCTATCTGGATTCTTCTATATTATCGCAATTCCGGTTCTGCAGAATTCGAGAAATACGCTGGTTTTCCTTACTCAAAGGATCAGATTCTGTATGAGGACACAGAAAAAAGCTTTGGCGATGGCTTGCGCAGACTGATTCTGCAGGGAACTGATGAACAACGCGCGTTTATTGAGCAGAATTGGATGCCTCTGCCGGTGGATGATGAGAAAGCTCCTTTTCTTTATGGCACAGATGAGTATATTTCTCCCTTTTGCTATCCGGATTCCAATGAACGCTTCTTTCCGGAAATAAAGGAAGGGTTTTATGTTTTCGTGAATCTGAACCAGGGGAAAAACTGGAACGGTGTAACAACCATAGGCGAATCCGTCACAGTCTGGAACGATGTTATAGTTCTAATGTATAATTCTTCAGACAACAAAATATACTATATCAAATACAACAGCTAATACTTTTTAGAAAAATGGGCCTTCTGGCCCATTTTTATTGCAAAAAATAAAATCCGGTTGTAGAATACCCTGTGTCAATGGTGACATAGGAGGATACAATGAGTGAGAATAAAACCCGGGGCAATCAGTCCAGCGAGAAACTTTTGAATCTTCTGGAGTACCTGGTCCGGCAGGAGGAACCCCGCCGCCTGCAGGATATTGCAGGCGATCTGGACATGAACGCCAGCACGGCGCTTCGTTTCCTGATGACGCTGGTCAACTGCGGTTATGCCCGGCAGGATCCGGCTTCTTCGCGGTATTCCGCGACGATGAAGGTCTGTGCGTTGGCCAGCCATCTGCATCCGGATGAGGAGCTGCGCCGGCTGGCGAAACCCTATATGCAGAAGCTTTCCGAGCTTTTCGGGGAGTCCGTCTGCCTGGCGGTGGAGCAGGAGGATGCGGCGGTTTACGTTGAGGTGCTTCGGGTTCGCAACCAGTCGCTGATGAGTGTGCAGCAGGTGGGCAACGCGGCGCCGATGTACTGCAACGGCATCGGAAAGCTGTTTCTTTCCCGGCATGACGATGAGTGGCTTGCGGATTATCTGTCCCGCGTGGAACGCATTACGTTTACAGAGCACACGATCACCGATGCGAAAACGCTGCGTGCGGAGCTGGCAAACGTTCGCCAAAATGGCTATTCTTTTGACAATGAGGAGAAAGAAATCGGCGCGCGCTGCGTGGCGTTTCCGGTTTTCGGGCCCGACAGCCGCATCATCGCCGGCATCAGTGTCACCGGCCCGGCCAGCCGTATGACGGACGATCATATTGTTCCGAAACTGGAAGCATTTCGGCAGCTGACGGACGCGCTTTCTGCGGAAATGGGGGCGGATCTGTCTGCCGTTCGCGCGGACAAAGCAGAAAAGTGAGGCGGCCGCGGTGAATGAAGTATTTCTTAAGGCGTTTTCGCTGATATTCTTTATATTGCTGGGTTTTTTTTTAAACGGATCGGACTGGTAAAGCAGAGCGAATTTACCCTGCTCTCGAGAATTGTGCTGAAACTGACGCTTCCCTGCGCCGTGATTGTGAACCTTAATGGGGCTCATTTCGCACTTTCGATGCTTCTTCTCGTGTTGTTCGGCATCGGCTGTGGTGTTGTCCTGATGATCTGCGGCTATTCCTTTTACAGGAAACGCGGAAGCACCTGGCAGTCCTTCGGCCTGCTGAATATGGCCGGATACAATATCGGCAATTTTGCCATGCCGTTCATCCAGAGCTTCCTCGGAAGTGTCGGCATGATGGCCGTCGGTCTGTTCGATATCGGCAACTCCGTCATCGTCCTCGGCGGCTCTTACAGCATCGCCGGCATCGTGCGGAACAAAAACCAGATCAAAAGCGCGAAAAGCGTTCTGCGCCGGATCGGGCACAACATGATGACCTCCATCCCGTTTCTTTCCTATCTGCTGATGGGCATCCTTGCCGTGATCGGGATTTCGATCCCGGCACCTGTCATTTCCGTGGCGCAGATCGGCGCGAATGCCAACCCTTTTCTGAGCATGTTTATGCTGGGCGTCGCGTTTCGCACGGACAGCCTGAAGGAGAAGGGGAGAGAGATTGCCGGTTTTCTTACCGTACGTTTTGGCGTCTCCATTCTTCTCGCACTGCTGTTCTGGTTTCTGCTGCCGTTTCCCACAGAAGTCCGCGAAGCCCTGGTGCTTCTTGTCCTTGCGCCCATCGGCTCGGCAGCCCCGCCCTTTACGGCGCTGCTGCAGGAGGATTACACCCTGGCCGGAACCATCAACTCGCTAAGCGTGCTGGTAAGCATCGTTCTGATGCTGCTGGCCGTGCATCTGTTTTAGAAAAGTGGAACGGGTGCCTGACCCCCGTTCCACTTTTCGGAACGGGCCTGAGCCCTGTTCCGCTTTTTTTTCGAATCCCCTTGACAAATATGGAATTCTGTGCGAATCTATATGTGCAGTAAACGAAATGCCATTTCACATAATGAAATATCGAAAAGAGCCATATCAAACAACGAAAGGAGCCGCTCATGAAAGTCGCATTTTTGGAACCCTTAGGAATCCCGCAGGAAGCGCTGAAGGCAAAGGTGGACGAGGTATTAGGAGACCGCGTCGAAGCCGTGTATTACAATGACCGCAACGAGAATGCGGACGTCATGGTAGAGCGCGCGAAGGGCGCTGAGTGCCTGGTGTTTTCCAACATCCGCTTCAGCAAGGAGATGATCGATCAGCTTCCGGAGCTGAAGTACATCTGTGTGGCGTTTACCGGCGTGGATCTGGTGGACGTGGATTACTGCAAAGAGAAGGGCATCCGTGTCAGCAACTGCTCCGGTTATTCCAACGCGGCGGTTGCGGATCTGGTCTTCGGCATGATCATTGCCTTAGCCCGCAACATCATCCCCTGCAACGACGTGGTCCGCAAGGGCGGCACGAAGGACGGTCTGGTCGGCTTCGAGCTGGAAGGCAAGAAGTTCGGCGTGGTCGGCGCCGGCGCCATCGGCAGCCGTGTGCTTGCCATTGCCCAGGCGTTCGGCTGTGAGACCTATGCCTACAACGAGCCGGCCCGCGAACTGCCGGGCGTGACCAATGCGCCTTCCATGAACTGGATCTTTGAGAACTGCGACATCGTTTCCATCCATGTTCCGCAGATGCCGTCGACCATCGGCCTTGTCGGTAAAGAGCAGATCGGCCTGATGAAGAAGAACGCCGTGCTCATCAATTGTGCCCGCGGCCCCATCGTGGACAGCGAAGCCCTGGCGGATGCCTTAAACGAAGGCCGCATCGCCGGCGCCGGTGTAGACGTGTTCAACACCGAGCCCCCGATCGATCCTGCCAACGTGCTTCTGAACGCGAAGAACGTGGTCGCGACCCCGCACGTGGCGTTCGCGTCCGACGGCGCGTTTGTCAAGCGCGCGGCGATCGTCTGCAAGAACATCGACGCATGGCTGAATGGGGATGCGATTAACGTCATCGCGTAAGGTTTGCTGCGCGCCGCACGTGCCTTCGGCGCTGGCAGTACGGCTGCGAATCGCCACATGCATTTCAAACCCATACACAAATTCACAGATTTATTAATGCCCTTTTGCTTCGGAAATGGTATTCTGATGCAGAAGGGTGTTTTTTATGAAAGCAGGCAGATATGAGATACATGAAACAGCTTCTGATCATTCTGGCGGTCAGCTTTGCGGGTGAATTGCTGCACGAGCTGATCCCGCTGCCGGTGCCGGCGAGCATCTACGGCCTGGTGCTGATGTTTGTGCTCCTGTGCACAGGCGTCATCAAACTCCGGGAGGTGAAGGAAACGGGCGATTTCCTGGTGGAAATCATGCCGATGATGTTCATCCCCGCGGTGGTGGGGCTGCTTGTCACATGGGACGTGCTGCGCCCGATTCTGATCCCCGTGGCAGTCATGACGGTCGTATCGACGTTTGTCGTCATGGCGGTTTCCGGACACGTGACGCAGGCCGTGATGAAGTTTGGAAAAAAGAAGTCACCGGACGGCAAATCCGCAGCGGATGCGAAAGGAGGTCAGGTATGAACGAAATCCTTTCTTCCTCCCTATTCTTTGGCATGGTGATCACGGTGGCAGCCTATCTGCTGGGGCGTTTCCTGCAGCAGAAATTCCACAAGTGGTTCTTCAATCCGATGCTGGTGGCCGTGGCGCTGGTGATCGTTTTCCTGCTGGTATTCCGCATTGATTACGAGACCTACAATCTGGGCGGCCGGTACGTCAGCTTCCTGCTGACGCCCGCGACGGTGTGTCTGGCCATTCCGCTGTACCAGCAGCTGCAGCGCTTAAAGGACAACCTGGCCGCGATTCTGTGCGGGACGCTTTCCGGCGTGCTTTCGAGCATGGGATCGATCCTGGTGATGTGTGTTCTGTTTCGGATGGATCATGATGTCTTCGTCACCCTGCTGCCGAAGTCCATCACCACGGCCATCGCCATGGGCGTGATCGATGAGCTGGGCGGTTACACCGCCATCGGCGTCGCCGCCATTGTCATCACCGGCATTCTCGGAAACGTAGCCGGCGAAGGCGCACTGCGCCTGTTTCGCATCACAGACCCGGTGGCGAAGGGCATCGCCATGGGCAGCGCCGCCCACGCGATCGGCACGGCAAAAGCGCTGGAAATGGGCGAAACCGAAGGCGCCATGTCAAGCCTTGCCATCGTACTGTGCGGTCTTTTGACCGTCGCAGGGGCATCCGTCTTCGCGATGCTTTATTAGTTTCAAAACCTGGACGTAATATCTCCTTCCGGATCGCGACTTTATCTGTAAAGGATCATTTTGAAACGACGGCAAAGGGGCGGCGATGGAAGATTCTCGGATTATTGATCTGTACTGGGCCCGGAATGAACAGGCCATTGCGGAAACGGACACGAAATACGGCCGTTACTGTCAAAGCATTGCCTTCCGGCTGCTGGCGGTGTCGGAGGACGCGGACGAGTGCGTCAACGACACATGGCTGGCGGCATGGAACTGCATGCCTCCCCAGCGTCCGGACGTGCTGCGCAGCTGGCTGGGCCGGATCGTGCGCAACCTTGCCGTGACGCGCTGGCGGCACAATCATGCGGCCCGGCGCTACAGCGGACTGGAAGAGCTGCTGGACGAGCTTTCGGAGTGCGTTCCGTCCCCCGTCAATGTGGAAAAGGAGCTGGAGGATCGGGAACTGGCCGCGTTTCTGGATCAGTGGGTGAAGGCCCTTCCGAAGGAAAACCGGGTGCTGTTTGTACGCCGTTACTGGTACGGGGAGACTGTCCAGGATCTGGCGGCAGAGCTGGGCGTGTCGCAGGGCAGCCTGGCCCAGCGGTTTTTCCGGATGCGGAATGCTCTTCGACAGGCACTGGAGAAGGAGGGTTACGCGATATGAATCCGAAGGACAAGGCAGAAAAACTCTACGAAGCAGTGACACAGCTCGACGACGAAACCGTGCTGGAAGCGGAACAGACGCGATTCCCGAAGAAAAAGAAGGTCTGGCTTCGATGGGCGGCGCTGGCCGCCGCGTGCGTGATCGTCGCCGGGGCTTCCTGGATCCGCTTTCAGACGCGCAATCGGCCGGATTTCACAGAGAAGCCGGAAACCGAATCGACACAGGAAACAGCGAGCGCCCTGACGCCGTCGGAAACGACGGATGAAGTCTCCACGTCGGAAACGGCGGATGCCGGCTCCGCGGGGGAAGCGGCGGAATGCGGCATGCCTGAAAATGCCGCAGGTTCGGAGGAGACCTCGATGACTGCCGCGGACACAGCAGAGGATAAAAACGATATGACGTCAGAAGATTCCGCGTTTCGATCGGAAATCGCCGTGGATTTGCGCACCGGCAGCCGGGCCGCTGCCGATTTCGGCCTGCAGATGCTTTCGAACGTGCACGAAGAAGGCGGGAACGTATCCGTATCCCCCGTGTCGGTACTGACGGCGCTGGGAATGACGGCCAACGGCGCGCGGGGAGAAACCCGGGCGCAAATCGAACAGGCCGTCGGCCTGCGCTCGGAAGAGCTGGACGCGGTTCTCGCGGAGATTCGCGGCGCGTTCTCCCGCAGTACGGACGCGCGTCTGCTGACCGCGGATGCCGTATGGTTCCGGGAAGACGGATTTGAAGCGGATCCGGCGTTTCTGAAGCGCATGGCGGATTTCTACAACGCCGACATCCATTCGATTCCGTTCGACGACACGGCAAAAGAGGCCATCAACCGCTGGGTAAAGCAGAAGACGGAAGACATGATTCCGGAAATCATCACCGCCCTGCCGCCGAGAGCGGTCATGGTTCTTGCCGACGCGCTCGCCTTTGACGCGGAGTGGGCCGAACCTTACACCGAGACGCAGATCCGGAAGGGCGTGTTTACGACGGCATCCGGAGAGGCGCGGGAGGTCGATTATCTGGCCAGCGCGGAGGCGTTTTATCTTGAAAATGACGACGTAACCGGCGTGATCAAGTATTACAAAGGCGGGGATTATGCCTTTGCCGCACTGCTGCCGAGGGAAGGAAGCACACCGGAAGAGGTGCTGAATCAGCTGGACGGCGAAGCGTTTCTGACCCTGCTGGAAAACCGGACAGATGCCGAAGTGGCCGCCTGGATTCCGGAATTCGAAGCGGATTTCGAAGCGGAGCTTTCCGAAACCCTTGCCGGGATGGGCATGCCCGATCTGTTTGACGAAGAAGAAGCCGATTTAAGCGGCCTCGGCACGGCCGCGAACAATCTCTTCGTCAGCGGTGTTTATCATCGGACATATATCAAGGTCGACAGAAAAGGAACCAAAGCCGCCGCGGCGACCGCCGTCGTCGTTGAAGAAGACACGGGAATGCTGATCGCGGACTATTACGAAGTCGTCCTGAGCCGCCCGTTCATCTACGCGCTGATCGACACGAAGACAAACGTGCCGTTCTTCCTTGGCATCCTCGAGGATCCGGCCACGGAATAACCGCCCTCCGAAAGATGCTTTTCACTTTTCGATAAATCGGGTATACTGAAAGGGAACGTCGGAAGACGTTCCTTTTCTGATGGAAAAAAACAGGGGCAAAAAGGAGGAAGACATGTCATTTCCGAAGGGGTTTCTGATCGGCGCTGCGACGGCCGCGCATCAGGTGGAAGGCAACAATAAAAACAGCGACTGCTGGGCACAGGAGCAGATGGAATTCACCAGCTTTGACGAGCCCAGTCTCGACGCCTGTGATCACTACAATCGCTATGAAGAAGACATCCGGCTGATGGCCGAGGCGGGGCTGAACGTATACCGCTTCTCGATTGAATGGGCACGCATCGAGCCGGAGGAAGGCGTCTATGACGATGCCGAGATCGCACATTACGGCAAGGTTCTCGACTGCTGCCGCGCCAACGGCATTGAGCCGGTGGTGACGATGCATCATTTCTCCAGCCCGCTGTGGCTGATCCGGAATGGCGGCTGGGAGGACGAGCGCACGGTGGAAGCCTTCGCGAAATACTGCCGTTACGTCGTGGAGCGTCTGGGCGATCAGATGCGCTACGTCTGCACCTTAAACGAGGCCAACATGGGTATCCAGATCGCGGCCATCATGAAGCAGTTCGCGAAGAACGCAGGCAACGTCCAGGTCGGCGTCAACGTTGAAAACCCGATGATGGAGCGCATGAAAAAGCAGGCGATGGAGAATGTGAAGGTGTTCGGCTCGCCGCAGCCGCAGACCTTTGTTTCGCCGCGTACGCAGGAAGGCGATATCCTCGTCATGCGCGCGCATCAGGCGGCCAAAGCCGCGATGAAGGAAGTCTGCCCGCATCTTCTGGTGGGCCTGACCCTTTCCCTGCATGACATCCAGGCGCTGCCCGGCGGAGAAGACGAAGCCGCAAAAGAATGGGACGAGGAGTTCGTCCATTACCTTCCTTACATCAAGGACGACGATTTCTTCGGCGTGCAGAATTACACCCGCACGCTGTACGGGCCCGAGGGAAGTCTGCCCGTTCCGGAAGGAAACGAGCGCACGGCCATGGGATACGAGTTCTACCCCGAAGCGCTTGCCCACGTGATCCGCACCGTGCACAAGGCGCTGCCGATTCCGCTGATGGTGACGGAAAACGGTGTCGCAGCGGATGACGACACCCGCCGCGAGGAATTCATCAAGCGCGCGCTGGCCGGTGTGGAGGCCT
The DNA here is from genome assembly GCA_045545575.1 of Shuttleworthella sp. GTDB lineage: Bacteria > Bacillota > Clostridia > Lachnospirales > Lachnospiraceae > Shuttleworthia. The sequence goes on from JAZQBE010000033.1 coordinate 9,089, forward strand.
GTGTGGCGGAAGGCATTCCGGTGCTCGGCTACTGCTACTGGAGCCTGCTGGACAACTTCGAATGGCAGAAGGGCTACGCGATGCGCTTCGGCCTGATCGAAGTGGACCGCACCACGCAGACGCGGCATCCGAAGCCGAGTCTCGCGCTTTTGGGGAGCTTTCTTTGACGGACAGAAATAAAAGGGGGGAAGTGAAATCATGAGGGTGATTCGTATCATCGGACGGATCATTGCCTGGACAATCGGCATTCTGCTGGCGCTGGCGCTGGCGGCGCTGCTCGTGTTTCACCAGGCATCACGTTCGGTCGTTCACAATCTCTTCGACAAACGGATCGACATGGATACGTCGGTCAAGTGGGAGAACGGAACGACGTGGACGAATGTGCCCTATGCGGAGGATTCCAAAAGCCAGACGGTGGACATCTACGTGCCGCGCGGAACGGCAAATCCTTCGCTGATGGTGCTGGTGCACGGCGGCGGTTTTATCACGAACAACAGCCAGTCCCGGCAGGCACAGCTGATGTACCGGTTCTTCCGCGACCACGGCTATGCGTGCGCCTCGGTCAATTACCGCCTGGCACAGGAAGCGCCGTTCCCGGCCGCCGTATCCGATGTGAAGGCCGCCGTCCGTTTCCTGCACGCGAACGCGCAGACCTACGGGTTCAGCAATGAGCACACGGTGATCTGGGGCGAGTCCGCCGGCGGGTATCTGGCGCTGATGGCGGCCGTGGCGGACGACCAGGATTTCCTGGACGTACACTACATCGGGGAAGAGAAGAACTGGGAAAACTGGACATTCTATACGTCGGAGGTGGAAGCGCTTGTGGACTACTACGGCGTGACGGATTTCGGCGACCGCAGTGCGGACTGGAAGGAACTGGGCATCCCGACCCAGCTGGTGGATCTGGCGAATTCCTGGCTGACTTCAGAAATGCTTGACGGGTATTCGAACGTCGAGTCCTTCTGGATGCGGAAGAATTACGACGACCTGTCGGCCGGTGAACGGCAGATGAGCGACCCATACTACCATATCAGAAAAAATCCGGAGCGCGTGGCTGCGCTCCGGGTATGGATCTCCCACGGGGATGCGGATCTGACGGTTCCGTATCTGGAATCCCAGCGCCTTTCGGATACGCTGAAGAAGAGTGCGCTAAAGGTGCGGCTCGATCTGGTGGACGGCGCCGGACATGCGTCGGACGCGCTCTATGAGACCGGCTATCTGAAACTGATTTCGTCCTTCCTGCACGAGAAAAAGTAAGGCCGCCGCTTTTTGGATTTTTTTGATTATTGTTCAAGACACAGCTGCAGAAGGCGCTCCAGCGCCGGATTCTGCAGCTGCATTTTTTTGTAGGCGAAGCCAATCTGCCGGCGGCGGATCGGTTCGTCGAGGGGCAGGGCGACAAGCGTGCCGTTTTCGAGATCTTCCTTGACAAAATCCCGGATGACGCAGGCGACGCCTAAGCCGATCCGGGCGAAATCGATCAGCAGATTCATGTCAGAGACGTCGATGACGTCGGCGGGAACGATCTGCTGTTCAGCCAGATACCGGTCGATGTACTGCCGGGTCAGGTTTTCCCGGTCCAGGAGCATCAAAGTCGCGCAGGATAGAACGTCGTTCGTGGTCTTCGGACGGTGGTCCTTCAGCTTCAGGCGATCCAGATAGGCCGGTGTGCAGATGAAGGAATCCTCCACCTCGCGCAGCCGGTCGTAGCACAGGTGCTCGGTGTGCTTCGGGCGGCAGATCAGGCCGACGTCGATCTGATGGTCGTCGATCATCCGAAGCGTGGCGCCGGTAGACTGGCAGGAAATGGAGACCCGAACGTGCGGGAAGGAATGAATATACTGCTCCAGATACGGCAGCAGGACGTTTTTGCAGAGGGTGGAGCTGACGCCGATCCGCAGGGTTCCGCTTTCGAGGGCGTTGCGCTGCGTGATCAGGTTGCGCGCCTGGTCGAGGGATGAAAACGCGGTCTGGGTGGAGGCGAAGAGCAGTTCGCCGTCTTCCGTCAGGGAGACGCCCTTCGAGCCGCGCACGAACAGCTTGACGCCCAGGGATTCCTCCAGCTTCTGGATGGATTTGCTGATGGCGGGCTGGCTGACGTAGAGTTTCGCCGACGCGCGGGAGATGTTTCCGCAGCTGGCCACTTCATGAAAGATGTAATAAGCGGAAAGCGGTTCGTTCATGTTCCCTCCAGGAATACTTACAGCGTGCTGATCCCGGTTTTGGTTATGCCGGGATCAAATGATATGTCGCCTGATTATAGCATATCGGAGGCGGATGTGCTACAATGGGCGGGATAAAAAACGAACCGAGAAAGGAGCAGCGGATGAATATCCTTTACCACAGCACCCGCGGCGATCAGACAGCCGTTACCGCCTCCCAGGCCATTTTGCAGGGGCTGGCGCCCGACGGCGGCCTGTATGTGCCGGATACGGTCCCCGCGCTTTCGGAAGCCCCCAAAGCGATGTGCGGATGGACCTACGGCCAGGTGGCCTTTGCCGTCATGCGTCAGTTTCTGACAGATTATACCGACGAAGAACTGTCGGCCTGCATCGCGAATGCCTATGACGATAAATTCGATACCAAAGAAATCGCCCCCCTCGTAAAAAAGGACGGCGCCTGGTACCTCGAACTGTTTCACGGCGCGACCATCGCCTTCAAGGACATGGCGCTTTCCATCCTGCCGCACCTGATGACCACGGCCGCGAAGAAGAACGGCGTGACCGATAAGATCGTCATCCTGACCGCGACCAGCGGCGATACCGGCAAGGCCGCCATGGCGGGCTTTGCCGACGTGCCCGGCACCGAGATCATCGTCTTTTATCCGAAGGACGGCGTCAGCGCGATCCAGGAAAAGCAGATGCGCACCCAGAAGGGCGAAAACACCCACGTCGTCGGCATTCACGGCAATTTCGACGACGCCCAGACCGGCGTGAAGAAGATGTTTTCCGATCCGGTCCTCGCGGCGGATCTCGCGGCGAAGGGCATCCGTTTCTCGTCGGCCAACTCCATCAATATCGGCCGCCTCGTGCCCCAGATCGCCTATTACGTCTGGGCGTACGTGCAGCTGCTGGAAAAGGGTGAAATCGCGGACGGCGAGGAGATCAACGTCTGTGTGCCCACCGGCAACTTCGGCAATATCCTCGCGGCCTTCTACGCGAAGCAGATGGGCCTGCCCATCGCGAAGCTTCTGTGCGCCTCCAACGAAAACAAGGTCCTGTTCGACTTCTTCGCGACTGGCACCTATGACAAAAACCGGCCCTTTGCCGTGACGAGCTCCCCGTCCATGGACATTCTGGTGTCCAGCAACCTGGAGCGCCTGATCTACCGCATCGGCGGAAACGATCCGGCGGCGAACCGGGAGCGCATGCGGGCGCTGTCCGCGGAGGGCGTCTATACGATTACGCCGGACATGCGCGCGCAGCTGGCCGATTTCTACGGGAATTACGCGACGGAAGCCGAGACCGCGGCGGAAATCCGCCGGGTATACGAGGACTGCGGTTATGTGATGGATACGCATACCGCCGTGGCGTCTGCCGTGTATCAGAAGTATCAGAAGGAAACCGGCGATGCGAAGACGACGGTCATCGCGTCGACGGCGAGCCCCTTTAAGTTTACCCGTGCCGTGATGGGCGCCATCGCCCCCGGCCGGGAGACGGAAGAGGATTTTGCGCTGGTGGACGCGCTGGCCGGGCTGTCCGGCGTCACGCCGCCGCCGGCCATCGAAGAGATCCGCACGGCGCCGATCCGCCACGATTTGAACTGCGATGTGGACCGGATGGAGGAAACGGTGCGCACAATCCTCGGTGCGTAAACGGCGGAACGAACGAAAACACAAATCGGATTCCGGGCCCGGGGAGAGAATCCCCGGGCTTTTTTATTGACTTGCAGGGGATACCGGAGTATAATACAACAAAATGGTCAGACCAATTATCGAAGGACCATGAAAACGATCAGGCTGTCGCAGCAAGGAGGAGAAACCCATGAGAGATTCCATTCATAAGTATTTCAAGGTCGGCACGATCCAGTGGATGAGCTTTCCGAAGAGCGATCCGATGGACTCGCTTCACGCGATCTGCGCGGACGACTATTTTGACGCGATCGAACTGAAGGGCTACGGCGAAAAGAACGCGGAAGCGAAGGCGCTGCTCGATCAGAGCCATCTGACGGTCTGCTACGGCGCGCAGCCGCGTCTGCTCGGCCCGAAGCTGAACCCGAACGCATTGGACGAAGCCGAACGGCAGAAGGCGGAGGATACGCTGATCGAAGCCATCGACGAGGCCGAGTATTTCGGCGCGAAGGGCATCGCGTTCCTGGCCGGCAAATGGGAGGAAGCGACCAAGGAAGAAGCCTATGCCCAGCTGCTGGTCACCACGCGCCATCTATGCGATTATGCCGCGAAGAAGGGCATGAAGGTGGAGCTGGAAGTCTTTGACTTCGACATGGACAAGGCGGCCCTGATCGGCCCGGCGCCCCTGGCAGCGCGGTTTGCGGCGGATATGCGCACGTCCCATAACAACTTCGGCCTGTTGGTTGATCTGTCGCATTTCCCGACCACCTATGAGAACAGCCGCTTCGTCATCCGCACGCTGCGCCCGTACATCACCCATTTCCACTTCGGCAACGCCGTGGTCATTCCGGGCTGCGACGGCTACGGGGATCTGCATCCGCGCTTCGGCTATCCGAACAGCGCGAACGATGTGCCGGAGCTTCTGGATTATCTTCGCGTCCTGAAAGAGGAGGGCTTCTTCAATGCCGGGGAACCCTACGTGCTTTCCATGGAAGTGACGCTGCGTCCGGGCGAGGACGAGGCCATCGTTCTGGCCAATACCAAGCGCTGCTTAAACCGCGCCTGGGCGCTGCTGGAGGATTAAGAGAGGAGATTCGCCATGCATCAGATCGTGATTTTGGATGCCTATACGGAAAACCCCGGCGACCTGAGCTGGGACGCGCTGAACGCCTTCGGCGACGTGCGCATCTATGACCGTACGCCGATGGACGAGGCGGAGATCATCCGCCGGATCGGCGATGCCGATATCGTCATTACCAACAAGACGCCGATTTCCGCGTCGACGCTCGATGCCTGTCCGCAGATCCGCTTCATCAGCGTGCTGGCAACCGGCTATAACATCGTGGACGTGAAGGCGTGCGCCGAGCGGAACATTCCGGTTTCGAACGTGCCCGCCTACGGCACGGCGTCGGTGGCCCAGTTCGCGATCGCCCTGCTGCTGGAAATCTGCCACCATGTGCAGCATCATTCGGATGCCGTACACGAAGGCCGCTGGGCCTCAAGTCCGGATTTCTGCTTCTGGGATTATCCGCTGATCGAGCTGGCGGACAAAACCATCGGTATCATCGGCTTCGGCCGGATCGGACAGACCACCGGAAAGATCGCGTCGGCCCTGGGCATGCGCGTGCTGGCCCATGACGCCCATCCGAACGCGTCCGGTGCTTTGATCGCGGAATACACGGATCTGGACACGCTGCTGACGCAGTCGGACGTGATTGCCCTGCACTGTCCGCTGTTTCCGGAGACGGAGCACCTGATCAACAAAGACAGCATCGCGAAGATGAAGAACGGCGTGATCCTGATCAACAACAGCCGCGGACCCCTGATCGACGAGCAGGATCTGGCGGACGCCTTAAACAGCGGAAAAGTGGCCGCGGCGGGCCTGGACGTGCTTTCCGTGGAACCGGCGCGGGAGGACAATCCGCTGCTGTCCGCGAAAAACTGCCTGATTACGCCGCACATCAGCTGGGCGCCGAAGGAGAGCCGGCAGCGGATTATGGACTGCACCGTGGAGAACCTGAAGGGCTTCGTAAATGGTGCGCCGGTGAATGTTGTCAACGGGTAATTGTGAACGGTCCAAAACAGTTTACTGTTCGGATGTTTTAAGGAGCGAAACGTTCGCGGATCCTGCGATCCGCGGGCTTTTTTGTGCGCAGACGCATCCCCGCGAAAAAAATAAAAACAAAGGGTTGACAAAATCAATTGCGCGCAATATAATTGTGCACAACAGAAGAGATCCGAAACATACGGAACAGATGATGCGGATCAGCCTGTATTGCTTTTAATTGAAGAAGGAAAGGAGTTTCTCATGGCAGGCATTTATGATTACAGCGTACCGGCGGCAGACGGAACCGAGGTTTCCCTTGCGGATTTCAAAGGCAAAGTCATGATCATCGTCAATACGGCGACGGGCTGCGGATTTACCCCGCATTACGAGCCCCTCGAGAAGCTGTACGAGCAGTTCCACGACCAGGGTCTTGAGATCATCGACATCCCCTGCAACCAGTTCGGCAATCAGACCCCGGGTACGGATGCCGAAGTGCACGAGTTCTGCACGCTGAAGTACCACACCCAGTTCCCCCAGATGAAGAAATCCGACGTCAACGGCGAGAACGCCCTTCCGGTATACGCCTACCTGAAGAGCCAGCAGGGCTTTAAAGGCCTGCACGGCGCGGCGGCGTTAATGATGGCCCCGATCCTGAAGAAGATGGACAAGGACTACAAGAACAACCCCGACATCAAGTGGAATTTCACCAAGTTCGTGGTGGACCGCGAAGGCAACGTTATTGCCCGCTATGAGCCCACCTACGACATGGCGAAGTTCAGCGAGGAGATCGCGGCGATGTTTGCGTAAAACGGACCTTGGGCAAAAATCATCCGGTGCGGGGCGAATAAGCCCCGCTTTTTTTCTGCATTCTTTAAGAAGATGTTTGCCTATTCCGTGTCCGATAGTATATAATAAGCGGATGACTGCAGCGGCGCCCTGTCCGCCGTCTGTGTTCGCAGACCACTGACCGCATCTGTTTTGCGGAGAACCCATAGGGAGGAGACCAAAGATATGTCACAGGAACTGCTGAAGGTGAAAGACCTGACCGTCCGCGTGGAAGAGAAGGAGCTGCTTCACGGCGTCGATCTTTCCGTGAATGCCGGCGAAGTCCATGTCCTGATGGGACCGAACGGCGCCGGAAAATCCACGTTCGGATCCACTGTCATGGGCGATCCGCGCTATGAAATCACCGGCGGAACGATCTGGTTCGACGGCGCGGACGTGACCGGCGAGACGGCGGACAAGCGCGCAAAGCGCGGGATGTTCATGTCCTTCCAGAATCCCGTGGAAGTGCCGGGCATCACCCTGGCGAATTTCATCCGCACCGCGATGGAGAACCGCACCGGAAAGCACATCCGTCTGTGGGATTTCCGCAAGGAACTGACGGCGGCGATGGAAATGCTCGATATGGATCCGTCCTATGCGGACCGCGACTTAAACGTCGGCTTCTCCGGCGGTGAAAAGAAAAAAGCGGAGATCCTGCAGCTTCTGATGCTGCGTCCGTCCCTGGCCATCCTCGACGAGACGGACTCCGGCCTTGACGTGGACGCCGTGCGCACCGTGTCGAAGGGCATCGAAGCCTACCGCAGCACGGTGGGCGGCGCGCTTCTGATCATTACCCACAGCACGCGGATCCTGGACGCGCTTGACGTCGACTGCACGCATGTCCTGGTGGACGGAAAGATTGCGGCCGAGGGCGACGCCTCCCTTGTCGAAAAGATCAACGCCGGCGGATTTGAAGAGTTTGAGGCTTAAAAAGCCGGGAGGAACACTTTGGCTGAGAAAGAGAAAACATACGTCGAGGATATAGACCGGCGCATGTATGACTTCCGGAATTCGGATGAAGACAATTTCCATCTGCACGAAGGTCTGACGCCGGACATCGTACGGCAGATCTCCGAAGAAAAAAACGACCCGGAATGGATGCGTGATTTCCGCCTGGCGTCGCTGGCGACCTACGAAGCGACGGACATGGTGGACTGGGGTCCCGAAATCGACGGCCTCGACATGGACAACATCGTCACCTATGTGCGCCCGAAGGACAACAAAATGGTGGCGGACTGGGAGGAAGTGCCCACGGACATCAAGGATACCTTCGAGCGTCTGGGCATTCCGCAGGCGGAACGCGAGTCCTTAGCGGGCGTCGGCGCCCAGTATGATTCCGAGCTCGTCTATCACAACGTAAAGGAAGAAGTCGCGGCCCAGGGCGTGGTCTATACCGATCTGGAAAGCGCGCTGCACGGTCCGTATGCGCAAATGATTCAGGAACACTTCATGAAGCTGGTTCCGCCGACGGATCACAAATTCGCGGCGCTGCACGGCGCGGTCTGGTCGGGCGGTTCCTTTGTCTATGTGCCGCCCGGGGTTTCCGTCGAAATCCCGCTGCAGTCCTATTTCCGGCTGAACGCGCCGGGCGCGGGACAGTTCGAGCACACGCTGATCATCGTGGACGAGGGCGCGTACCTTCATTTCATCGAAGGCTGCTCCGCGCCGAAGTACAACGTGGCGAATCTGCATGCCGGCTGTGTGGAGCTGTTTGTCGGAAAGAACGCGACGCTTCGGTATTCGACGATCGAAAACTGGTCGAAAAACATGTACAACCTGAACACCAAGCGTGCGAAGGTGGAAGAAGGCGGCAAGGTCGAGTGGATTTCCGGATCCTTCGGATCCCACGTGTCCTATCTGTACCCGATGAGCATCTTAAACGGCCGCGGCGCCCGGGCGGAGTTTACCAGCGTGACCTTTGCCGGCGCGGGGCAGAACCTCGACACCGGCACGAAGGTGGTGCACAACGCGCCGGAGACGTCTTCCTATGTGAATACCCGCTCCATTTCCAAGGGCGGCGGGATCAGCACGTTCAGAAGCTCTGTGGTCATCGGCCCGAAAGCGGTCCGAAGCAAGGCCGCCGTATCCTGCCAGTCGCTGATGCTTGACGACATCTCCCGTTCGGACACGATTCCGGCCATGGACATCCGCACGAACGACGCCGACGTCGGACACGAGGCGCGGATCGGCCGGATCAGCGACGAGAGTGTGTTTTATCTGATGAGCCGCGGCATGAGTGAAGAAGATGCCCGCGCACTGATCGTTTCCGGATTTGCGGACAACGTCGGAAAAGAGCTTCCGCTGGAGTACGCGGTCGAGATGAACAACCTGATCCGTCTGGAGATGGTGGGCGCGATCGGCTAGCCGGTCCGTTTTCCGACCGATCGAATGCCTTTTTGTCTGTACCGGACTGGAATGGAAATCACTGTGGATAAAAAACTGATCATCAACCGGATTCCGTCGCCGACCTACCGCTGGCTGCGGATGAATGAAACAAACGTACAGGTGCCCGAAACCCTTGCGGACAGCCCCTGCGGCATCGAAGCGCCCGAGGGCATCTGCGCGGAAACGGTTCCGGCGGAGCATGCCTTTGCCGCCGCGACCGGCTCCGGGGAGGCCCTGTCGGCCTGGATCCGCGAAGGCCGTACGGAAATCACGCGGTTTACCCTGCCGGAAAACCAGACGGCCGATGCTCCGCTGCGTCTTACGTTCGCGCCCTCGGCGGCCGGCGCGTACGCCTGTGAAATCGCCGTCGCATCGGGCAGTACCCTGACCGTCGTCGAGTGGATGGATCTGTCTTCCCTGAAGGAGGACGACACCTTCGCCCTGCAGACGACCTACGACGTGGCCGACGGGGCCTCGCTCGTGCTGATCCAGGTGCAGACCGGCGGCGCCTGCGGAAAAGTCTTTTCCAATTTGGGCGGCGTCTGCGCGGAGAAAGCGAACTTTTCGCTGTACCAGATCATCCTCGGCGCGAAGCAGAGCTTCTACGGGAACACGACGGCGCTTTCGGGAAAGCGTTCGTCCATGACGGCGGATATCGCCTATTTTCTGCAGGGGGACGAGTCGCTGGATATGAACTATCTGGCGGATCATACCGGAAAGAAAACCGACTGCAACATGTACGCTGCGGGGGTGCTCTGCGACCGGGCTTCCAAGCTGTTCCGCGGAACCATAGTTTTTAAGAAGGGCGCGAAGGACGCCGTCGGAAGCGAGCTCGAAGAGGTGCTTCTGATGGACGAGGGCTGTGTCTGCCGCACGATTCCCGTGATTCTGTGCGCGGAAGAGGACGTGGAAGGCAATCACGGCGCGTCCATCGGACGGCTTGACGAGGGCCTGATGTTCTATCTGCAGTCGCGCGGCATCGATCCGGACGCCATTTACGAGATGATGGCGCGGGCGCGCGTCGAGGCTGTGGTTTCGCGGATTCCCGAAGAAGAGACGAAGCGCCGGCTCCTTGACGTTCTGGATGCCGGTCTGTTCCGATAGGGTTTATCCCGTCAAAGGAAGGGTATTATGCTGTTAAACGAACACGCGGTTCTGCGGTCGGATTTCCCGCTGCTGAACAGCCGGAATGTGGTTTATCTGGATAACGGCGCGACATCGCAGAAGCCGCTTTGCGTCATCAATGCCGAGTCGGCCTATTACGAGCGGCACAACGCGAATCCGCTTCGCGGGCTGTACGAGCTTTCCATGGACGCGACGAACGATTACGAGGACGCGCGCAGGGAAGTCGCTTCCTTTATCGGCGCGGCGCGGCCGGAAGAGATCATCTTTACGCGCAACGCGACGGAAAGCCTGAACCTGGTTTCCTACAGCTACGGTTCGTCGCACGTCGCGGAAGGGGACGAAATCATCGTGTCGATCTCCGAGCATCACAGCAACCTGCTTCCCTGGCAGCGTCTGGCGCGGGAGAAACACGCGAAGCTCGTCTGGTTCGAGTGCGACGCCGAAGGGTATTACGACCCGCAGAGGCTCGAAGCCCTCGTATCCGAACGCACGAAGATCGTCGCCATCGCCCAGATGTCCAATATTTTCGGACGGATCAACGACATCCGCGCCTTCGCGGACATCGCCCACCGCGCCGGCGCCGTACTGGTTTGCGACGGTGCGCAGAGCGTTCCGCATATCCCGGTCGACGTCCGGGATCTGGACGTGGATTTTCTCGCCTTTTCCGGGCACAAAATGTACGCGCCCATGGGCATCGGCGTGCTGTATGCCCGCTATGAGCTGCTTGAAGAAATGCCCCCGTTCCTGTACGGCGGCGAGATGATCGAATACGTCACGCGTGACAGCGCCACCTATGCGGAAATCCCGCACAAGTTCGAGGCCGGAACCGTCAACGTCGGCGGCGCCGTCGGCCTTGCGGAAGCCGTGCGCTACATCCGCCGCATCGGCTTTGAAACCATCGAAAAGCGCGAAGGCGCCCTCTGCGAACGTGCCATGGAAGGCATGAAGCGGATTCCTCATGTCCATGTCATCGGCGCGCCGGACGCGAAGGATCATCACGGGATCCTGACGTTTACCATCGACGGCGTCCATCCCCATGACGTGGCGGCCATTTTCGACAGCGCCAACATCGCCGTCCGCGCCGGCCACCACTGCGCGCAGCCGCTGCACCAGTATCTGCGCACGCTGCTGCCGACGCTCGAGGTGCTCTCCACGACCCGCGCGAGCATCGGCCTCTACAATACCCCCGAAGACATCGACGCCTTCCTGGACTGCCTGTCGGGCATCCGCGGCGCCATGGGATACACGGACTGACGGATCGCGGCGTTTTTTCAAAAGGAATGAATTATGGCAAACAACACCTTCTACAACGAGATCCTGACGGATCACAACATGCACCCCGTACACAAGCACGAGCTGCCGGGCGCGAATTACACGCTGGAAGGCGTAAATCCGTCCTGCGGGGATGATATTATCTTAAGCCTCCGGGTGGAGGACGGCGTGATTGCGGACGGCGCCTATACCGGAAGCGGCTGCGCGATTTCGCAGGCATCCGCGGATATGATGCTGGACCTGGTCATCGGCCGGCCCGTGGAAGAAGCGACGCGTCTGGGCGAGATCTTCCTGCGCATGATCAAGGGGACGGTGACGGAAGAAGAGAAAGCCGAGCTGGAAGAGGCATCGATCCTGCAGGATGTGGCGCATATGCCTGCACGGGTCAAATGCGCCGTGCTCGGATGGCACACGCTTGACGAGATGTTGAAGGAAAGCTGAGCATTCCGGGATTTGTCCCGGAATCAATACGATCTGACAGAAAAAAGTCGGGAATCATCCTTTGGTGTGCTACCCGTCAAGAGGACAGTGAATAATTAAAAAGTTTTATGCCGCCAGTCGAGCAATCGGCTGGCGGTATTCTTATGCAGCCGCATAATAGTTCTCATGGTATTCAACAGGAGTCATCAAGTGAAGCTTTCGCTGTATGCGTTCCATGTTGTAGTAATGGATATAGGATGCTATTGCGTCAATCAAATCTGTTTTTGAAGTAAAGCGCTTTCCATAGTACGTTTCACGCTTCAGAATGCCCCAGAATCCTTCCATTGGACCGTTATCAATACAGCGGGCCACCCTGGACATGCTTTGCTTCATGTGGTGTTTCTTAAGCCTTGCATAGAACTGCTTGCTGGTGTACTGAAAACCTCTGTCACTGTGGAACAATGGATGGGCGTCCGGCTCAAGGGCTACAGCCTCATCAAATGTGTTCATAACAAGAGGATTATCGTTGTGATCGCTGATTTTAAAAGCAACGATCCTTCGGTCATAAAGATCCAGGATGGCGCTTAAGTATACCTTATGAACTTCAACACCAATGTAATACTTAAACTCTGTTACATCTGTCAGCCACTTCTCATTCGGAGCATCCGCGTGGAAATCCCGGTTTAGGTGGTTTCTGGCGATGTGTGCCGGATCATTGCTGCTCCTGGTACAGCTTTTCGGCTTCCACTTGATCGTAGACTGAATGCGTTCTTTCCGGCAGATCCTCAAGACACGTTTGTCATTAACAGCGATGCCATGCTTCTTGTCCAGCTCATCCCTGATCCTTCGATATCCCATATCCGGATGCTCTTCATGGATATCTTTGATCTTCTCTGAAATCTCTTTGTTGTACTTCTCGCTATAACTGACAGAGTTCTTCAGCCAGCGGTAATAAGCTCCGCGTGAGAGATGCAGGTATTCACAAAGCCTTTGCACAGGATAGTTCTTTTCCTCAGACAGTTCCTTGATCGCCTGATATTTATAAAGGTTCCGAGTCAGAGATAGCGATCTTTCATCTCTAACTCTCTGACTTTTTTTAACAAGTCATTCTCCATCTGAAGGTCACGGTTCCTTCGTTCCAGTTCCGCGATCTTATCCCGGAGTTCTTCCTCTGGAGTCCTGGCCGGCTGCGTACCGGCACGCCGCCCACGCCGGTCTTCCAGTCCAGCTGAGCCCATCTTCTCATAGCGTAATACCCAGTTGCGGACCTGTTGATAGGAACAGTTGTATTTCAGCGCCATTGCTCCATAATTCTTATCATTTGCAAGGCAATCCTGTACGATCTCAAAACGTTCTTCTGGTGTCGTCTGTCTGGCTTTCCTCATGTAGCTGCCTCCTCCGCTTGTATGGGATTTGATCTCTCCATGAGTAGTATACACCTTTATCCAATTTCGTAACTGTCTGGAGCTTCGTAAATGATATTTTTTGGCAATCTCTTCCTGACTTGACTTTCCATCAAGATATTCATGAACGGCCTGAAGCTTCAGGTCCTGAGAATAAACTTTGTTGTTTCGCTGATCCTTAAGGGCAGTGGGTCCATCTGCAAGATAAAGGTTGCACCAACGCCGAATGCTGGTTTGGCCCACGCCTGTCAGCCGGGCGGCCTCCGAAACACTGATCTCATCTGCCAGTAACCGTTCAACTATCTTTACTTTTTCTGCCGGGTCAATCGTGCTTTTTCTGGACATAGAAATACCCCCAAGTAGGTTTTATATTTCAGTGTCCTACTTGGGGGTAGCATATCA
>JAZQBE010000034.1:0-9495 GCA_045545575.1 Shuttleworthella sp.
AAAGGAAGGCAACGTCATCTTCGGCGGCCGTCTCGGCCAGTACAAGTACTACGACATGGACAAGGTCGTGGCAGCGGCGCTGGCGTGTGTGGAAGAGGAGGTCTAAGCAGAAAAGGAGTTCTGGAATGAAAGGCATTATTCTGGCCGGCGGATCCGGCACCCGTCTTTATCCGTTAACCGAAGCGATTTCCAAGCAGAACATGCCGGTCTACGACAAACCGATGATCTACTATCCGCTGTCGACTTTGATGCTTGCGGGCATCCGCGAAGTCCTTGTCATTTCCACGCCGCGCGACCTGCCGGTGTTCCGGGAGCTGTTAAAGGACGGCCATCAGCTGGGCATGGAGATCTCCTATGCCGTGCAGGAAGCGCCGAACGGCCTTGCCGAGGCGTTCATCATCGGCGAAGAGTTTATCGGCAGCGATCCGGTGGCGCTGGTCTTAGGCGACAACATTTTCTACGGCCAGAGCTTCTCAAAGGTGCTGCGTGAGACCGCAGCCCGCACCGAAGCCGGCCCGGGCGCGACCATCTTCGGCTACTATGTGCGCGACCCGCGCGAATACGGCGTCGTCGAATTCGATGAAAACGGAACGGCCATCTCCATCGAAGAAAAGCCGGCCCATCCGAAGTCCAATTACGCGGTTCCCGGCCTGTATTTCTACGACAACGACGTCGTGCAGATCGCAAAGACGATCACCCCGTCCGCCCGCGGCGAGCTGGAAATCACCGCTGTGAACAACGAATACCTGCGCCGCGGAAACCTGCACGTCGAAACCTTAGGCCGCGGCTTCGCCTGGCTCGACACCGGCAGCCACGACATGCTGCTTGCGGCGGCGAACTTCGTATCCACGTTCCAGAAACGCCAGGGCCTGTACGTCTCCTGCATCGAGGAAATCGCCTACAAGCGCGGCTTCATCAGCAAAGAGCAGCTGATCGAGCTCGCCCAGCCGCTGATGAAATCCGACTACGGCAAGTACCTGATGGAGATTGCGGAAGGACTGTGAGTCAGAAGGGACCGTCCCCTTTGACTCATTTGGAGGAAAACCATGGGAAAAATCAAAGTGACACACAACTGCAGCGGCATTGAGGGCCTGTGCGAAATCGAGCCGGCCGTCTTCGGCGATGCCCGCGGCTATTTTATGGAGACCTACAACTACAACGATTTCGCCGCGGAAGGCATTGACTGTCAGTTCGTGCAGGACAACCAGAGTTCGTCCGCGAAGGGTGTGCTGCGCGGCCTGCATTTCCAGATCAACTACCCGCAGGACAAGCTGGTCCGCGTGGTGCGCGGCGAAGTGTACGACGTGGCCGTCGACCTGCGCCCGGGTTCGCCGACCTTCGGCAAGTGGCACGGCGTGCTGCTGTCGGCGGAAAACAAGAAGCAGTTCTTCGTGCCGAAGGATTTCGCCCACGGCTTCATCGTCTTAAGTGACGAGGCGGAGTTCTGCTACAAGGTGACGGATTTCTATCATCCGAACGACGAAGGCGGTCTGGCCTGGGACGACCCGGAGCTGGGCGTGGCCTGGCCGATGCCGGAAGGCATGACGAAGGAGGACCTGCTTCTGTCCGACAAGGACAAAAAGAACGCGTCCTTCGCCGAAGTGCGCGCCGCGCGCTGCGGACAGTAAGCAGCCCGGCCGTGAACTGTTTTCCAGCACAATCATGAGGTTGACATGACAAAAAAACGACTTCTCCTGGGGGCGATCCTTCTGTTGATCGCCCTCGTCGGAGATCTTCTGATCTGGCGCTATCCCGTGTCGACGGGCAACGCCCGCCTGCGCGTCGAAGTGCCTCTCTACACCCAGACGGACGGCGACCTGACCGTCTACTGGCTGACGGGATCGCAGAATCCGGACACGGACTTTGCCCAGTCCCAGGCCCAGGCGCTGCATTATACCGCCTCGGACGCCTTCCAGTATCCGGTGCTTGAAGTCCCCGCGGGCGCGACATGGCTTCGCATCGACCCGACGGCCGCGGAAGTGGAGACCGTGATGGGCACGCCCCGGCTGTACGTGCAGAACACGCCGGCCGGCGAGCTGTCCTTTGACGCGGTATCCCGCGATCACGGCATCCGGACCATGGAGACGGCGGCATCCGCGGGCATGGAAGCGAAAACCATCCTGCCGAGCGGCGACGACCCGTACCTCATCTGGCGGGTAGACGGCGCGGCGGTCACAAAGGCCACCAACGAAGCCTACTGGCTGTTCTTTACGGCCATCCGCGCCGCGGCGATGGCGGCCCTGACGGGTCTGCTGCTTCTGGTCTGGCTGAAGTGGAGCGCGATTTCCGAGATCCCGAAGGAGATCGCGGCGAACCGCCAGCTCATCGCAAACCTCGCGAAAAACGACTTCAAGACCAAGTTCGCGGGCTCCATCCTGGGCATCGTCTGGGCCTTCGTCCAGCCCATCGTCACCGTGGTCATCTACTGGTTCGTCTTCCAGAAAGCGTTAAACGCCGGCACGGCCTCCACCAAGGCGGGCATCACCGTGCCCTTCGTCCTGTGGCTCGTCGCCGGTCTGGTGCCCTGGTTCTATTTCCAGGAAATCATGATCTCCGGCACCAACGCGCTGATCGAGTACAACTACCTCGTGAAAAAGGTGGTCTTCAACATCAGCATCCTGCCCGTGGTCAAAGCGGTTTCAGCCCTGTTCGTCCACCTGTTCTTCGTGGGCTTCATGCTGGTGCTCTACGCGTGCTACGGCCACTTCCCGGACCTGTACATGCTGCAGATTTTCTACTATTCCTTCGCGATGATGATCCTGTCCCTCGGCATCATCTACCTGACAAGCGCCGTGGTGGTCTTTTTCCGTGATCTGTCGCAGATCGTCAACATCGCCGTACAGGTGCTCGTGTGGGCGACGCCGATCATGTGGAACATCGACGGCATGACGAACATTCCGCGCATCGTGGAGATCATCCTGAAGCTGAACCCGATGTATTACATCGTCAGCGGCTACCGCGACGCCCTGATCAACCAGGGCTGGTTCTGGAACCGCGCCGGCCTGTCGCTGTGGTTCTGGCTGGTGACGGCCGCGATCTTCATCGCGGGAACGATGATCTTCCGGAAGCTGCGCGTGCATTTCGCCGACGTGCTGTAACGGAACGCGCAGCCCTTTCGTAATCACAAGACTGTAAAAGAGGAAAGAAACTTGCCTGACACAACGATTCCACAGGAACTGCATCACAGCGCCGAGACCGCCGCGGCCCGCAAGGACCGCTACGCCATCCGCGTGCATGACGTCTCCAAGATGTACAAGCTCTACGACAAGCCGACGGACCGCTTCAAGGAAGCCCTCGGCCTGTCCAAAAAGCAGCTGTACCGCGAGCACTATGCCCTGAACGGGCTGTCCTTTAACGTGCGCAAAGGCGAGACGGTCGGCATCATCGGCACCAACGGCGCCGGCAAATCCACGATCTTAAAGATCATCACCGGTGTCCTGAATCCGACCGCCGGCGAGATCGAAATCAACGGCCGCATCTCCGCGCTCTTAGAGCTCGGCGCCGGCTTCAACATGGAGTACACCGGCATCGAAAACGTCTACTTAAACGGCACGATGATCGGCTTCTCCCGCGAGGAAATCGCCCAGAAGATGGACGCCATCCTGGAATTTGCCGACATCGGCGACTTCGTCTACCAGCCGGTGAAGACCTATTCCAGCGGTATGTTCGTGCGCCTGGCCTTCGCCGTCGCCATCAACATCGACCCGGAAATCCTCATCGTCGACGAGGCGCTGTCCGTCGGCGACGTCTTCTTCCAGGCCAAGTGCTACAAGAAATTCGAGGACTTCAAGGCCCAGGGAAAGACCATCCTCTTCGTGTCCCACGATCTGGGCAGCATCTCCCGCTACTGCGACCGCGTCGTCCTGCTGCACCACGGCAGGAAGCTGGCCGAAGGCAGCCCGAAGGACATGATCGACCTCTACAAAAAGGTCATGGTCAACCAGATCGACACGGACGCCATCGAATCCGGCGAAGCCGATACGACGGGCACCACCGGACAGCAGGGCGTGACCAGCCACATCGACGCTGACGGACACCTGATGATCGACCCCTCCCAGGAGGGCACCGACACCTGGATGAGCCATTACCGCCTGAACCCGGACGTGACGGAATACGGCGACGGCCGCGCCGAGATCATCGACATCGCGGTGGTGGACGAACAGGGGAACCTGTCCTCGACCATCGTCAAAGGCACGAAGTTCTCGCTGAAATCCAAGGTGAAATTCCACGCGGATCTGTACGACCCGATTTTTACGTACACCTTCAAAAACACCCAGGGCGTGGCCATCACCGGCACAAATACGATGTTCGAGCACCGCGACGTGGGCGACGTGCGCGACGGCGAGACCTACGTCTGTACCTTCACGCAGGAGATGAACCTTCAGGGCGGCGAATACCTGCTGTCCATGAGCTGCACCGGATACGAAAACGGCGAATTTGTCGTCTATCACCGGCTGTATGACATCCTAAGCGTCGGCGTGGTCTCGGACAAGAATACGGTCGGATACTTCGATATGAACTCGGAGATCCGCATCGAACGGGCCGAAGAGTAAGCACGCGGACAAGCTGTCCGCGGGAAAGGAAAAGAACACGTGATTTTGTTAAGACCTCTCAGAAAACCCTATCGGAAGGGCCGAAAACGCACCGCGGCCGCCGGCCTCGTGCTGATGCTGCTTTCGGTGCTTCTTTCGGCGGCGCAGCCGCTGCCGGCGCGCGCGGATTCTCTCGACGATCTGCTCGCCCAGCTCGAAACGCCGGTCAGCGCCGACGATGAAGAAACCTACATGGGCATGACGATGGAGGCGAACGGGCTTTCGTCGGAAGACGGAACCGTGGTCACCTGGAAGGGCGCGAACCCGTGGCTTTCCGAGTGGTACTTCCGGGAAGGCACCAAAGCCGCGCCGCGTGTGAAAACAGACTCGCCGATCTACGGCATCGACGTCTCCCGCTGGAACGGAACAATCGACTGGAACGCGGTGCTCGCGGACGGGTATGAATTCGCCATCGTCAAGATCGGCGGGCGCAAGATGGGCCTGACCGGCGACGCATCCCTCTACGAGGACCCGATGTACGTCAAGAACATCGAGGGCGCAAAGGCTGCCGGCGTAAAGGTGGGCGCCTATTTCTGGTGCTCGGCGGTGAACGAATACGAAGCCCGGCAGGAGGCGATTTACGCGCTGTCCCTGATCAAAAAGTATTCGCTGGATCTGCCCATGTATTACGACTATGAATGGGCCCAGGACGGCTCCTACCGCCTGGCCATTCCGCAGACCGCAGAGAACCGGATGAAGGTCGTGCAGACCTTCATGGATACCGTACAGTCCTACGGCTACACCTCCGGCGTCTACGCGAGTGACTCCATGCTGATTCCGACCGGGTTCCGCGACAACTGGGGAGAGCGGACCGGACTCGACGGCGTCGCCCTTGGACAGAAGTACCGCATGTGGGCGGCGCGCTACAGCAATGAAAGCCCGGGGCTGTTCTGCCAGGGCATCTACGACATCTGGCAGTACTCGAGCACAGGCGCCGTGGACGGCATGAAAGGAAACGTGGATTTAAACCGCTTCTTCTCCGACGGAAAAGCCCAGGGCGGCGCCTATAACGATCCGACCGCGAAGATCGATACCCAGCCCCTGTACCGCCTGTACAATCCGTCCACCCGGGAGCATCTCTACACGGCCAGCAAAAAAGAGCACGACGGCCTGATCCCCTGGGGATGGCAGAGCGAAGGCATCGCCTGGTACGCGCCCCTTTCCTCCAATACGCCGGTGTACCGCCTCTACAATAAGTATTCCAGCGAGCATTTTTACACCACCGACGCCTATGAGCGCAGTGTGCTGATCAAAAACGGCTGGACAGACGAAAAGATCGGCTGGTATTCCGACGACGGCAAGGGCGTGCCCGTTTACCGCGCCTTTCATCCGCAGCTGCCCGCCATCGGATGCCACCACTTCACGGCGGATGCCTATGAATACAATTTCATCACCAGCAAAGCCGGCGGCAGCTGGACGCCGGAAGGCATCGCCTGGTACGGCGTCAACGCCGCGCGCAGAAAATAGAAAGTGAATTGCTATGCACAGCAATAAGAAAATGATTCGAATTCTGGCCGTACTTCTGGCCGCCCTCACGGCGGCCGGGAGCGCGGCCTTGCGTGTTCATGCGGAAAACGTGACGGAGATCGTCTACACGGACCGCAAGGAAGCCGACGCGCCGTCCCGCGGCCTGGAGCGGGCCGGCTGGATCCCGGAGTACAGCCGCACCGCGCCGGAGGGCACGATCGTTCTGCTTCTGGACCCCGGCCATGACAGCACCCACGCCGGCGCGCAGAACGGCCGTCTCTACGAGCACGAACTGACCTTCAAGATCGCCCAGTACTGCAAACGCGCGCTGGAAGAGTACGACGGCGTCGAGGTGCATTTAACCCGCGAAAGCAACGCCTGTCCCTATCCGGGGAACAACGGCGACGACCTGTACCAGCGCGTGATGAAGGCCCGCACCATCGGCGCCGACGCCTATATCAGCTTCCACCTGAACGCCGGCTTTCAGATGACCGGCTCCCAGGTCTGGGTGCAGACGGCGAACTGGAAGCCGGAGCTGCATACGAAGGGCTGCGCCCTCGGCGACTGCATCTTAAAGGAGCTGTCCGGCCTCGGCCTTGCCAACCTGGGGAACTATGACAGCAGCTCCAAGACCATGCGCTATCCCGACGGCTCCCGCGCGGATGACCTGACCGTCATGCGCGCCGGCAAGCGGATCGACCTGCTGACGGTGCTGATCGAGCACTGCTTCTTAAGCTACATGCCCGACGTGGACCGCTATCTTTCCAGCGAAGAGAAGCTGCAGGCCTTAGGCGAAGCGGATGCCCGCGGCATCGCGGCGTATTTCGGGCTGTCCTATTTCGACGACACCAGCATTTACGAGGCGGACCGCACGACGGTCCAGAAACGTCTGGCGGAGATTCTGTCGGCGCAGGAGGCGGATCCGGACACAGAAGCTGTGCCCCTTTCGGCGATGTACCGCCTGTATCAGCCGCGCACCCACGAGCACCTGTATACGTCGGACGACAACGAAATCCGCGTCCTTCTCGCCAACCGCTGGCGTTATGAAGGGGTCGCGTGGTACGCGCCGGCCGCATCCGGCACGCCGGTCTACCGGCTGTTCAACCCCGGCAGCGGTGAACATTTCTACACCTGCGATGCTTATGAGCGCGCCGTGCTGCTGGGCACCGGCGCCTGGAACGACGAAAATATCGGCTGGTACTCCGACGACGCAAAAGGCATGCCCGTCTACCGGATGTTCTTTGCCGGTCTTCCCGCCATCGCGTCCCACCACTACACCTCGGACGAGTACGAATACCGGGTGCTGACGACGCAGTACGGATGGGCCGACGAAGCCGTCGCGTGGTACGGCGCAATGCTGCCGCCGGAAGACGAGACAGGGGCAGAGGATGACAATGATGGAGAAGATTTCGAGCAATAATCCGGACGCAGCCCGCGACGTGCTGACCTTTACCCGCCAGAATCTCTGGCGCTGGCTGGTGCCCCAGGACCGGTGGAAGATCGTGGAAGCCCGCCCGGACATGCTGGGCACCCTGCCGACCTGGGAACGGCTGGCCCGGGCCATTGCGGATACGGCGGAAACCCTCGCCCCGGAGCAGGGAATGGCCGTTCTTTCCGCCAACCGCCTGGGGCTGAAATACCTGGCCGGCGCGACGCCCGTCGGGGGAGGAGACGCGGTTTCCGATGCGGCCCTGGAGCGCGGCTGCGGCAGCTTTACGAAGAATGAAATCCGGCAGGCCCTTTCGGCGGCGGGGATCAGAGAGGACCGCGTGCGGTGGTATTATCCGTACCCGGATCTGGACCTGCCGACGGAGATCTTCAGCGACGCCTGGCTTCCGGACGTACAGACCTTTACGGAAAACGCCTGGGACGTTTATGCCGGGCCGAACCGGCGCTGGCAGCTGTTTGACGAAGCGGCCGTGGGCCGGACCGCGGCGCGGGAAGGCCTGTTCGGCGAGCTTTGCAACGCCTTCGCCGCGATCGTGCTGCCCGAAAAGCCGGATGCCGACAGCGCGCTGCCGGTTTACGTGCGTTTCTCGCACCAGCGGGATGCGAAATACCGCATCCAGACCGCGGTCTATCAGGACCGCACCGGTGCGCGGCGTGTGGAAAAAACGCCGCTGTCCGCCGAGGCTGCGGCCCATCTGGCCCGCATGCACGAGCAGAGCGAAGCCCTGTCGGCCCAGTACGAAGGAACGGCCATCGCCGTCAACCGCAGCCGCTGGGAAGCGGACGGGACGGATTCGGCCGGCCGGCTGCTTCTGGAATATGTCACCGGCACGAACGTAAGCGACCTGCTTGAGGACCTGCTGGCCCAGAACGATGAGGAGACCTTCTGCTCCGCGGTGGACCACTATTTCGCCGCGCTGTCCTGCACGGCGAAGCAGCGGCCGTTCCTGCCGGACGATGAGACCTTCGCGCTGCTGGGACGGGGCATTCAGAGGGCCGTCGCCGGCGAGGCGTCCCTTCCGGTGACGAACCTGGACCCGGTGTTTTCCAACGTTCTGATGAAGGAGGACGGAACCTGCACCCTGATTGACTGCGAATGGACGGTCACCTGTCCGGTGCCCGTGTCCTTCCTGTTTTACCGGTGCCTGTTCCGGTTCTTCTACGCCCATCCGGAGGCATCCGCCCTCTGCGAGAAATTAGAAAAGCGTTATGGTATTACGCCGGAGAAGAAGGCGTGCTTTGAGGAAGCGGAAGCGCATTTCCAGCAGCGTGTCAAAGGGGACAGCGTCTCCATCGCGGAAGCCATGACCGCCGCCGGAAACGTCGGTCTGCCCTTAGCGGATGCCATGCGTTATATCGAGTGGGAACGGCAGCTGCTTGCGCCCGCGGTGCGCTTTGTCTACGCCGACGATTCCCAGGATGAAGAAGCCGTCCGCCGCCGTCAGGAGGAAACCCTGCGCAAACGGGGGATCCTCCCTGAGGAAACGCCGAAGACCGAACCCTTCGAGCTTTCGCGCGCGGAAGGCAAGAATGAAATGACCCTTGAAACTGAACTGCCGGCCGGGCAGCTTGACGAAGCCGTCTTTTTCCCCTGCCTGCTGCCCGGAACGCTGACGCTGTATGAGCTCTGTGACGATCAGGAGCGCCCCCTCGACGTTCTTGCGCCCCAGGCCGTGACGGAATCGGAAACGGAGGGAGCGAAGCAGTTCCACTTCCTGACCAGCGACCCCGCGGTCCACATCCGCCTGCCGAAGGACAGCGGCCGCATCCGCATCGTCTATGCCTACGACGCCATCATTCCCGGCGGCGTGCAGCAGCTGCTGCCGCTGGCCGGCCTGCGCCGCAACGCCTCCGCCGACATTCCGCGGCGCAACACGCTGCTTTCGGAGCTGGTGTCCCTGCGGCCGCTGTCGGATCTGGTCGCCTCACAGCAGGGACGGATCGAACAGCTGGACGGCGTGATCGCCTCCCAGCAGGGGATGGTGGA
>JAZQBE010000035.1:0-7567 GCA_045545575.1 Shuttleworthella sp.
AGGAAAAGCTCACCGAGCGTTTGGCTGTGCGTCCCACCTCCGAGACCCTGTTCTGCGACCACTATAAAAAGGTCATCAACACCTACCGCGACCTGCCCAAGCTCTATAACCAGTGGTGCAGCGTTGTCCGCTGGGAAAAAACCACACGTCCGTTCCTGCGCACCTCCGAATTTCTCTGGCAGGAAGGACACACCATGCATGCAACCGCCGAGGAGGCGCAGGAGGAAACCCTGAAGATGCTGCATGTTTACAATGATTTTTACAAGGAAACCCTCGCGATTCCCGCTGTAATCGGCAGAAAAACCGAGAAGGAAAAGTTTGCGGGCGCGGAGGCGACCTATACCATTGAGCCGATGATGCACAACGGCGTTGCCCTTCAGGGCGGCACCTCGCATTACTTCGGAGACGGCTTTGCCAAAAGCTTCGGCATTACCTACACCGGAAAGGACAACAAGCTGCACTTCCCGCACCAGACCTCATGGGGTACCTCTACCCGCATGATCGGCGCGCTGATCATGGTGCACGGCGACGATTCCGGCCTGGTGCTTCCGCCCGCCATCGCGCCGACGCAGGTCGTCGTCATTCCGATCGCCGCCCACAAGCCCGGCGTGACAGAAACGGCCCAGAGCCTGTACGAGCGCCTGCGCGACCGCTTCGCCGCGAAGATCGACCTCACCGACAAATCGCCGGGATTCAAGTTCGCGGAAGCCGAGATGCGCGGCATTCCGGTGCGCGTCGAAATCGGCCCGAAGGACATCGAAGAAAACAAAGCCGTCCTCGTGCGCCGCGATACCCGCGAAAAGATCGAAGTATCGCTGGATGAACTGGAAGAAAAAGTCGGCGAGCTGCTCGCGCAGATCCAGAAGGACATGCTTGAGCGCGCCCGCGACTTCCGCGACACCCACACCTACACGGCAACCACCTACGCCGAGTTCGAAGACATCATCGAAAACAAGCCCGGCTTCATCAAGGCCATGTGGTGCGGCGAGCAGGCCTGCGAAGACAAGATCAAAGAAGAGCACTCCGCCACCAGCCGGTGCATGCCGTTCGAGCAGGAAACGCTCTCCGATGTCTGCGTCTGCTGCGGAAAGCCCGCCCACAAGCTGGTCTACTGGGGCAAAGCCTACTAAAACAAAAGCCGCGGCAAAAGCATCGCCTTTTGCCGCGTTCTTTTTATCCGTTATATTGTTTTACCGTCTGACGGTTCTGTCAGCCGAACGAAGAAACTGCCATGAAGATTGCACTGCCACAACCGGTCCGAAACATCATCGAAACCCTGGAATCCCGCGGATACGAAGCCTATGCCGTGGGCGGCTGCGTGCGCGATTCGATCCTGGGCAAAACGCCCCACGACTGGGATATCACCACCTCCGCGACGCCGGTCCAGATCAAGACCTGCTTTTCCCACACCATCGACACCGGCATCCAGCACGGAACGGTGACGGTGCTGCAGCGCAAAGAAACGGTCCTTGCCGACCCCGCGCCGGGCGAAAGCCCGCTCTGGGACGCCTTCGAAGTGACCACCTACCGCATCGACGGCAGCTATGCCGACGGACGCCATCCCGATTCCGTCACCTTCACCCCGCTCCTGTCGGAGGACTTAAAGCGCCGCGACTTTACGATCAACGCCATGGCCTACAGCGACCGCGGCGGACTGGTCGATCTCTTCGGCGGGCAGGAAGACCTGCGCACCCTGACCATCCGCTGTGTCGGCGACCCGGCGGAACGTTTTTCGGAGGACGCGCTTCGAATGATGCGTGCGGTGCGCTTTGCCGCGCAGCTGGACGCCGTCCTCGCGCCGGATACGGAAGCCGCCATCGCAGCCCTCGCGCCCACGCTCGCCCGGGTTTCCGCGGAGCGAATCCGCGACGAATTCTGCAAGCTGCTGACCAGCCCGCATCCCGAACGCCTGCGGGATCTGTACCGACTGGGTCTGACCCGCGTTTTTCTGCCGGAATGGAACGCCCTGTGCGTCACGCCCCAGAACACACCGCACCACATGTACGACGTCGGCGAGCATACCATCGCCGTTCTCGCCGCGCTCGCGGACGGCTCGACCGACCGCTGCTGGGAAGACGCCGGAATCAACGACTACCCTCTTCGCCGCTCCGAACGGGACGAGCTGCTGCTGCGCCTTTCCGCCGTCCTGCACGACATCTCCAAGCCGGAATGCCGCACGACCGACGAATTCGGCGTGGATCATTTCCACGGACATCCCGTGCGCGGCGCCGAGGTCTCCCGCGGGATCCTGCACCGGCTGCGTCTCGACAACGACGCCGTGTCCCGCGTCACCGGTCTGGTCCGCTGGCACGACGAACGCCCGAAGACGGCCCACGCCGTCCGCCGGCTCGCCTCAAAAATGTCCCCGGAGGATTTTGTCCTGCTGCAGCAGCTGCGCATGGCCGACGTCCTCGGACAGAGCCGCTGGCGGCGCGCAGAAAAGATCGAACTGATCACGGACAACTGGAACGTCTATGCCGACATCCGCCGGAAAAACCAGGCGCTGTCCGTCCGCGACCTCGCCGTGAACGGGCGGGATCTTTTAGACATCGGCATCCCGGCCGGACCGCGGATCGGAGAAACCCTCTTTGAACTGCTCGAGCTAGTGCTCGAGCAGCCCGAAATGAATAACCGTGAAGCCCTGCTGAACGCCGCAGCCAGCTTTATTCAAAACTGCCGTACTTCGCAGCCGCTTCCTCCACGCTGAGCTCGCCCTTTCCGACCGCAAACGCCGCCAGACGGAGCTGCACCGTAAGCGGATCCGTGATGCCCACCGCCTCCGGCGAGATGATGCGCTCGGACGGCACCTTGCCGAAGGCCGCGTATATCTCATCCAGGGACAGATCCGAGGTGGGGGTCACCAGACGCTTCACCGAAGCCATCTCGTTCAGCTCCTCGTTCCGGATCAGGAAACGCATGAACTCGTTCGTCATATCCAGGTTTTCGCAGTCCTTGTTCACAGAGAACTCCAGAGACGGACTGTCGATAAAGTACCCGCCTTCCTCGGTCAGCGGCATCGGCAGGAACGTGTATTTGAACGGCGTCTTCGTAAACGCCTCGGACTGGCTCTCGCGCTTCTTGGTTCCCGACACGGTATCGCCGGTGCAGATCATCATCGGCACGTCGCCCTCAAAGAAGCGCAGGATCACCTGGGTGTAATTATCTTCAATCTTGTCGCACTCGGCCAGATCGATGCAGCCGCTATCGATCAGCTGCTTCACCGCCTCCAGCGCCGGGCGCATGTACTCACCCGCCGCGGGATCGAGCGCGTTGGCCTTCGCAAGCGCTTCCGGGTTCTTCGCGAGCTCGGCCGCAAAAATCGGATAGGCCACGGTATTCATGAAGCTGCTCGACGAATTCAGGCTGAAGCCCATCATAGGATTCGCGTATCCCTTGCTGTGGAACGCTTCGCACGCGGACAGCAGCTCGCTCCACGTGCCCGGAACGGCAATGCCTTCCTTCTCAAACAGATCGCTGTTGACAAGCATGCCGTAGGTTCTCGAGAACACCGGCACCAGCATCACATGCCCTTCGGCATCCTTGTTGAGCAGACCGGGGCGGATGCAGCTCAGGTCCAGCTTGAGGGCGGCGTCCGCAAGGTCCTCCGTATGGGCAAACACCGGCGCGTACTGCTCGTTCCCGACCATCCAGGCATAGGAGAAGAAAATGTTGGGCTTGTCATTGCTTTCCAGCACCGTGCCAAGCATGTTGTTGTAGTCGTCCAGCTTCACATAGCTTAACTGCACGTTCGGATAGATCTCGTTGAAGCGGTCAAAGGATGCCTCCAGCGCCTCAAAGTTGTCATAGCTTCCGGCGACGGTGATACTGCACTCCTTGCCGGTGTCGAGTGCCGGCGCGAAACCGGCGGGGGTTTCCTCCTGCGGTTTTCCGCCGCAGGCCGCCAGCGATCCGAGCATACAGATGATCAAAATGATTCCCAACAGCTTTTTCATGACCTCTCCTCCTTGATTCTGCGGATCTCCTTGATGACTAACTTCATATCAATCGGCTTTGCGATATGCCCGTTCATACCGGCATTCAGGCACTCTGTAACGTTTTCCGAAAACGCATCTGCCGTCATGGCGATGATCGGAAGGGTCGACGCCCAGGGATTTTCCAGGGCGCGGATGCGCTTTGTGGCCTCGAGTCCGTTCATTTCCGGCATCTGGATATCCATGAAGATCAGATCATAGCTTCCTTCCGCCGCCCGGCTCATTTTCTCCACGCAGATGCGGCCGTTTTCGGCGCGCTCCGTCGTGATCCCGAACATGCTGAGCATGGTGGATACGATCTCCCAGTTGATATCATTGTCCTCCGCAATGAGAATGTTCATTCCCTGCAGATCGGAATAGTCGTTCTCCGGCTCCACGGACTTCACCTCCGTTCCGAGGAGCGCGTTGATTTTATCGTACAGCTTCGAACGGAACAGCGGCTTGCTGACAAAGCCGTTGGCGCCGGCATCCTTTGCCGTATCCTCGATATCCGACCAGTCATAGGCGGAGACCAGCAGGATGGGCGTATCCGCCCCCACATCCGAGCGGATCCGGCGAATGGTCTCGACGCCGTCGAGGTCCGGCATCTTCCAGTCCAGGATCACGACGCTGTAGTCCCGTCCGCTCTGATGCCGCTCGCCGATCAATCGCAGCGCCTCCTGCCCGCTGCTCGCGCGGTCGGCCGTCACGCCAAGGGACGCCAGCGTATCCACGGCCGTCTCCAGAAGGATCTCGTCGTCATCGACAATCAGCACATCCATCGGATCCAGCACCATCTCCTCCCTCTGCCGGTCGGCAACAGGAAGATCCAGCGTCACGGTGAAGGTCGTGCCCTTCCCCGGTTCACTCTCGCAGTCGATGGTGCCCTCCATCAGATCCACCATCTGCTTCGTGATGGCCAGTCCGAGACCGGTTCCCTGAATGCTGTTCACCCGGCTGTCGGTCTGGCGCGAGAACGCCTGGTACATATTGGCCATAAACTCCGGCGTCATGCCGATGCCCGTATCCGCGACCCGGTAAACCAGCCGCTCGCAGCCGGATTTCGGACTCTCCTCTTCCCGGATGTCCACGCTGACCCGGCCGCCCGGTTCCGTGTACTTGATGGCATTGGACAGAATGTTGATATAAATCTGATTCAGCCGAAGCTGGTCGGCGTAGAAATACTCTTTGTCGATCTGTCCGGTGCGGAAATTGAACGTGATATTCTTTTCCTTGATCATCGGCTGGGAAAGGTTCACAAGGTTTTCCACCGTCTCGACGATGGAGAACGTCAGCGGGCTGAGGTTCAGTTTTCCGCTCTCGACCTTGGAAATGTCGAGAATGTCGTTGATCAGGGTCAGCAGATGATTGCCGGCCATGGAGATCTTGCGCAGACTCTCGCCCACCGATTCCGTGTCTCCGAGATTCCGCTCCGCGATCGCCGTCAGGCCGATGATGGCTTTCATCGGCGTGCGGATGGCATGGGACACCGTCGAGAGGAAATCGGTTTTTGCCCGGCTCGCCGCCGCCGCTTCCGTGGCCGCCTGCTGAAGCTTCTGGTTGAAAACAATCATCACGGCAAGATCAAAGATAAACAGAATCAAAAGCCCCGCGGAAACGAAGCCGATCAGCATCCAGTTCTGGGTATTGACGTTCAGGTCCTTCACCGGCATCAGGTTCAGCAGTGTCCAGCCGCCCGCCGCCTCCACCGGCGTGTAGGCCAGGATACACTTCTCCCCCCGGGAATTGAACATGGTAAAGGAGCCGGTGGTCGACGTAACTGTTTCAAAGATCTGCTTCGCAGCGGATGCGTCCGCGGCATTGTAGGATCTGTAAAACTCAAAGAAACTGGAGTTTTTAAAAGAATGCCCCTTGATGATATAATTGCCGTCCGCGTCGATCATGGAAAGCTCGGCGGTTTCAAACTCTTCATGGGGGAAAATCCATTTCTGCTCCAGCTCCTCCATCGGCAGCACACGCATCAGGACGGCGTTTTTGGTATCGCCGGTTTCGGGATCAAGCAGTGAAATATGATTGCAGAACGCCAGAGACTGCTCGCCGTTCACCGGATTCGTATAGGCGCGGGAAATGTTGATGGCTTCCCCGATGTCGTGAATCCAGCCCAGATCCTTTAACAGATCTGTCCGCGCGTAAGAAACAGAATGATCGTCGGGATCATCGAGATGCGGTCTCGTCGAGAGACCGGACAGCGTATCCTGATATACGATATGCGCCGAAACCGTCGGCAGTACATGGGAGACCCGGATAAAGGAAATCGCTTCCTCGATGGTCATGTCCCTGCTGTTGATATAGTGCGCCCACACGTCGCAGATGCGCTGCTCGCCCTCCAGATAATTCTCCGTGACGTGCTCCATGGTAATGGTCGTGTTTTCATAATGCTCGATCTGCCGCTGGGTCATGTTCGTGGACGCAGAGTGGGAGTAAAGGGCCACGAAAGTCAGCAGCGCGATCATAATCAGCACGTTGACAATAATGATCCAGGTTTTCTTCATAGCGCGTTCCCTCTCCCCGCAGATTCCATACCACGCGAACCGGCCGTTTTCCTGTAGCAGAAATATCCGCATTATGTAGTATTATACCATTAAGCCGCCGCGTTTCTATAGTCTTCGTGTAAACTGTCAAAAAACATCTGCGCCGAATGCGCGCATTCACCATGCAGATTGCAAAAAAAAGCACCAACCGAACGGTCAGTGCTTTTTTTCGTGCCCAGTTTCGGAATCGAACCAAAGACACGAGGATTTTCAGTCCTCTGCTCTACCAACTGAGCTAACTGGGCTGGTTGCGGGGGAAGGATTTGAACCTACGACCTCCGGGTTATGAGCCCGACGAGCTTCCAGACTGCTCTACCCCGCGATGTTATATAAATTTGCCTTTCGGCAACTGGGTGGTGGTGGATTCGAACCACCGAAGCAATGTGCAGCAGATTTACAGTCTGTCCCCTTTGGCCACTCGGGAAACCACCCATATTATGAAGCCGATGATCGGACTCGAACCGATAACCTGCTGATTACAAATCAGCTGCTCTGCCAATTGAGCCACATCGGCATGAAAAATCCAATTCATCGAATGGGACCTACAGGGCTCGAACCTGTGACCCTCTGCTTGTAAGGCAGATGCTCTCCCAGCTGAGCTAAGATCCCAAAAATAAAAACGACCCAGGCGGGGCTCGAACCCGCGACCTCCGCCGTGACAGGGCGGCGCTCTAACCAACTGAGCCACTGGGCCAAACAGAAACCTGAGTACTTGACGTACCCTCAAAACTTCATACAGAGTGACAGACGAAACCGAAATCCGAAAGGCAGCTCATCTCGAATCCGCACGCTTCGCGTGCTTCTTCTCGATGACTTGCTACGCAAGTCCCAGTTCTTGTATGATGAATTGCTGATGCAAGCATCGCATTCATCATACGGCGAACTGCTGCCTTTCTCCGCTTGAGATCAAGCCTTCGATCGATTAGTAACAGTCAGCTAAATACATTACTGCACTTACACCCCTGCCCTATCTACCTCATACTCTTTAAGGGATCTTATGTCCGAAGACGGGATATCTCATCTTGAGGGGGGCTTCACGCTTAG